>NZ_JAYKGW010000162.1:0-79352 GCF_035285525.1 Okeania sp. | reverse complement strand
GCTAAACCCGCCCTCTTATCTACAACGTCAAAATCTATGGGGGCGGGTTTTTTTCATGTTATCAACCTTTCCTAAGGTAACATGGAAACCCGCCCCTACTGTTTTAATTAATAATGAATAATTGATACACGACTTGCGCAACGGCACTAGATATGGACTATCGGTGCGTTACGCTACACCCTACTGCTACTTTTGGAAATAAAACTGTAGGGGCGAATGCCATTCGCCCTCCTAGCAATAGCTATTGGTAGGGTGTGTTAAGGGAACGGAGTGGAGTGTAACGCACCGGACATGATATTATGCAAAGAAACCCGGTTTCTAGGTTTGCATAGCTTTAGTAAATTCAAAAGTCAAAATTAAAAAGTAATAATTACAGAAAGTCAAGTCAAAATTAAAAAGTCAAAATTAAATCAGGTAAATTAAAAATGATAAAACTGAAAATTAAAAAGTTAGATGAATCGGCAATTATTCCTTTTTACGCACATAAAGGAGATGCTGGATTAGATTTATTTTCTATTGATGAATTAACAATTAATCCTGGAGAAAGTCAATTAATTCATACAGGTATTTCTATAGAATTACCATCAGGAACCGAAGCACAAATTCGCCCCCGAAGTGGATTAGCTTTAAAACATCAAATTACTGTTTTAAATACTCCCGGAACTATTGATGAAACTTACCGAGGAGAAATAGGAATAGTTTTAATAAATCATGGTAAAAAACCCTTTCAAGTAACTAAAGGAATGAAAATAGCTCAAATGGTAATAGCATCGGTTTTATCTGTTAAAGTGGAAGAAGTTGATAAATTAAGTACAACTGAAAGAGATATTAGTGGATTTGGTTCAACAGGAATATTATGACAGAAGAATTATATCAAAGACCGAGCTGGGATGAATACTTTTTAATGATTGCTAAATTAGCTGCTACTCGCTCAACTTGTTTAGCTTTTCCAGTGGGGGCGGTAATAGTTAAAGATAAACAAGTTTTGGCAACTGGTTATAATGGTTCTCCTTCTGGTTCTTCACATTGTACAACTCAAGGTTTTTGTTATCCTGAATTAAGTAGTTGTGATGCTAGTAAAATTTTACCATCCCGTTCTGTTCATGCCGAAGCTAATGCTATTGCTCAAGCAGCAAAACATGGAATTTGTACAAATGGAGCTATTATTTATGTAACTTTAGAACCTTGTCTTTCTTGTTTGAAATTAGTTATTTCTGCTGGTATTAAAGAGGTCTTTTATGAGACTACTTTTAATAGTGGGGAAAAAGCAGCTTTAAGAGATATATTTATCAAAGATGGTTTGGTTACTCTGAAGCAAATTAAAGTCTCGGAAACAATTGCTCAAAAAGCAGCAAATTCTCTACTTTTTCCCACTTCTGTTGCTAAATGTTCTAATCAGGGAGTAAGGGGTAGGGAGTAGGTAGCAGGGAGGTTTTGCTGCGCAACATGAAACGCATTTTTGTTATGCAACGTCCGTACCGAAGTAGTAATTCTGATTGAGTAGAAATAATGAAATAATAAAGAAGAAAAACAACTATGGTTCAGTAACTTGAGAAACCCTACATTTAGGAGTTAGGAAAAAATGGGTATATTTGTTAAAAGTCATCTGGTAAAACTATCCTTTGTTAGGTGTTAGGTAACAGATATTTGAAGTAAATATTGCTCTAAATGATAAGTAGAGTAATTATTATAATTTTTACGGAAAGGGAACCCTCTCTTTTGTAGTTTATGCAGACTTGCTGAATTTAACTATAAAGCTGAATCCTAATAGGTTAAGTATTCAGCAAAAACTGTCTTGCCCTATATTAAAAAATAGAATGAATACCATGAAAAGCAAAAATATCATCCTTAATCAAGTTGTGCCAGTAAAATTATTAGTAACTTTTTTACCTTTACTACTTTTGATAAGTTGTGGCAGTCAACAAAAAACAAACAGCAATAAAAATATAATAGAAATATCTGATTCTTCTGGGAACAATCAACATAAATTAGTTCATACTTCCATTCAAAGCAAAAATACAGAAAATTCACCTCCTAATAACTTAGTCTTTCTCTTGGATATTTCTGATGCAATGAACAGTCCGAATAAACTGCCATTAATCAAATCAGCTTTTCAATCATTGGTAAATGAACTAACAGAAAAAGATACTGTCTCAATAGTTGTTTATTCTGGAGCCAAAGGAGTAGTTTTACCACCAACAAAAGGGAACGAAAAAAATAAAATTATCGTAGCAATTAATAACTTAGAAGCTGGAGGTTCTACTGCTGAAGGTGAAGGAATTGAACTTGCTTACTATCTAGCCAAAAAGTTTTATAAATCTTCAGGAAATAATCGAGTTATTCTGGCAACTGATGGAAATTTTAATTTGGGAATTTCTAAGGATGCGGAATTAGTTAAAACGATTGAAAATTATCGAGATGAAGGAATTTTTCTATCTATACTTGGTTTTAGTACAGGTAATTTTAAAGATGCTAAAATGGAGAAATTAGCCGATAAAGGAAATGGAAATTATGCTTATATTGATAATCTTTTGGCAGCTCAAAAAGCCCTAGAAACAGAGACGGGAAAAACTATAATAAATGTTGCTGAAGATAATAAAATTCAAAGTGAAGCAGAAGTAGATAAAGCATCAATAAAACCACCTAATTCTACTCGAAATGCACCAGTTTCAAGAAGAGAAAATGTTGGAGGTGGCACTAGAGGCAGTGCTTCTGAAAGTTTTAATTTAACACCAGGATTTATGGTACAAAAACAAAGTTTACCAGCTTCAACCGCAGAATCTCAAATAGATTCTAGTCTAGAACCAACTTCAAATACAGAAGAATATAATCTGATTAATGATAACCCTTTTCAAGTAGTTAAAAACAATCCTTTATCTACATTTTCTATTGATGTAGATACAGCATCTTATAGTAATTTACGTCGCTTTATTTCTGAGGGTAAATTACCTCCAAAAGATGCTGTCAGAATTGAGGAATTAATAAACTATTTCACTTACAATTATCCTCAACCAAAAGCTAATAATCCTTTTTCTGTGACTACAGAAATTTCTGATTCTCCTTGGAATAGTCAACATAAATTAGTTCATATTGGCGTTCAAGGTAAAGAGATAGTTACAGAAGATTTACCTCCTAGTAACTTAGTTTTTCTCTTGGATGTTTCTGGTTCGATGAACGACCCCAATAAGTTACCATTAATCAAATCAGCTTTTCAATTATTGGTAGATGAACTAACAGAAAAAGATACTGTTTCTATAGTTGTTTATGCTGGAGCAGCAGGAGTAGTTTTACCACCGACAAAAGGTAATGAAAAAGATAAAATTCTGGCAGCCATTAATAATTTAGAAGCTGGAGGTTCCACCGCTGGAGGTGAAGGAATTAAACTTGCTTACGATCTAGCTAAAAGGTTTTATAAATCTTCAGGAAATAATCGAGTTATTCTAGCAACCGATGGAGATTTTAATGTGGGAGTTTCTAGCGATGCGGAATTAGTTAGAATGATCGAAAATTATCGGGATGAAGGAATTTTTCTCACGGTACTTGGTTTTGGTACTGGTAATTTTAAGGATGCTAAAATGGAACAATTAGCTAATAAAGGAAATGGCAATTATGCTTATATTGATAATCTTTTAGAAGCTAAAAAAGTTTTAGTGACTGAAATGGGAGGAACTCTATTAACTATTGCTAAAGATGTAAAAATTCAAGTAGAGTTTAACCCGGCAAAAGTACAAGCTTATCGTTTAATTGGTTATGAAAATCGACTGTTACGTTCTCAAGATTTTAATGATGATAAGAAAGATGCCGGAGAGTTAGGTGCAGGACATTCGGTTACGGCACTTTATGAAATTATTCCGGTGGGAGTAAAAAGTAATGTGAAATTGCCGGATGTTGATGAGTTAAAATATCAAGATAATAAAGTTGATGAGGCAGCTTATAATAGTGATGAATTAATGTTAGTTAAGTTGCGTTATAAGGAGCCAAAGGGTACAACTTCTCAGTTAATAAAACAGCCAATTATTGATAAGGGAGTGAGTTTGGATGATGCTTCAAATGATTTTAAATTTGCTGCTGCTGTAGCTGAATATGGAATGATTTTGCGAGATTCTGAATATAAAAGTGAGGCTAATTTTAATCAAGTGTTGAAGTTGGCAAATGAATCGAAAAGTTTAGATTTAGAAGGTTATCGGAGTGAGTTTATTAATATGGTTGAAAGTAGTCAGAAATTGAAGGAGAAAAAGTAAATGAGGAACTTTAGGTAAACGCCCGGAATCTGCTGTATATGGCAAACTTTCTGCCTTTTATCCTGCACTCTCTGAAAAAGACAGTGTAGGATTTTTGGTTAGTATATTACAGCAAATTCCAGGTATATGAAGTACAGATATTAATAATTTCATCAGGACTAACGGAAAAATACTATATATAGAGTGAAAAAACTATTGCACAACAGTTTTAACTACTATATCTAGGGTGATAGTGTCAATCCTATTAATGTTCTCAGTGGGATTTTTCGGGAGCCGTGCATCTTGCTTCCGTGGCTGTACCTTACAAAAATGGAGTCTGCTGTAATTAATCTTGGTCAGGACTAACGGAAAAATACTATATATAGAGTGAAAAAACTATTGCACAACAGTTTTAACTACTATATCTAGGGTGATAGCGTCAATCCTGTTTATAAAATCCTGATAGGGTGAGTGAGGAACCTGTATTACCATAATTTTTTTTAAATATGAACAAAGTTTGGTAAAATACTTTTGTAAGCATTCAGCAGTCAGCTATTGCTTTTAGTTTTAGATAAAAGCTTTATTATACGATTCCCGATAAATCAGAAGTTTTATCTGACTACAAAATTCAGTTTTCACTTTCTTTATTCGTTTAAATCTCCTCCTTAAGGTTGAGGTTTTTCTTGCTGAAATGCTGACAGCTAATAGCTGAATGCTTAGATTCTTTTTTATCAATATTAGATAGGAAAAAAATGGATATTAAACAAGGCTTTGTTGGTACAATTGGTAATACGCCATTAATCAGATTAAATAGTTTCAGCGAAGAAACTGGATGTGAAATTTTAGGCAAAGCAGAATTTCTCAATCCAGGGGGTTCCGTAAAAGATAGAGCAGCACTTTATATTATTAAAGATGCAGAAGAAAAAGGTTTACTCAAACCTGGTGGCACAGTTGTGGAAGGAACTGCTGGTAATACAGGAATAGGTTTAGCACATATTTGTAATGCTAAAGGTTATAAATGTTTAATCGTTATTCCGGAAACTCAATCTATTGAAAAAATGGATGCTTTAAGAACTTTAGGTGCAGAAGTTAGACCTGTTCCAGCAGTGCCCTATAAAAACCCAAATAACTATGTAAAAATGTCAGGCAGATTAGCATCAGAAATGGAAAATGCTATCTGGGCAAATCAGTTTGATAATTTAGCAAATAGAACCGCTCATTATGAAACAACTGGACCGGAAATTTGGGAACAAACTAATGGAAAAATAGATGGTTGGGTAGCTGCGACTGGTACCGGTGGAACTTTTGCTGGTGTCTCATTATTTTTAAAAGAAAAAAATCCGCAAATTAAAACTGTATTAGCAGACCCCATGGGAAGCGGTCTTTATAGTTATGTAAAAACTGGAGAAATTGCTAGTGAAGGTAACTCTATTACTGAGGGTATTGGTAATAGTCGAGTCACCAAAAATATGATGAATGTGCCGATTGATGATGCGATTCAAGTTGATGATAAAGAAGCTGTAAAAGTGGTTTATCAATTATTAAGAAAAGACGGTTTATTTATGGGTGGCTCTGTAGGAATTAATGTCGGTGCAGCAGTAGCTTTAGCCAAACAAATGGGTCCTGGTCATACTATTGTAACTGTATTATGTGATAGTGGTTCTCGTTATCAATCTAAGTTATTTAGTCGTGATTGGTTAGCTGCTAGAAATTTATTCCCAGATGAACTATAATTTTGTAAGCAGCCAGCTATTCTACAGGCAATGCTTACATAACTTTGATAATTTGTAGTGGAAAATATTCAGGTTAATAGACTTTTATTAGTCTGTCAAAATCGTACTTGTAGGAAACAAGGTTCGGTAAAAGTATTAACTGTTTTTCAAGCACTTAATATTCCTAATATTAAAGTTGAAAAAAGTGGATGTTTGGGAAAATGTGGCAGCGGACCAATAGTTTTAGTTTTGCCGGATGAAGTTTGGTATAGTCATGTTGACGTTCAAAGTATTTCAGCAGTTGTGGAGCAACATTTACTGGATTAAATAGGGTTGGCTTTAAGGAGTAGGAGAGTAGGAAAGTATTTTTTTTGCTCAACGATGTGCCTAAAATTAGGACTGACGCACGCGCAACCTATTTCTGTCATTGCGCGACTCGCAGCGCCAGCGACAGCGTTTCGCTCCGCGACATGGAAAGCGCAGCAATCTGTCAGGATAGCAATCTCAAGCCTTGAAGTTGCCTTCCTCATGGCTTTAGTCCTGTAAAATGTTAACTTGAGCAGCATTAAGAGCTGAAAACTAGATACTTTGTTCCCTAACTAAAAAGGCTAAAACCTTTATATTTCAATCCTTTGAGATTTAATCAGCAATCCCTAAATATATAAAACAAGACTTACGCACCAGACCACATATATAGCTTTTAACACTATAACGTTATAGTTTTTTTAACTCTATATATAGTACTTTTCCGTAAGTCCTGTAAAACTTATATCATGTCCGGATAATTAGTTATAAAAAAACTTGCTCCTCCTTTTCCCCTCCTGGGAGAGTTTAGGGCTAGCTTAACTCCTGACTTCCCTTCTTGGGAGGGGCTAGGGGTGGGTTTATTTATAACTATTCAACCGGACATGATATTACCCAGAAACCGGTTCTATTAAGTCATTATTTTGCGTAAGTCCTGATCCTTATTTCATTTTGATTATACATTTTTGTGCGGTACATCCAGTAATTCAAACAAGAGAATATGACTAAAGCTATCAAGCTAGAGTACATTACCATTGATGTTAAATTAATCACAACTAAAGACGAAATAACTTCTATACAAATTAAACCTATCAAAATATTGGCAATGGTTTCTCGTCGCAAGAGGTTACAACATATTGCTCCTAGAGGCGCCCCAACAACAACTACTGGAATCGCTGCAAACCAGTAGCTACGCACTGGTTCTATAAAATCCTGAAATACAAAGACTTGTAAAAAGAATCCAGCCATAGCATTGATTGCCATCAGAATAACAGAAGTAGGAGTAGCAACTTTTTCGCAAAGGCCGAACAAAACTACCATGATCGAAAAAGCCAAGATATCAATACCGCTACCAACTAAACCACTCATTATTCCTCCCAGGAATCCAGCTATTAGCCAAATTCTCTGCTCTTTCACTGTCCAAACTGGCATAGCTGTATATAATTCTCTCGGTTGTTGGTTTAATTTCAATAAGGTAATAGCAAAGCTGGTAAGCATCACAGTAAAAGACATTTTGATCGCATCAGGAGGTACAAGGGGAGCTAAAAAACCAGATCCCATAAATACTCCTAAAAAGCCACCCAGACTTCCCCAAAAAATGACTCGTAATTCGATTTTAATTCCAGTTAACAAAATAGCAACCGAAGCAGCAGTCATACCTACACTTTGAATCGCCAGGGAAAATATTTTGGCATCAGAAGGTGAAATGTGGAGAATTTTCGTAAAAACTGGAAAAGCGACAGCTCCTCCCCCTAAACTTGTACCCCCTGCGATCGCAGACCCAAAAACCATTGTTAGGGCTATTTCCCAATTACTCACTAAATAGGAAAATGCTTCTTGAGCACCTAGTAAGGTTAACCACATAGTCCAGACTATGAGTGCGATGGATATTAAAACTTTCCTTTGAGAAACCGATCTTTTTAAGCGAGCAGTCATAGTACCTCTTAAAATATTACAAAATTTATCATCTTCATTTCTATGGCTAACATTAGCTATCAAGCTAAAAGTTTTTTTAGTTCTCTCCTGGAGGCTCAAGAAGCTTAAAGAAATTTATGCTTAGGCCAGGATAGGCAATTATGACTAATTGCCAAACATTGATTATTACTTTTATTTATTTTTTTGTGACAAATCTTATTATAGTTACACATTTTGATTTATTTTTTGTTAAAATTTGACAAAAAATAAAGTTGGCCACTATTTTATTTTCTATAGTTATGGAGTAGGTAGGGACTATGCAACGTCCGTACCTACTCCCTTATGCAACGTAGAATTAAGAGTCAAGAGGAATAGTGAGTTATAGAGGAGGTACACGGTTCCCAAGAAATCAGAAAAATCAAGGGATAATTGTTCTGCCCTAAACATGCTAAAACTTAAGTTAGGGAGTAAGGAGTAGTGAAGAGTCAATAGGTTTAAAACTTACTACTTACAAGAAGATTTAGTAGTAGAAATTTTGCCAGATATTTGTTTTAGTCAACACTATAGATAAATATTTTCAAATCAATATTTTAGTTTTACTTATAAGTCAAAATAAGTTTTTTAGTTGAGAGAGGGAACAGAGAACAGGGAGAAATAACTGATAATTTCTGGATAAGATTGGAGATGTATAATAAAATATTTAATTAATTTTGCATAAGCACTTATAGGTAGCAAAATTGAAAATTTTCAAATAATTAGGACTTGCTGAATAAATATGAAAATATTCGCAGATAAAGCTTTCATAATTTTTAGGTCAGCAAAAAGTTCCAGCTTTTAAGTCAAAAAAGTACGGTTCCCGAAAAATCAAAAAGCTGGCTTAAAAGTCTCACACAAGAGTAGAAAAATTAAGAGATAATTCTTACTTCTACTTCCTCTATAACTCCCATTCCTCCTAACTCTTAACTATTCCCTACTCCCTACTCCCTAATTATAAAATTGACACTGTATTAATATGAACAAAGTTGATTATCTGAGAATTAGTTTAATAGATCGTTGCAACTTTAGGTGTCAATATTGTATGCCAGAGGGTGCAGAATTTGACTATATTTTAAAACCAGATTTATTGACTAATAATGAATTATTAATTTTGCTCAAATATGTGTTTATTCCTGTTGGTTTTATTCGGTTTCGTTTAACCGGAGGTGAACCTTTATTACGTCCTGGTCTGGTTGATTTAATTGAAGCGATCGCTGCTTTTCCAGAGACTAAAGATTTATCTTTGACTACCAATGGTTTTTTACTAGCAGATATGGCAAAAGATTTATATGAAGCTGGTTTAAAAAGAATTAATATTAGTTTAGATTCTCTAGATGCAGATACTTTTAATTTAATTATTGGAAATAGGGGTCGTAGTCGTTGGCAAATGGTTTGGAATGGGATTCAAGCTGCTTATGAGGTTGGTTTTGACCCGTTGAAATTAAATGTGGTTGTTATTCCTGGGGTGAATGACCATGAAATTTTAGATTTAGCAGCTTTGACTATTGATCGTAATTGGCACGTTAGATTTATTGAATTTATGCCGATTGGTAATGATCAGTTATTTGATGATAAAGGTTGGATTTCTTCAGAAGAATTACGACAAAAAATTAGGGAAAAATGGGGATTAGCAGAATCTTTTATTCAGGGAAACGGACCTGCCGATATATTTCAAATTCCTGGAGCTAAAGGAACTTTAGGATTTATTAGTCAAATGTCAGAATGTTTTTGCGATCGCTGTAATAGAATGCGTCTTTCTGCGGATGGATGGTTAAGACCTTGCTTGTTAAATGAAATGGGTCAAATAGATTTAAAAAGTAGTTTGCGTAATGGAGTTTCTGTTGAGAAGTTACGGCAGAAAGTAGAATATTTATTAGGAATAAAACCAGAAATTAATTTTAAGCAAAGAGAGTCTGGTACAAGTGGAAATTATAGTCGAACTATGTCACAAATTGGAGGATAATTTCTGAAGTCAAAATTCATACATTCAAAATTCAAAAGTAAGAAATTGATCAAGAAAGTCAAAATTCATACATTCAAAAGAGTGAAAATTCCTAAGCTGTTAAGCACTTCAACCACATATTTATTGTTTACCTATTTGAGAATACAACTATTATTAATAAGGAAATTCAAAATTCATGCATTCCAAAGTCAAAAGTAAGAAATTAATCAGGAAAGTCAAAATTCAAAAGAGTGAAAATCCCTAATTTGAATTTTGAATTTTGACTTCTGAATTAAGCTTGTCTGGAATAATATTCCACAACTAATAGTTCATTAATTTGAAGCGCCACCCAGTCTCGTTCCACAATACCATTAACTTTACCAACCAGTTTGTCTTTATCAAATTCTAAATGACTAGGAATATTAGCTAAACCTGGATATTGGAGATTAGTCTTTACCATTTCCTTAGATTTTTCTCTTTCTTTAATACTAATTACTTCTCCAGGTTTACACTGGTAACTAGCAATACTAACAACCTTACCATTAATTGTGACATGGCCATGATTAACTAACTGTCTGGCCGAGGGAATAGTTGGAGCCATTCCCAAACGAAATACAGTATTATCTAGGCGCATCTCCAAATATTGTAGTAATACTTGTCCTGTAGAACCTGCTGCACGACGAGCTTTTTTCACATACCGTAGCAGTTGACGTTCGGAAACACCATAATTAAATATTAGTTTCTGTTTCTCTTCTAGTCGAATCGCATATTCTGAGCGCTTTCTGCGGTTTTGGCCATGTTGACCAGGTGGATAAGCACGTCTGGGACTTTTACGAGATAGTCCGGGTAAATCACCCAGACGACGTACTATTCTTAAACGTGGACCTCTATATCTTGCCATAATAATTTCCTCATTAACGTAAAATTTAGTCACAATCCACTATCATATACTATTCAATTACTACTTTGTCAATTGTCCATAATTTAGTTTATATTTTTAGTTATTTGTTATGTCTCATCAAAATTTTCCTAATTTTTTCTCATCAAAATTTTCCTTATCTACACCTAAGAAATACTTGAAGAAAAGGTGGATATTTTTAACAGCAATACAACTTTTGAGTTCTAGTTTTTTGATGGTTATTCCTGAACCAGCAACAGGAATAGATTTCCAAAAATTATTCAAGAAAGAACCAGCAGATATCAAATCATTTAGACTTTGTTCTGAGAATTTATTAAGTGTAGGTTTATCTAATCAAGAAGTAGCTAATGCTTGTAGTGCAACTGTTGAACCTGAAGATTTATCAATATGTGTCACCAAGATTTATAATAGTACAACCCAAAAACTTCCAGCACAAGATATTTTGTTAAATTGTCAACAGGTGAGAAGAGTTGATGAGTTAGGAACTTGTGTGGAAAATATTAATTTATCAATGGCAAATATATCTAATCAGTTTGCTGTATTAGAAGGTTGTCGTCGTAGTTTACTGCCAGAAGATTTTTCTGCTTGTGTAGTTGGTTTAAGTATTAATGTAAAATTACCAACAGAAGAATTATTAAATACTTGTCTTAATCCAGATCGATAGACATATATAGAATTTAATTGAACAGTTATCATTGGGAGCATTAGAATAGCAGTTTTCCAAAGTAGGGACCTTGCATACAACGTCCCTACAAGGTTATAATTAAAAATTAAGCGATCGCTGTTTATCAAAAAAAAGACAATGGAAACACTAACGAAAACACCAGCCGAAAATTATATAATTTTGTATCCTAATTAGTTTATAAGAAATTTCAGTAGGGTGCCTTACACTTCGTTAAGGCACCCTACTGAAAAGATAAATTATTAAGATAGAGAAATTGCAGATAACGTCCCTAAAAAAGTTATAAAACTTCATCATAAATATCAGCCATTGTTAAAGTTAAACCCACTGATTTTAACTTTAACAAATCTTCTTTTCCTAAAGTTTCTTTAGACCAAAAACCACCTTTTGCAGGACGATAAATTTCTACCTTCATTTCTGTTTGAGAAACCAATACATACTCCTGTAAACTTGTTAAATTTTGATAATTTAAACGTTTTTCTCGTCTGTCTAAATTTTGGGTAGAAGGAGAAAGTACCTCAACAATTAAACAAGGATAACATTTATAATATTTATCCGTATCTTGAGGGTGACAAGTTACCATCACATCAGGATAATAAAAAATATCTGAGTTATTTTTGGCAATATCAATTTTGACCTTCATATCTGCAATAAAAGTTTTACATCCACTACCCCGGAGATGAAAACGTAAAAAACTAGCGATATTCAAAGCAATGCGATTATGTTCTTCGCTACCACCAGACATAGCGAATATTTGACCACCAAGATATTCATGGCGAACTTGACTATTTTTTTCTCCTTCTAAATAATCTATCGTTGAAATAAATGTAGTTACTAATTGCATAATTGTTAATTTCTATGTAGATAGTTATATACAGTTGAAAAACCAACTATTATAATTGTAAGATGACGGTAAACAAGTTAAACTTTTGGGCAAGTTTTAATGCTTACTGAAGCAATCTCTATTGTATAATATTTCCACTGAAAATAGCAATCATTTGGGGAATAGTTCTTGGTGAATCTATGTAACTATTTCCCTGACAAATTAATTGTGTTGAACCTCCACCATCTAACATTATTACTTCAGTTGCCCCGAAACTTTTCAAAACATTAGCAGCGTGAAGTTGAGTTGCTTTTTTAGAAGTAAAAATTAAGATTGTTTCATTCAAGCGATCGCCATCTTTATCTTTAACTCCAATAAAGGTTCTACCTGTTTGATCTTGAACTCCTTTATCAGCATTTTCCTGTAAACCAACAATAAAATTAGGTGCTGTTGATAATTGGAAATTATGTGGCTGAAACCTACTAATTAATGCTCTATCATTCCAGACTTCTAAAATTAACTTTTCATCAGAAAATTCTATTTCTCCTGCGTAACCATCACTAACTATAATTCCATCTGACTTTACAGGAAATGCTAACCCTGTAGAAGAGTGTTTATCATTTCTAAAAAATTGACCGTTAGTAATGGAAAATAAATTGAAATTTTCGGAAGAGAAGTTAGACCATATTTGTGAAATTTTCTGACGTTCAAATTGTGGGTCGTTACCGCCATAAGCTCCTTTTTTAGTGCCTAAGTCTGCGATATTTCCATAAATAAAATGGATTTTTGCGCCTTGACTTAAATCAATAACTTGTACATAATCTAAATCTTTTTGATAAAGAGTAGTTCCTGGAGAATTGTTAATAATTTGGAAACCAAGAGATAAAGGATTTGGCGATTTACTTTCGGCATTTTGGGCAGAAAATAAGTTAATTGTGATTAGGAGGAAAGTTGTTAAAAATAATCCAGTTAAAGTTCGAGTTTTTTTGTTCATCAGTCAAAGCAAAGAAGAAAGAAAAAAAAGAAAAATAATCAGAAATATAGCTACAATACTTCAGCTTTCATCTTGACAGTTTTATTAATGGGATACTAAAATAATATAGTAGGCTTGAAGTTAAGGAGATTAATTGATACTCAAAATGACATTTTTTATGTAGTTGCTTTCTATCATTAATATAATTTCTGTCTATATATATAATCTTTAATTGGAGGCGTAATATTCATTTCATCTCCCTGTTCGCGATATGCAGATGAGGAAACATTTGGAACTTCTACAGAAGCTATTTTGACTTCTGTAGTTAGTTCCTTTAATTTCTGTAAATCTGCTTTTTCTATGGCAATACCTGGGCGAGGTACTATTAATAATTCTACTTTCTGTAAAAGTTCTTCTATTTGATACCAATTTGGTAATTGTTTAACTAAATCTGAACCTACTACTAGAGTAAATTCTGCATTATCCCATTTTTTTCTGGCAAGTTCAACGGTTTCTAAAGTCCGACGACTACTTAATTCTTGATGCAGAAAAATATTGTTTTGATTTAGGTCAATATTTTCAATCAAAATTGATAACATTGTCGAACGTTGTTTTAGAGATGTTTGATTAAATTTAAAAGGATTATCTGATGCCCAAACTACTACTTTATCGAACTTTTGAGAGAGCCATTTAATAATTTTTTCATGTCCGACTGTTGGTGGATCAGCACTGGTTCCAAATAAGGCTATTTTTGTCATTTATTTTCAGAAGGAATAAGTAAGAAGGAATAAGGAAAAATTTTAAATATGGTAGTATAGTAATCCTAAATAGGTTGTAAGATTTTATAGTAGGGGTTTGGTCTCCAAGCCCGAACAAATAAGGGATTTGGAAACCAAACCCCTACAGTTTTTTTTCACAAATCATTTATGGTTGCTATGTTTCCCCCACTCCTCTACTTAATTTAGCTTGAGTTTTTTGTGTAATTTATTGTAATTTACGAGGAAGTTTCAGGGGGTAAACTAGAAAATGAATTTCAGCAGATATGATTATTTGTGAATTTGGTAGGGCTAGGCAACATAAAAAACCATAGCGCTACCCAACAATAACTGATATTTTCCTCTAAATATTTGTGGAGTTTCTCCTATTAATCAATTCCTCAAACTCGGAAACTGAACTGACAGTAATTGTTTCTAAATTTAACGGTTTTAGCCAGACTAAATCATCAATTTTATTAATAGCTTTGACCAGAGTTTCTGACAAATTATTAAAGCGTTTTTCCAGTAAATCAAGAATACTTTGTCGGTAAGTTTGTTTGGCTGCTATTTCTTGATCTATTTCTCCTATAGTGCTTAAAAATTCCATTTTTTGTGACTCCTCATATTGATTAATTTTGGTTTTAAAACTTGATTCTAATTTTGGGGATCAGGTCATCATTTTATCAATGAATTTCAGCAGATTGATAATATCGAATTTAGTTAACCCCTTATCGTATAAGCTTGTGACTAATTGCCATTTCCATTGTTCTCTTTCTGTCAGGTTTCTGGTGGTATTCTTAGTTTTTAAGTGTGCCATAACTGTCATAGCAAATGGATTATTATCTGTTTCTAGTTCCTCCCATTGATAATCTAAGAGTTTGACTATGGCAAAATCTAATCTCATTTAACTTTTTCCGAAACCATATTGATAGAAACTTGGTCGCCAAGATTGGTTTTCATCTCCTAGTATAGCTAAACTAATTACTGGTTTATGGTACAAGTCAAATGCTCGATAGTTTATAGATATACATTCCCTGAGTAAATTCTCGGTCATATTGACTTTGGACTTCAATATGAATCAAAATCCAGATTTCTTCATTGTCTAAAAACCATGCTTTAAATAATTTAGCGGTCGAGGGATGGATGGGTTCCCTAACCATATCCAATCAACCAAGAGATCAGCATAACGTTTTTCTATTGTTGCTGAGGCAGTAATTTCTTCTAATTCTTTATCTAGAGAAATCGGTGTTTTTTGCCAATTAATAGAGCCATGAATTTCGGGATAAAAGAAACTTAGGAAAGATTCAAAATATTCAGATATAGCTGCTTTCCACGTTTCATCATAATTAGCTGTTGTTTCTGTCATTTTATTGTCAGTTAATATTTCATTATTATTATCAATAATACCAGCATTACAGACAATAAAAATCCTAGCTTTAGATTTACATCAGATTCCAAGTATATGAAGTATTGATTTAATAATTAAATATTCTCAGTGGGATTTTTCACCGATTTATCGGGAACCCTGCATCTTGAACGCGCCGATGTACCTCAAAAAAATTGGCTCTGCTATACATAAAGAGATAAAAAATCACGATTCTCAAAATCCCAATTAATCAGTTATAATTAATCGTTATTTCCCATCAATTTTTTATGTTTATTCTGTATTCTTGAACCATATTTATTAGCCCAAACTTGAGTAAATTCTGCTCCAAAAAATAGAATTTGCCAAGAATAATTTATCCATAACAATAATATTACTAAAGAACCTGCAAAACCATAAGCTGAACCTACCCCACTATTACCTAAATATAATCCTATTAAACTTTTGCCAATAGTGAATAATATAGCCGTAATTCCTGCACCAATCCAAATATCACTCCAAGCTATTTTTACATCTGGTAAAAACTTATAAATTGCCGCAAATAAGATCATTACTATCCCAAAAGAAAGAGAAATATCAATCACACTCCAAAGAACACTTGGGGTATCAAATATACTATTTAGCCATTTATTTATTGCTGTTAATACAGCACTAACCAACAATAATAAAATTAAAATTAAACCTGCTCCTAATACCATCGCCACTGACAATAACCGATCTTGAATAAACCGACCAATACCACTGTTTGGTGGAGGTGTAACATTCCAAATCATATCTAAAGCAAGTTTGAGTTGAGCAAATAAATTTGATGCCCCCCAAAATAAAGTAGCAATACCTATTAAAGTAGCAATAATACCTGACTGAGGACGAGAAATATTGATTACCAGTCTTTCAATAGTTTCTGCAACTTGCGGACCCATAAAATCTTCTAATCGCGTGACTAACTCTCCTTCCGCAGCAGACTTGCCAAAGATAAAACCAGCGATCGCTACTGCAATAACGAACAATGGGGCGATGGAAAATAATGTATGATAAGTTAAAGCTGCTGCTAGAATAGGAGCTTTATCTTGTTGCCATTCTTTAACAGTTTGTTTGAGTAGTTGAAAGATACTTTTAAAATTCATAAATTTATCGCTTTTAGGGAATAGGGAACAGGGAATAGGGAATCAGGAATAGAAAAAAAAGTATTTTTGCAAATATGAAATGCACCCCTGACTTTTGACTTTCTTATTGGTAGGGTATGTTTTTGCGCTTCGCATCACTGCGTTAACGACGTTTTAGACGACATGACAACTACAAGAAATCCGGTTTCTTTCAACTATAAGAAATCCGGTTTCTTTCAACTAGAAAGAAGAAACCCGGTTTCTTAAAGAAACCGGGTTTCTGAGTCCAATAAACCCGGTTTCCGATCGGATTTCATAGTTAGATTTACCAATCCTTATTAAGGAACTTGCCAAATACGTTGATGATATTTTTCGGGTTCCGCATAAGGGTCAACCACAGAATGATTATGGTCGTGACTATGATGATGATGACCCTGAGAATGGTCGTGATGATGATGATGATGATGACCGTGAGAATGTTCTTCATTACTAACAGCAGCTAACCGAAATTTACACATTTCACAGTTCATTTTTACTTCTCCTAATTGTGTTTCTATTTCTCTGTCTCTTAATAATTCTAATAATGTTGGATGGGCTCCCATTTCTGGTAAACAAGTCATGGAAATATCTGGATATTGTTCTTGCTGTTGAGCAGTAATATCAAATATTTTCTTGACTAAAACTCCGGTAAATAAAAAGTAGGGCACAACAATAATTCGCTGAGGTTGATATAACCTTGCTCGTCGAAAACCTTCTTCTAAACGAGGATGAGTAATCCCAATAAAACAGGTTTCAACTGTTAGATAGTCGCTACCTTCCCATAACATTCGAGCTAATTTATAAACATCTCCATTAGCATCGGGGTCGCTGGAACCTCTGCCTACAAATAATAAGACTGTTTGGGAGCGGTTAAAGTTAGTTTCATCTAATTTTGTGAGACGCGATCGCCACAATTCTATAATCTTGGGAGTAATGCCAAAATGTCTTCCATAGTAGAATTTTATTTGAGGATGTCGTTGTTTTGCTCGGTCTAATTCATTAGTAATATCAAATTTATTGTGCCGAGCTGCAAATAACAATATTGGCAAAGCAGATAATTCTGTATAGCCTTGTTCTACACATTTATCTACTCCTTCTTGAATAGTCGGTCCTGTTAATTCTAGAAAACAAGGTATTACAGGTCGAGATTTATCCAAATTTTGATAAGTTTCAACAAAATCTAAAAAAGTTTGTTTTCCTTCAGTGTCTCTTGTACCATGACCTATCAATAATAAAGGTCTTTTTAGGGGTAGGGGCTGTAAATTTGCTTCTAGAGATGAATTATTTTTTTCTATTGTTGAAGTTAGAGTTTGTTGTGTTTTAATTTCTTGGTTTTGATTGAAATATTTCATTGATTATACTTTTCCTTTTAGTCAATCCTCTCCCTAAAAAAGAGAGGTAATTATTCATTAATAAAACAGGTTTCTAGTCTTAAATAAGCAGGGTGCTTGTGTTAGCTCAAATCCAGTAGTATTTCCCCGTAGGGGTTTGGTCTCCAAACCCTGGTCTCCAAACCCTGGTCTCCAAACCCTAGTCTCCAAACCCTAGTCTCCAAACCCTGGTCTCCAAACCCTGGTCTCCAAACCCTCTACAAACTCGGACTTTTAGCTCTTTTCTGATGGTAGAATTTCATTCTCCAATTTATCGCGAACCGTAGCCAACAGGTTTGATATTAACCAACTCAGACAGATGATTCCACTCTAGTGCTGTAACAGTTTATCTTATCCAATCAAATATTTTTTCCTTCTTTCTTCTTTCTTCTTTTTTTCTTCTTCCCTCTTCCCTCTTCCTTCTTCCTTCTTATTTATGTAATAGTGGTGCAGCATTTAACAATGTTTGAGTATAAGAATGTTGAGGATAATTAAATATTTCTTCTGTTTTCCCTTCCTCAACAATTTTTCCACCATTCATAACTGCAATTCTGTCACAAAGAAACCTCGCTACCCATAAATCATGGGTAATAAATAAATAAGTTAAACTTAATTCATCCTTCAACTCCAACATTAAATCCAAAACTTGAGTTTGAATAGTTGCATCCAACATACTCACAGGTTCATCACAAATAACCAGTTTTGGTCGAGTAATCAAAGCTCTAGCAATAGCCACCCTTTGTTGTTGTCCTCCAGATAATTCCGAAGGATATCTCTTACCATATTCTGCCACTGGAGTCAAGCCTACTTTTTCTAACATTTCCTCAACTTGAATTTTTGCTTCCTTTCCATCAGCCAAATTATGGATAAATAAAGGGTCAATTATTATCTGCTCGACAGTCATCATCGGGTTGAGACAAGCGAGGGGATCTTGAAATATCATTTGCATATCCCGACGGTGTGTTTGTAATACAGAGTTGGAGAGATTAGTTAAATTTATACTTTGAAATTTTACTGAACCAGAAGTAGGTTTAATTAATTGTAAAATAGTTCGAGATAAGGTACTTTTACCACAACCAGATTCTCCAACCAACCCTAATATTTCCCCTGAATAAAGATCTAAATTTACTCCATCAACAGCTTTAATAAGTTGGCTTTTTCCAGAAGAAAATAACTGATCTATAAAATTACTTTCTAAACTGTAATGTTTAACTAAATCTTTGATTTGTAAAATCGGTTTAACTTTTTTAGAAACCCTGATTTCTTGAGACTTTTTCAGTTTAATTTTCGGAGATTTAGATTCAATAACTTGAATATGTAAAGCAGCTTCAAATAGAGATTTAGTATATTCATGTTGGGGGTTCTTTAGAATTTGTTGAACTGTACCTATTTCTACTATTTGACCTCCATACATAACAGCAATGCGGTCACAAAATTCTGCCACCATTGCCAAATCATGGGAAATTAATAATAAAGAAGTTTGACGTTCTTCGCAAAGTTTAGTTAGCTCCTGCAAAATTTGAGATGCTATAGTGACATCCAAGCTAGTAGTAGGTTCATCAGCTACTATTAATTTAGGATCAAGTAAAAGAGCTAAAGCGATCGCCACCCTTTGTCGCATTCCCCCACTAAACTCATGGGGATATTGAGACCAACGACTAGCAGGAATATTAACAGTTTCCAGAGTTTCTATAGACTTTTTTTCGGCCTGAGAATTAGATAAACGTTGATGTGCTTTAATAGTTTCTACACAATGTTCTCCAATAGTCATTAATGGGTCGAGGCGAGTCATAGGATCTTGGAAAACCAATGCTACTGCTTCGCCACGAAATTTTCTAAGTTCAGAAGGGTTCATCTCAAAGACAGATTTATCCCCGAAAGTGACATTTCCCTCAACTTGTACTGACTTAGGCAATAATCTCATAGCAGCACGTCCCAGGGTAGATTTACCACATCCAGATTCTCCCACTAATCCTAATTTTTCACCAGGTTGCAGTGTTAGAGAAACATTATTTATTGCCCAATGAGATTTTCCTCTTTTTTCGGGATAAGCTACTCGTAGATTTTCTATATTAAGTAAAGGATTCATTTATTATTTTAATTAGTGATATCTTGAGTCAGCACTTAGCCATTTTTATGTAAGTATTCCCAGGAAATGCTTACATTTTTCTGATTATTTTATAAGTAAAAATTCTATGTTTTTTGAGTAAATTTTAGTTTAGCAGAAGTCAATCTAGTGTTTAGATATAAAATATTCGTTTCCAAGTCAATATCTTAATAATTTATACCTGAAAAATTTGATCTTTGCCATTAATGCCAATAATACAGCATATTCCAGGTACATGAAGTACATATATTCAGAATTAAATGTCTCTAGAGCATCTTGCTCGCGACGGGTGTACCTCACTAAAGTGGAATCCGCTATATTTTAAACCTACCCCTTTCTTAAAATAAAACTTGACAAAAAATATAAGTTATTTAGCTGCCATTAAATCAATTTTCCAGAATAGACAATGTATTAAGTATTTCCAAATAGGCTTTTCTATAATTTTGCCCTACTCCATCATTTCATTATGGAAAAATAAAGGTACAAAGCTTCTCTATTCATGGAGAAAAAAAATTCCTTTTCATCAATCCTCTCTTTATAATAATAGGTAATTATTCATTATTCATTAAAGTACAAAGCCTCTCCATTCATGGATAAAAAAGAAAAAATATTCCTTTTTATCAATCCTCTCTTTATAATAATAGGTAATTATTCATTATTCATTATTTAACCCTCCTTCCCATCAAAAAAGGGTTTGAGGAGTTCCTAATAATGGATAGCTTTTTCAGAGGAATAAAAAATAAACTTCAGTATTTTAAGTTGCGGATAACTATAACTGAATTAACTTTGACTATTTCTAAGAAGTTTCCTATTAAGTTCCTTTCTTTTATTTTCAAACCTGCGTAACATATAAGTAGCAGCATAGTCTGCTTGGGGATGAGTTTCCAATATTTCTGCTAATTGAAAAACATACTGTGCTATTTCTTCTCCTAATTTATCAATCACATTCTCACGATTAATCATTTCTTGTTGATGCTGACGTACTTTTTCTTGCCATTGACTAGAAAAAATCTGGCGAATTTTAATATGAAGACCAAGCTGTTCTAAAATTTCCCATTCTTCCCCATTATCAAACCAAATACCTCCACAACTCATACAAAGTTCTACATAAAAAGGTTGCTTAATATTTATCCTCGTTCTTGATAAATAAGTACCACATTCAGGACATAATCCTGCTTTACCATCAAAAGGGGAAGGGACAAAATCTTCAAATTGATTGTAGTAGGGCAATGTTTCTTCCGGAACATACCATGAAGGTAAACTGGCTAACCAGGATTCATAATCTTTCGCTGAAATCCAGAAACCTGTAGACTTAGAACAGTATTTTACCGGAATCGTATCATTCAATACAGCATCTTCTAACTCTATATTGTATTTAGGGCTTTTCATCCTGTTTCTTCCTAATTTTTTGTTAATTTAGCTTGACGTAAGTATACTCAAACAATAGCCTTTGAGGGTCTCTAGGCGATCGCTAATATTGGCCAACCTCTTTTTTGTGGTTTGGGGATTTCGAGATGTTTGTAAAAAGGCAACATCTAGATTCAAGAGTCTAAGTTGCTTATGAATCTCCGTCAAATAAGACTGTAATTTGGATGCTATGGGTTGGTCTAGTCCTGAGTTATCTAAATTAATAATCTGAGTCTCAAACAATTGTTGGACTTCTTGATTTATGGCCAATATTTTTGATGGTTCTATTTCGGCCATATTCTCCTGCCACTGATGTAACAGTTGACTTAATTTTTGATATGGTTCATTTTGCCCCTTTGATAACATTGTGTAAATAAATCGAAATTTGTCTATATTTTTACCATACATATATGGATAATTAATAATTGATAATTAGGGCTAGCTGATTCAACCTCAAAGTATTCATAGATAAAAGTAAGTGCTTTTGGTCTGATTTATCGGGAACCGTAGAAGTGCAAATTTTTAGGCTACTAAGGTTCAAAAAGATATTATTTTAGCCTAATGAGGAAAAAAAAATTAAGGAATTATTTTTTTCAACTACTTCCTACCTCAACAAAAAAACTTTTCATAAGCAAACCCTAATTAGGGTATAGTTTTTGTTATCTATTATTAGACATCTCCAAAAATAGAAAACTAAATCAATATTTTTTTCATATTTATAATTTTCCTATAAAAAAATTAGTAAGTATTCAGCTATTAGGTTTCAGCTTTGCCTGCGGAATCGACTCGCATTCAGGAATAAAAACCTCAACTTTAAGGAAAAGATTTAAACGAATAAAGAAAGTGAAAACTGAATTTTGTACTCAGAAAAATTTCTGATTTATCGGGAACCGTATCAGAATAGCTTTTATTTAAAGCTGACGGCTGAATGCTGACTATTATTAACTATTTAATTGATATAGATACCTGCATTAGTGTATCCCTATTATATTTATCCAAAAATTAAAAATAAAATAAATTATTATCTAGAAATTGTTAATTATTTCTCCCTATTCTATTTAAGAAAATACAAAAATATAATTTGTAGTAGTGATTTTAATTTTCAATCATGGTACAATGAAAGTTTAATTCACTATTTACCATAACTATATAGTATAAGACTACTATAGCAATTCTATTTTATTAGTAGTAAAAATATTGCCACCTTTTGGTAATTAGGGAATCGGCAACAAACAAGTAAGCATTTAGTAGTCAGCCAGCTTTTTGCCTCCTGGGTCGTAGCTGCGCTAACAGAGAAACTGCGCTATCAGCTATTATTTTTAAGGTGTAATAAAGGCTTGATTAATAGAGTCAGAATTAAACCTTATTGCCAACTTCATTTTTAAACCTTGTCCTTAAGAATAAGGTCTTAAAAAAGCTGAGATCTGAATGCTAATAGCTGAATGCTTACACAAACAATGGGCTAAAGTATCAGAGTGTATTTATAGTGTTTAAATTGTTACAGCCTATATATTGTAACAGAAATAAGATTACTATAATTAATAATTAATAATTATCTGTATAGGACTTACCCATGCGAAACCCGGTTTCTAGGATAAATCGTTGTTTTGAGCAGTAATAATCTACCCTCGTAGCGGGTTTCTGGGTTCATCTGCGTAAGTCCTGAATTAACAATTAATAATTATCTCTTCTCGGTAAATGCTGATAGCTGATAGCTGACGGCTGAATGCTTATTAAATGCTTGTTAAAAACTGATAAATATTAACTCTCAAAAACTTATGATGGATACAAAAACTATAACACTTAAACCTCAAATTTCATCTGTAATTCCTGATTGGTTGCAAGAATGTATAAATCACAGAAATAATAGTGATAATATCAGCAACTGTCCAGTAGATATAGTATTAATTTCTCAAGCATTTGAATTTGCTTATGAGTTACACAAAGGACAGTATCGAAAATCAGGAGAACCCTATATTTCTCATCCTATAGCTGTGGCAGGATTATTAAAATATCTTGGTGGTGATAGTACCATGATTGCTGCAGGTTTTCTACATGATATTGTCGAAGATACTGATATAACTATTGGAGAAATAGAACAAAAATTTGGTGCAAAAGTAGCTTTATTAGTAGAAGGTGTAACTAAACTTTCTAAATTTAATTTTTCTAGCAAAACAGAGCTACAAGCTGAAAATTTTCGTCGCATGTTTTTGGCAATGGCAAAAGATATTAGAGTCATTGTTGTGAAGTTGGCAGATAGATTACATAATATGAGAACTCTAGAATATTTACCTCCCGATAAACAATTAAGTAAAGCATTAGAAACTAGAGAAATATTTGCACCATTAGCAAATCGTTTAGGAATTGGTCGTTTTAAATGGGAATTAGAAGATTTATCTTTTAAATATCTGGAACCAAATGCTTATCGAGAAATACAAACATTAATAGCAGATAAACGAGCTGATCGCGAAGCTAAATTGTTAGAAATGACAGAAAATTTACGGCGAAAATTAGAGCAAGCAGGAATAGAATATTATGAAATTAGTGGTCGCCCTAAACATCTTTATGGAATTTATCGAAAGATGTATTTAAAACAGAAAGAATTTCACGAAGTTTATGATATTTCTGGACTGAGAATTATTGTAGAAAAAAATGAAGATTGTTATCGTTCTTTAGCTATTGTTCACGACTCTTACCGTCCTATTCCTGGAAGATTTAAAGACTATATTGGTCTGCCAAAACCTAATCGTTATCAATCATTACATACAGGAGTAATAGGTAATACAAATCGTCCAGTAGAAGTGCAAATTAGAACTTTGGAAATGCACCATATTGCTGAGTATGGAATAGCTGCTCATTGGAAGTATAAAGAAAGTGGTTATAGTAATATGAAAATAACTACTGAAGATGAAAAATTTACTTGGTTGCGACAGTTATTAGAATGGCAAAGTGACCTGAAAGATGATCGAGAATATTTGGAGACTGTTAAGGATGATTTATTTGATGATGATGTTTATGTTTTTACTCCAAAAGGTGATGTTATTTCCCTCAAACATGGTTCGACACCAATAGATTTTGCTTATCGTATTCATACAGAAATAGGTAATCATTGTACAGGTGCTAAAGTGAATGAAAGAATAGTACCTTTAGATACTCTTTTAAAGAATGGTGATATTGTAGAAATTTTGACTCAAAAGAACGGTCATCCTAGTTTAGATTGGTTAAATTTTACTGTTACTGGTGGAGCGCAAAATCGAATTCGTCAGTGGTTTAAACGTTCTCATAAAGAAGAAAATTTGGCTAGAGGTAAAGAATTATTGGAAAAAGAATTGGGTAAAAAAGGTTTTGAATCTTTACTTAAATCTGAGCAAATGCGACTTGTTTCTGAAAGATTAAATTATCACAGTGTTGATGATTTATTGGCAGGTTTAGGATACGGTGAAATAACTTTAAATTTAGTAGTTAATCGTTTACGAGATGCCTCTAAAGAAGTAACCCAAGTTGAGCAAAATTCAGATATTTATTCACAAAAATATTTAAACAAGTCTACTCAAACTTCTTCTCCTAATAATTATCATCCTATTGCTGGAGTGGAAGGGTTAATGTATCATTTAGCAGGTTGTTGTAATCCAATTCCAGGTGAATCTATTATTGGTTCTGTCACTCGTATGAATGGTATTTCTATTCATCGTCAAGGTTGTTATAATGTGGAAGGTGTACCTGGAGAAAGGTTGGTTCCTGTTAGTTGGAATACTGCTAATGAAAATCAGGGACGACCTAAAACTTATCCGGTTAATATCTCTATTGAAGTTATAGATAGAGTGGGTGTTCTGAAAGATATTTTATCTCGTTTAATGGATAATAATATTAATGTGAAAAATGCTGAAGTTAAAACAAATCCTGGTCATCCGGCGATGATTAATTTATGTATTGAAGTGAGCGATCGCCAACAATTTGAACGGAGTTGTACTCAGATTAAAAATCTGAGTGATTTTTTGAGTCTCCGTCGTATTAGTCAGGCGGAATAATTAATTAATAATGACTAATTAATAATGAATATTAGTCATCTAACTAATAGTTAATAATTAATAATGGATATTAGTCATCTTAAGATGACTTTAGCTTTGAGCCAAGGATTAAAATCCTTGGCTTCTTTCTATAGCAATGTGCGCACTTAATATTTACAAATCACAGGAACTGTCCAATAGCTAAAATCTGTCTTATAAGCAATTTATTCCTTCCCTTCCCTGTTCCCTGCCCACAGCGCTATAACATTTTATTTTGGGGATTTGGAAACCAAACCCCTACAGTTTTTTTCAGAAATCATTTAAGATTTCTATATCGAAGTTCATTTTTATTGGGCTTGATATGACCGCTAAATATCAATTAAAAATATGTCTTTAGAACAATCATCTATCACCAAAATATTAAACCAACAACGTCAATTTTTTGCTACAGGAAAAACTAAAAATATTGAGTTTAGAATAGAACAACTAAAAAAGTTAAAAAAGGCAGTTTCAAATTATCAAGAAAAAATAGCTGCTGCTGTTAAAGCAGATTTGAATAGACCAAAATTTGAAGCTTATTTTGAACTGACTTTTTTTACAGAAATAAATGATGCCATTAAAAAACTAAAATCTTGGGCAAAACCGAGAAGAGTTTCTACTCCTATCGAACAATTTCCTGCTGGAGCGAAAATCTATCCAGAACCTCTAGGAATAGTATTAATTATTGGTGCTTGGAATTATCCTTTTCAATTAGTAATATCTCCTTTATTAGGAGCGATCGCTGCTGGAAATTGTGGGATTATTAAACCTTCGGAAATAGCTGTTAATACCTCTGAGGTTGTTGCCGATTTAATTACTAAGACTTTTGATTCTAATTATATTGCTGCTATTACCGGAGGAGTGGAAATAAGTCAACAGTTATTAGCAGAAAAATTTGACTATATTTTCTTTACTGGAGGAACAAAGGTAGGCAAAATAGTTATGGAAGCTGCTGCCAAAAACCTCACTCCTGTAACTTTGGAATTAGGAGGCAAAAGTCCTTGTATTGTTGATGATAATATTCAATTAGAATATACGGCAAAACGTATTACTTGGGGAAAATTTATTAATGCTGGTCAAACTTGTGTTGCTCCTGATTATTTGTTAGTAAATAAATCGGTTAAATCTGATTTATTGGAAAAAATTAAACAATTTATTAAAGAGTTTTATGGTGAAAATCCGGCTGATAGTCCTGATTATTGTCGAATAATTAATGAAAAGCAATTTAATAGATTAAATGATTTTTTACAAGAAGGAAAAATTATTATTGGTGGTGAAATTAATTCAAAAGAACGTTATATTTCTCCGACAATTGTTGATGGAATTAATTGGGATTCGGCAATTATGCAGTCAGAAATTTTCGGACCTATTTTGCCTGTTTTAGAATATGAAAACTTAGATGAAGCGATCGCTCAGATTAATTCTCGTCCTCAACCTTTATCTCTTTACTTTTTTTCTCTAAATAAACAAAAACAAGAGCAAATTTTAAGAGAAACTTCTTCAGGAAATGTTTGTATTAACGATACTGTAGTGCAATTTGCAGTGCCATCTTTACCATTTGGAGGTGTAGGAAATAGTGGTATTGGTAGTTATCATGGCAAAGCTAGTTTTGATACTTTTTCTCACTATAAAAGTGTGTTGAAGAGGGGATTATGGTTAGATTTAAACATCCGATATGCTCCTTATAAAAATAAAGTTGGTTTGATTAAAAAAATAATTTTTCGGTAAATACTCAGCTGAAATTTTGTAGTCGATTTAGGTTGGGTTGAGGAACGAAACCCAACAATAATATCTCTCTCCTACTTCCCTACTGCCTAATACAATATTTTACAGTCTAGTAGTAAACTGACACATCTAATTTTTTTGTGCATTAGGGCGGGTTTATATAAATCAGGACTTACGCAAAGGCACTATATATGGAGTATTGCTCAGTTACGAGATAGGCTTTATATGTCCCGTAGCAAAACACACCCTACCAATAGCTGACACATCTAATTTTTTTGTGCATTAGGGCGGGTTTATATAAATCCTATAATAAGCATTACAATTATAGCTAAAACCTGCCCCTACTATTGCATAATTTTAAATAAAACAGTCTACTACTTTCCTGATTTTTTCTAATGACTAATAAACAAATTAGGCTTAAACTAAAAAAGGTAGTAATCTATAACTAAAAATATGTTACGTTTATATAACCGAGCCTATAAAATATTAGAAGTAGAAATTAACAAATGCGCCCAAGAAGATTTGGTTGGGCAAGTAGGAAAAGATATAGTAATAAGAAGATTGGATAAGTTACTATTGCAATCAGGAGAACCCCTCAAAGCAGAAGAGTTAAACCATATAATAAAAGACCAATTTCCTAATTTTAGTGACACAGTTATTCAGAAAGCAGCTAAGGCAAATAAACCACCAGGAATATTGACGAAAATTGCTTGGATACCTCCCACATTAGTAGGAATAATAGGAATAGTTTGGGTAGCAAATTTACCCTATCCTATGATTCGTAAACCTGTGGCAAAAATAGCACCAATAATTTTGTTACCAAGCTATATAAATATGGATCGTAATTATCGAGAGGCGATCGCTAAAATTGAACAAGCAGATCAACTAATTAATCAAGCAACTTCTAACGCTGATATTAACTTGGGAACCGAAAAAGTTACTGAAGCACAAAAACACTTAGATCAATTACCAGTTTGGTTTTTAGGTTACTATCCCCAAGGGTATTGTACCTTCTTTAGTTGTTCTTGGAAATTCACCCTAGATGAATTTGAAACTGCCAGAAAAAGAGTAGGAAAAATTGAAGCAAAAGCGTTTCAAGAAAAAAATGCTCAAACATTGTTACAAGAAGCAGAAAAAACTATTGAAATATCTAAACAACAGTATCAGCAAACAACAACTCTTACAGAAAAACAACAAGCGATCGCTCAGTGGCAAAGAGCAATAGATAAATTAGAACAAATTCCACCTACTACTCTCGCTGGAGAAATGGTAAAACCTAAATTGGCAGCTACTAAGCGAGATTTCCAAAAAGAAGCAGGTTTAGCTGAGGGAAGTCAGCATAGTTTCAATCTCATGGAAGTAGCTAAAAAATTTGGTTTTGAAGCAGCTAAAGCTGCTCAAAATGGTCCCCATCTAGAACAACAGTGGCAACTGGTGGCGACTTTATGGGAACAAGCAGTTAGTCAGTTGGAGAAAATACCAGCAGATAACCCTAATTATTTGGAAGCACAGAAAAAATTAGCCGAATATAAAGTTAATCTAGCTAATACGAAACTCCGCATACAATTACAACAAGAGTCAGAGAAAGCTTTTAACAAAGCTAAAAATTTGATAGCAGATTGGCAAAAGTATGCTCGCGATGACGATCCTAACCAGGGTTTACTTGCTGGTACGATTCAATCTATTATTAATGAATTAGAGAATGTGAAACCAGGAACAACTTATTATCAAGAAGCTCAAAATTTATTGAAATTTGCTAGGGATAAACAGAAAAGTTTATAGAGGGAGTAAGTTAATACGCATTTTACACCAATTTCGGTAACACAACCATCTTGGTTGTTACAGCCGGGAATGCTGTGTTACATTTATGAGTCGTAACACAACCATCTTGGTTGTTACAGCCGGGAATACTGTGTTACAGTCATGAGTCGTAACACAACCATCTTGGTTGTTACAGTCGGGAATGCTGTGTTACACTGGGTTAGGACACCGTAACAGAACTGAGTAATCTTTCCACTATTGTTTGACTAAGTTTTCCCCCTGCTGGAATCAAGCGATGACAAAGTACATAGGGAACCAGAAACTTGACATCATCAGGAATACCATAATCTCTTCCCGTCAGAAATGCCAAAGCTTGAGTTGCTCGAAGTAAAGCAACTGTTCCACGAGGACTAACACCGAGGGTAATGTCCTCATCTTCCCTAGTTGCTCTCACCAACCTCAGAATATACTTTTGCAATGACTCATCTACTTTTACCAAACTACACAAACGACGCAACTCTTTTACTTCCTCCAAAGTAATACAAGCTTTTAACTGACTAACCTCGGAACCTTCAGAAATTCTTTTTAGCATCTGAAGTTCTTCCGACTCTGTAGGATAACCTAATGTCAGAGACAAAGTAAAACGATCCATTTGTGCTTCCGGTAGGGGAAATGTCCCCTGATACTCAATAGGATTCTGAGTTGCAATCACAAAAAATGGATTAGGAACAGAACGGGAAACCCCATCTACTGTCACCTGTTTTTCCTCCATCACTTCCAAAAGAGCAGACTGAGTACGGGGAGTAGCACGATTAATTTCATCTGTCAATAATACATTTGCAAACACCGGACCAGGTAAAAATTGAAATTCTCCACTGCTGGGGTTCCAAATATTAGTACCAGTAATATCAGTCGGTAGTAAGTCGGGAGTACATTGGATTCGCTGAAATTTTCCAGCGATAGAATAAGCTAGAGATTTTGCCAGTAAAGTTTTACCTACACCAGGAACATCTTCTAAAAGAACATGACCACCTGAAAGTAATGCTACTAATACTAATTTGATAGCATCTTCCTTACCAACAATAGCTTGACTAAGATTTTGTTTTAGTTTCTCAATACTTTCTTTCATAAAATTATTAATATAGCGCTAGGAATAGGGAGAAAGAATTGATAATGGATAATTGATAATGAGGCTAATAAAGCTAATTTCATATAATATAGGACTTACGCACGCGCAACCTATTTCTGTCATTGCCCGCGAGGTGCGTTTGCGAAGCAGTCCGTCAGGATAGCAATCTCAAGCCAAGAAAATTTCTTTCCTCATGGCTTTAGCCTTGTAATACTTAAAATATCAGCGCGATCGCTATACTCATCAAAAAAAATCATATAACAGGAAACAGGAAACAGGGAGCACTTAGAAAAAAATTCCGCTCCCTTGAATTAAATCTCATTTAACTAACACAAATTATGAAAATAATTGGGTCTCAAATCTTAACTTTTCAGCGGAAAAGTTTGGGAAAGATTCATCAAAATCACCATTACAAAAACAATTTCTATAGGTCGCCCATTCCTTAATAAATATCTCTATAAAATAAGAAATCAGAGGAAATAATTAATAATTTCTGGGTGATAATTGATTTTATTTTTGATTATTGGAAATGTCTCATAGTTAATATTCACCAGAATACCCCTATCTTCTACCGCCTCGTTCTTCTCGTGGCCTGGCCTTATTAACTTTGAGATTACGTCCCATAAATTCAACACCATCCAGTGCTTCTATTGCTGCTGCTTCTTCATCTTCAGTTTCCATTTCTACAAAAGCAAAGCCCCGAACACGACCTGTTTCCCGATCATTAGGAACTTGAACTCGTTTAACTGTACCATATTCAGCAAAGACGTTCTCTATATCTTCATCTGTTGCATCGTAGGAAAGATTTCCGACGTAAACCGACATGATTGACCTCCAAAATAGGAATTTAATGTAGAGAGATTTCGGAAGGCCAGTAATGCCAGATGAAAGATAATCAAAAAGTTGATCATTTCCAGCAAAAACTATAACCTATACCTATTCTCAAACAAAATTCTATCATAGGGTTTGTTCAATAAAACAGAGTGTGGGAAGTTTGGGAAATTTGGGAAGGATGAGAAGAAAGAGATAGTAGAGGGAATAATTGTTCCTTGATTTTTTGATGGTTTGTTTAAAACCTTAACTTTTTGGTAATTTTATCTGAAAAAGTTGCACTTTTTCTAGCCTTAAATAGGTTGTAATATTTGATGGTTTGGGTTGGGGTTGGGAGACCAAACCCCAAAAGATTTAGAGACCAAATCCCTACAATTTTTTCTCAGGAATGATTTCTTATAACTATAACAATCCTACTCTACAACTAGAAATTTATTTGGCATAATTACTTAGTTTGATTTCTCAGTATATTTCTAGCACCTTGACAATCTTCATTTATTTGAGCCTTTAGTAAATCTAGAGAAGCAAACTTTTGTTCGGGTCGCAAAAATTCTATCAAATTTACAGTTAAAGTTTTACCATATAAATCTTGAGACCAATCTAATATATGAACTTCCACAGTTGGATCTAAACCATTTAATGTCGGACGACAACCAATATTCATCACACCCATGTAGGGGCGATCGCCTGAAAATATTTCTTGAGGTTGCTTCTCACTAGAAATATAGACTTCTACAGCATAAACTCCAAAACAAGGTAAAATCTTTTGTGGCGGTAACTGGAGATTTGCTGTGGGAAATCCTAATTTTCTACCTAATTTTTGTCCCTGAACTACTTCACCAACTAAACTGTAAGGGCGACCTAATAAACGATTTGATTTTTTCAGGTCTCCTGCTTCTAAAGCTTGACGAATTATTGAACTACTAATACGTTCCCCATTTTCACAACTATATAAAGGTACTATTGTCACATCTATATTGTAATTATTAGCGATCGCTTGTAAATCTTTTGTATTTCCTGCCCTATTCCTACCAAAACGAAAATCCCATCCTACACTTACTCTACAGGCTTGTAAGTTTTTTACCAAAATTTCTTCTACAAATTGAATAGGAGTTAAATTTGCCAATTGTTGATTAAAGGGCAATAATACTACTTGTTCAACCCCAACCTCTTCCAAAAGAGCTAATTTTTCTGTTATTGGAGCCAACAACTTTTTGGGTTTTCCACTAAAAAATTCTTGGGGATGAGGATTAAAAGTAACAACCGTGGAATAAATTTTTGGCTCTGACTTATCATTATTATTATCTAATTCATGTTGGTAATTCGATGATGAAACTTTTAATTCTGGATATAAAAATTGTAGCTTTTTCTCCTCCTCTATTTCTGTAGCTATTGCCAACTTTGATGAACGTACAGAAAGAGAATTTAATCCATTATTTATATTATTTAAAATTGGTTTAATTACTTGCCTATGTCCTCGATGTAAACCATCAAAGTTTCCCAAGGCAACAACAGTTGGAGTTAAAGCCTTAACTAAAGAAGAAGTTACCCACACGTTTTAATACTTTCACTTAATTTAGTCATTTTTTACCGAAAAATTAATTAAGGTATAAGCCCTCTCCATTCATGGAGAAAAAAGACAAAAATTCTTTTTAGCAAATCCTCTTGTTTAGTAATAAGAGGTAATCATTAATTATTTTTTGTTAGTACATCAACAAAGTTAGAACTAATCAGAAATTATCACTTTTTTAGCAGTATTCGTTGACTTATTTTCTTGATTATTTATAGGAGAAATTAATTGAATTGACAGACCTTCTCTTGCCATCAAACTATCAGGAAATTTCTCAGCCACTTGCTCTCCCACCTGATCCAAAAAGTCATCATTGTGTAAAGGATCGTGGTGAAAAATTACTAATTTTTTCACTTTAGCTGCTTTAGCAATTTTTACAGCTTCCTGCCAAGTCGAATGGCCCCAACCTACTTTACTAGAATTTTCTGAGTAATACTCTTCATCAGTATAAGTCGCATCGTAGATTAAAACATCTGCTTGACGAGCCAAAAATAAAACATTTTCATCAAGGCGATCTAGAAAATGTTCTGTGTCAGTAATATAAGCCGCAGAATGTCCTTGCCAGTTAACACGATATCCTGTTGCTTCTCCTGGATGATTCAGCAAAGCGTTTTCTACAACTACATTATCAATTTTAATTGGGATACCTCTTTCCAGATCAAAAAATTTAAGTTCTGCTCCCATAACTTGTAGAGGCACGGGAAAATTAGGATTCAGCATTTGGTCATTAAGTCTTTGTTCAATAGTTGCTCCATTAGGGGCAACTGCACCATATATCTTGAAATGATTCTTTTTAATAAAAGCAGGTGCAAAAAAGGGAAAACCTTGAATATGGTCCCAGTGGGTATGAGTAAAAAAAAGATGGGCATCTATGGGCATTTGAGAGAGAAGAGATTGACCCAAAACTCGTAGACCAGTCCCACCATCAAATATCAACCGATGTCCACCAACTCGCATTTCTACACAAGGAGTGTTGCCCCCATATCTGATTGTTTCTGAACCTGGACAAGCAATACTGCCTCTTACGCCCCAGAATTGAATTGTGAATTGATTTTGCTTAACTGGCATAAGTTTGATTACATAGTTTCTTCAGTTAGTCCATCAAAGAGATGTTTTGATAAATTAAGTATAGACCATTTATTGGCCATATCTTAATTTATATTTCAGGACTTAAGCAGAAATCAGGTTTATCAAAGAAACTTCGTCGTTGGAAGGACAATAACTAAGGCAATAAACCTGATTTATTGATTAGTTTGCGTAAGTTCTATATTTAATTTCAATAATATTTTAACTTTGATCTTTTGACTTGTAGATTCCCAAAAACTAATAATTTTCATTGAAATATCAATAGTCAAAATTCAGAAGTCACAAGTCTTGATAATAAATAATTGATTATCCCCCTAAATCCCCCTTTGAAAGGGGGACTTTGAATGTTCTCCCACCCTTTGAAAGGGGTACTTTGAATATTCACCCCCCCTTGTCAGGGGGACTTTGAATGTTCTCCCACCCTTTGAAAGGGGTACTTTGAATATTCTCCCACCCTTTGAAAGGGGTACTTTGAATATTCACCCCCCCTTGTCAGGGGTACTTTGAATGTTCTCCCACCCTTTGAAAGGGGTACTTTGAATATTCACCCCCCCTTTGAAAGGGGTACTTTGAATATTCTCCCCCCCTTTGAAAGGGGTACTTTGAATGTTCACCCCCCCTTGTCAGGGGTACTTTGAATGTTCTCCCACCCTTTGAAAGGGGTACTTTGAATGTTCTCCCCCCCTTGTCAGGGGTACTTTGAATATTCTCCCCCCCTTTGAAAGCTATGCTTTACCCACATCTTTAGTTAACATTTCTCAAAGAGCAAGGATTAGGCATCAGGGGTCTGGGAAAGAACGGTATTAGGTAGGCAGCATAGATACTGGCACAAGTCAATCCGTCTGCTGTTTTTAAATCTCGAAACTATTAACTAATAAGGATTTCAAGATTGTAAATAATTATGTGGGTAATGGATAGGAGGACTTTGAATATTCTCCCCCCCTTTGACGCGCTATGCTTTATAAACATCCTTTCAGTAAACCACAGTAGGGACGTTGCATGCAACGTCCCTACAAGCAACGTCCCTACAAGCAACGTCCCTACAAGCAACGTCCCTACAAGCAACGTCCCTACAAGCAACGTCCCTACAAGCAACATCCCTACAAGCAACGTCCCTACAAGCAACGTCCCTACAAGCAACGTCCCTACAAGCAACGTCCCTACAAGCAACATCCCTACAAGCAACATCCCTACAAGCAACGTCCCTACAAGTAACGTCCCTACAAGCAACATCCCTACAAGCAACGTCCCTACAAGCAACGTCCCTACAAGATTTTGGTTATGGTGATGTGGTTCATCGAGAGTGAAAAGCGCTGTAAAACTTGACAAAAGTGAGAAATTATGAATCTCTCATTTGAGATGCTTTTTCCTTATCTTCCCCCTCTTCCTTGTCTTCCCACTTTTCCCACTGTTCCCTGTTCCCTGTTCCCTGTTCCCTGCGCACAGCGCTATACAAAAAAATACTGGGACTCTCCTGATTTAGCTTTGAGGAGAATCCCAGTTATAGAATTATTAATTTTTAGAATTTAAAGGTAGATACAATTATATAAAAAAAAAGAAGTTTTTAATTAGACTGACGACGACGGGAAAGGAACATTCCACCACCGATGAATGCTAAAGCTGCAATGCTACCAGGTTCTGGTACACGAACTGGTGGATCATTTTTACTAAACTCGTATACATATCCAAGTAGCTTATCACTTCCAGCTCCAGCATTAACTGCTTGAAAACGAGCGCCAGCATTGATTTTTTTATTTGCGAAAGCATCTTTAAACCACTGTTCTGTTGCATTTGCGTCCATATCTGAATCAAGAATCAACGATACTGTAGTTGTATTCCCTTGAGCCAAAGCTTTGTTTGGTTGACCATTTTTTAAACTGTTTCCCTGACTGAAACCAATGTCAAAGGTAATATCGTTAAATTGTGTACCGTTATAAATCCCATTCTGAATGCCACCTTTAATTGTATTGTCGTCAAATACTATATTTCCAAAGTAGTTGTCGGGGTCTTTAGTGTAATCACTTGAAGTAATACCAAACACGTCAGCTAGGTCGCCATCCTTCCAATCTAATCCAAAACCCATGAACTTAGAAGCAGTTGCTCCGTCAGTATTAATATCATTACCCTGATATTTTGATATAACATTACCAGTGTTATTGGTGATATTCAAATCTAATTTAACTGTACCATCGCCTACGTCTAAAAAGTCAAATTTAACTTCAGCAGAAGCACCTGTAGCAGGATCATTGGTACTACCATAATAAGCATTAAAATCTAGTTTCAAAGCATTAGCACTAGAAGCAGCAATTAAAGAGGAACCTGCTGCTAAACCCACAGCTAATAAAGAAGAGTTAACTAGAGTAGATAAAGTTTTATTCATTTTAGATATTCTCCTAATTTTTTGTCTTGTAATTTTTAACTTCCAGAATTTAAAGCAGAAACCAAAGTATTTTTTTTCAACAAGTTCTGCTAGCTTTTTTTGTTTCTAATAACTTTTAGAACTTAGTATTATTTGACATATAAGTATCAAGATGTTTGCTTTCTTGACTTTTGATTTGGCTTGCTTAACCCCACATTTATATGATGCACTATTCCAATCTAAATGGCAATAGCCAAGTAGCTATCTTTACCAAAACAACACAAATCAGTCTTTAGTAGTAGATATTTTTTGTCAAAATAACCTGGAACCTCGTGATCATACTGATGACAATTACCTGTACTTAGCTTAAAAACCACATTCAGTACGACAATATGTAGTAATTTATAATTGCCATTCAAAGCTTTGCATGGTAATCATCATAGAAATTATCAGCAAAAATACATACTACGCAATCTGTTTTATAATACTTTTGTCGTGTCATGGTATGGAATGCGGGCTAAATGAAGTAGTTTCTAGTATTGGTTAAGTTGCATAACTAATATAAGTGATAATACTGAAAGTTTTTTTCAAGTCAAAATAACTGGCTTGGTATAAACAATATTTCATACTATTTATACTGCAAAATTATTCTATATTTTCCCATCTCATATCAAATTCGGTAGTATTAGTATAAAAAGCGCAGAAACCAGGTTGGTTTGAAATACTCCACTCTATAAAATCTATCTTTTACAAACCCAGTTTCTTATATTACTCTCTCTGATTTATCGGGAACCGTAGCTAGCGGATTTGATATGACGACCCTAATGCTGCCAAACTTAATCTGATTTATCGGGAACCGTAAGATTAGCGATCGCTCTTTAATATAGCAGAAGGAAAAATCTAGCTTTGTCTGGGTTTTAGGCTTTTAATATGTCCTAACTACCTTGGCGGTTGCTATAGAATCAAAAAAATACTGGGACTCTCCTGATTTAGCTTTGAGGAGAATCCCAGTTATAGAAATATTATGTTTTAGAATTTCAAGGTAGATACAATTCATAGGTAGATACAATCATAAAATATATGTATAAGAGAAATTCTTAATTAGACTGACGACGACGGGAGAGGAACATTCCACCACCGATGAATGCTAAAGCTGCAATACTACCAGGTTCTGGTACACGCTCTGTTGGTTTATGAGTAAAATCTTCGTACAATTTTGCGTATGATAGCTCAGAGATAGCGCCACTTATACCATTAAAGTCAACTTCTAATTTGCGGACTCCTTCTAATTCTTTATTAAAGTAAAAATCCCAGACAGAGTTCTCATATTTATGAGGAACTACATCTTGATTGGCTAAAAAGTATGTAACGTAAGCATTGCCAGTAAGTTCCTCTCCTGTAAAAGCTACATCTTCATTAATCTTATTCACAGCATTAGAAAAAACTTGTCCTGTTAAATTATCTGTTACTTCTCCTGTCGATCTTGAAAATGTATAATCTGCTAGGATGGTGTTGTTTTCCCCTTTAGCTTTGAGTTTAATTTTATTAGCATCTGTCTTATCAAAATCAAGGAATTCGATATTTCCTAATGCAACACCTTCATCAAATATAAACTCAATTTTACTACCGTTTCCTTGATCTCCTGGATCTGAGAACTTTCCATCAGTTATGCCTTGTCTACCACTATCTTGAGCAATCAGTACATTACCCCGCGCCCGAGTGTTCAAATTTCCTCCAGTTGCTAAGTCTGTGTCACCGCCAGTACAGTCATTAGTAAAACCATTATAACCACTGTAATTATTAGCATTAGGCTCACAACTACTGTTAAATAAGGTGAGACCTTTGTCGGAGTTGCTGCCTCTTCTTCTCACCTTCACCCCTTTTCCTTGGTGAAACCATGGATTAGTACCTCTATCACCGTCACTATTATTAAATTGACCGCCATTAACAATAGTGCCTGCTTCAAGTGTGTTTCCGTGATAATCTGTATCAAAATCGAGTTTAGTAAAGCTAGCTGCTTCCGCAAAAGTTACATTGCCTGTTAAAGCGACAGTTGCGAGCAATGCAGTCTTGGCAAATATAGCTGCTTTAGATAATGGGGAAGTAAGTTTTGTAGTTTTCATTTTTGTTCTCCAGTTTTAGTAATTTTTAATTGATAGAACTTAAGTACGAAAATTAATATATGTCTTCTTTAGACGTGGTTTGTACGCCCCTTATTTATATATCATGCACCACTCATATATAAAAAGCAATAGCTAATAACTATCTTTACCAAAAAAACACAAATCTATGTTGATTTCTAGTATTTTTGTAGCATTTTTCTCAAAAAAAACTGGAAAATCGCAATTATACTGATGAAAATTATCTGATTTAGCTTAATAAACTTTATAATTTGGTAGTTGATAAGTGGAACCACTGAAAATTCTTTTGAGGGATTTCAATAATTAATAATAAATAGTTAATAATTGATTATGAAAATTTGCTGATTAAATACGTTTATTCTCCGGCAATACCCATTTAATAATCGATACATAATTTCTCTCTAATCTCTAAGTTTTATCTGAAGAAAGATGTTTATCAAGCATAGCTTTGAAAGAGGGGAGGAAAAACTATGAGATAGTCATAGTAAAAGATTACTTTTTAATAATCTAATTCAATATTCTTCTGGAAGAGAAAAAATTAAGTTGTCTATTTTTTAAAAAGATTGGTACTTGAGCAAAAAAAATGAAATTATATACCACCTGTATGGACAAATCGCCATTTACTAGCCCAACGCTCCGCTTCATATATAGCAATGTGCGCACTTAATATTTACAAATTGCAGGAGGTGTCCAACAGCTCAAAGTCAGGACTTACGCACGCGCAACATATTTCTGTCATTGCTCACGAGGTGCAAAGCAATCTCAAATGACCAAAATTGGTTTCTAATGCGTAAGTCCTGATTGATAAATACAATAGACATCTCCTCCAAATCAGGGAATAGGGAGAAGTAATTGATGATTTATAGATAAGAATTGATTCTATTTTTTATTTCTGTAGGACTTACGCACGCGCAACCTATTTCTGTCATTGCTCACGAGGTGCGTTTGCGGAGCATTCCGGAGGAAAGCAATCTCAAACGCCAAGATTTTGTTCATGCGTAAGTCCTGTTCTGGAGATGTCTAATAGGGAAAAAGGTAGAAAAATAGCTCCATATTCACCATCTCTTCATCTCCCCATTTTCTTACCCTCTGAACACAAAGTTATCAGGGTCAAGTGTGGGTGCATCTTCCAGAGTAACGAATAAACCACCACTACCTAAACCACCATTACTACCATTCTGGTTATAGAATAGATTACCGTTATTAGTATTGTAAACAATTACAGCATCGCTGGTACGAGCAGCACCATTATTGGTGACAGTAGCAAACACATCCTCAAAACTATCCCCATCCCCAATAGTAGTGAAAGTTGTTCTGTCTAAAAGAATGATATCTTGATCTGGATTAAAATCAGTAATAGTATCTTGACCTAAATCCTCTTGACTGTAAGCTTGATTTGTGTTAAAGATGAAACGGTCAATGCTTGCGCCACCAGTCATGACGTCATCTCCAGGACCGCTATTGAGGCGATCGCGTCCTTGACCACCTCTGAGAGTATCGTCACCAGCACCACCCAACAAATGGTCATTACCAAGGCGACCTTGTAATAGATCGTCGCCATCTCGACCAAAGATCAACTCATTACCGCGACCACCAATAATAGTATCCTCATCAATACTACCAACTAAACGACCATTATCAGCAGTACCTCGAATAGTTAAGACCGTATCCTGGCGAGCAGACAAATTTTGAATTCGTTGATCTTGCTCTGGAGGAACATCTTCAATTGTAAAACTAGGATCGCCATCAGCAGGGAAATTTTCTGCTAAAAACTCAGCGAGAGCATCTTGTTCGGAACCGTTGGCAGCAAAGTCAGCATTGTTAGTTGCACCCGGTGGTAAATCTTCACCTACTAAGTCAACCCGATTTTCGCCAAATAGTTCAAAAGGATAACTATCTCCTCCACCTGCAAGGAAGTTGAGAGTTACTAGGCGAATTTCTCGGTCTGGGTTTCCGACGATTTCACCATTACTAACTATAACATCAGCGATCGCTCCATTCTCATCTTTAATCGCCAGACTTCTGATGCGCTCTCCATCAGTTCCGACACCCGTAACATTTCCGTCAGCATCTTCAGTAAGTTCTATTCCTTGTTGAGTAGCGTCAAAACTGAAAGCAAGACCACCAACTTGTGGAAACTGACCGGGAGTTGCGCCATCTGCTGTTGCTGCTACACCATGCTCAAGAATTTGCTTTAATTCTTCTGCTGTAACTGTGAGGAGACTTAGCTCGTTATTGAAACGGAGGGTATTCTCAATATCTAGTTGAGAAATTTGTCCTTCTGCTTTAAAATCATTTCCAGCAGGAGGCAACTGTACTAAATCATCAGAAGTACCACCAGCAGGAATAAATGACTGACCAATGTTATCGCGGATACCGCCACCATTTTTCAGAGAAACTACTACATTAGGGTCATATTGTTTGGCAACAAATAAATTTGCATCTGCTGTTAGATTTCCTAAGTTAGTTTCTTCAGTGCGGACATTTCCTCTTGTACCATTGATAAATACATCTGTTGCACCGAAAACATTGCTGTCTCTATCAGCAACATTCTCATTAATAGCTTCTGTTACAGCTACTATTACGGGGTCAGCTTCTGCTGCTGGATCGACATCTTCTCCAAAAACTCGGTCAACTCCTGCATCATCAGTAGCATAAGCACCACTTAATTCTTCGTTGAAAGCAGTAATAATACCATTGTCGTCAAAGTTAGCGATGAGGCGACCCACATATTTGTAGTTACCGTCAGTATTAACAACTAATACAGGTTCATTGCTAGGAGATGTAAATTCAAGAGGATATTGACCCTGACGACTGTCTCCATCTCTGAGAATATCATCTTCTCTTGCGAGGAGAGTATTGGAACCACCAGCAATGATAATATCAACACCTTCGAGAATTTCTGCTAATTCTTCTTCAATGCTAATTTGCTGCATGTGTGCTAGCAGAATGATTTTGTTAATATCGTTAGCAATTAATTCATCTACTGTTTCTTGAATAATTCCAGCTAAAGCTGTAATATCACTACTATTTCCAGGAGTGACACCAACATCACCAGGAGAAGAAATCACAGATAAACTGGGGGTGGTTGCACCGACAATACCTATTTGTTCTCCACCTATTTCTATAACAACGCTACCTGCAATGCTATTTGGTTCAGGTGCTTCACCATCTGGTACAACAAAACCAGCCAGATTTTCATCTGTACTAAAATCAAGGTTAGTGCTGAGAAAGGGGAACTGAGTACCAACAAAACCATCTTCACCTATTCCAGGTCCTGTAATTTCAGGGTTTGCTGCCAGTAGGTTAGCAATGGTTCCTGTTCCTAGATCAAATTCATGGTTGCCAAAAGCAACTGCTTGAAACCCAAGAACATTATTGATGAGAATATCACCAATACCTGGTTCGCCATAAATTTCTGCGCTAGCATTAAAGAATGGTCCGGGAATATAAATATCTCCAGAGGATAATCTTAAAGTATTTTCAAAATTACCATCATTTTCTAAACCGTTCATAACTGCTGAAAAGTTAACAGCATCTTGTATTGCTGGTATACCGCCTTCTTGGTCAGCAGCATGAAGTATTTGTAGTTGAATTTCTGGCATATTGTTCTATTTGGGAAATTTCCATATTTTTCTGAGAACAGGATATCTCCCAATAGTTAAGTGATATTAAAAGATAAATTATCATTTGGTTAAAAGTTTTTTAAGAAAAATATTATGAGTATAGCAATTATAAATAGGGTTTGGGAAGTATGGGGAGCTTTGGTAATGCTTGAAAATAGAACATTTTTTTCTACCGAATTAAGCGGATTTGATATTACAGAGCTTTTCATTTGATCAAACCACAAAGTAGGGACCTTCCATGGAAGGTCTCTACAGGGTTATTATTTTTTTATGTTATGAGGTACTATGTACTATTTTTCGCGGGCAAGATGCCCGCACTACAATAATTTTACCATCAGGACTTACGCACAGGTACTATATATAGATTCTTGCTCAGTTACGCTACCGCTAACACATTCTACTAGACCGTTTCATCTAAAATGGTGCATTAGACGTAGGTTGGGTTGTTCCCGTTAGGGTTGCGGAGCAAGGAACGAAACCCAACATTAACAAGGTTTTGTTGGGTTTCACTGCCGTTCAACCCAACCTACATTTTTAGGCGTGTCAGTCCACTACTAGACCGACACAAATAATTTAGTGCAATAGATTTTAGGTGAAAGCTTTGACATATAAGGGTTATCGCTGAATCCTAATGCACCATTTTGGCTGTGTCGGTCCACTACTAGACCGTTTCATCTAAAACTGTGCATTAGGGTGTGTCATCAATTAGATATAGATAGACGGAACGAAGTTTTGTGGGCCAAAGAAACATATTGGACTAACACCCTTGCTCGTAAAGTGTGCATTATAATCATTGGGGGCGGGTTTACTTCAATTTAGGTAAAAACCGTTAATTTAACTGAGAAACCCGCCCCTACCGCTGATACCATTGAAGATGCGCCACGGCACTATTGAACCGAAAAGTAGGGCTAGGTACAGGAGATGAACACACAATAGTCATTTTGTCAACTTCCTTAATTAATGACACGCCTTAGTAGGGGCGGGTTTTAGCCAGAATTTTCATGGTGACTCCCAGATTTATATAAACCCGCCCTAGTAGGGGCGGGTTTTAGCCAGAATTTTCATGGTGACTCCCAGATTTATATAAACCCGCCCCTAAGCTGCCTTCCTAATGCACCATTTAAAATGAAATAGTCTACTACCAGTAGCGTTCATCCCTAAGTCCTAACCATTTACGCTTTGTACCTTATTTCTCCAAAATATGCTGTAAAGTTAAGATATAGATCAATTTAACCTTTGACTTCTGACTTTTGAATTTTGAATTTTAATTTGCTCCTAACCACCTGTTAAAGAATTTTTAATGAACTCGATTCCACCCTTAACAACTTCATAACCAAAAATCACTATTAGACTGCTTAAAGTCGCCCCCATTACACAAAGAACCAACCCGCTCAAACTAATAGCACCATCATCATCCAATAAACCAAAACCAGTCACAAAAATTCCTATCGCTGGTAAAGTATTAGTACCAGGAATCGGAATCATCATCGAAATAGACATTAGAGCGATCGCGCCACCTATAACTATTCTACCTACAGAACTTGTACAAATATAACTTAATCGAGGACGAGATATCAACTCAATTTTCTTTAACCAAGGAATGCCAGACTTTAAAATTCCTTGTACTTTCTCCAGAGAAATTGAATGATTTAACCAACTCTGAGGTAACCACGGAGTTTTAGAACCAACTATTAATTGAACTGCCAATAAAAGTAATAAAATTCCAAAAGGAATAGAATAACCAGGAGCAGGAACAGGCAAAGCTGAAGGTAGAGATAAAATTACGAATAAAAAGCCAAAAATTCTCTCTCCTGCCAAATCAATAATGTCTCCTAAAGCTACTTTAGGAGGACATTTTTCATCAAAAAAATATCGTTCTAATTCTACAGATAATTTAGCCACTAATTTATATCTATATTATTTAGGACTTACGCACGAACGCTATTGGTAGTGGATTGTTTCGCCTAAAATAGTGCATTAGTAAGACGCCCTAGGGGCGGGTTTCACCGTAGGGACGTTGCATGCAACGTCCGTACAACGAGTTTTCCAAGTCAGTTAGATAAACCCGCCCCCAGTGATATAAGCCACCATCTCAGGGGCGGGTTTGTATAAATCTTAGAGTAGTATCAAAATTGTCGCATAAACCCGCCCCTACTATTGCACTATTTTAGATGAAACAGTCCAGTCCAGTAGGGTGTGTTAGCGGTAGCGTAATACACCAATACTCCATATCTAGCGCCTCCCGTGTAAGTCTTGTTATTATTATAGTTGTTGGGAATTGAGCAAAAAAAATAGCTAAAACCCCTATCAGTCAAAGTTTATAGCGGTTTTTTAATTTTAAAATCCTGAAAGCTTTATATAATAAGCCTTTGAGCGTTTTAAATTTTCAGGACTTACGCAAAGGCTCTACATATAGTGCCTTGGTGCGTTCCGCTACCGCTAACGCTACTAATAGCGTCCATCCGTAAGTCCAGTTTTTATTTCCCAACAACTCTATTATTTCAGATAAATTTTCTTTGAGTAAATTAACAACTATAGGGGCTTGGTTTCCAAACCCCTACAGCATAAATTACTAAAACTCAACTAAAATGTTGATAGCTAATAGCTGAGTGCTAGATATTATTAGGTTCCAACAGTCCAGGAATTAATGTACTCAATTTGGTCGGGAGTTAAAGTATCAATACCAATACCCATTGCTTCTAATTTCAAACGAGCAATTTCTTTATCAACTTCTACAGGAATAGAGTGTAAACCAGGTTCTAATTTACCTTTATTTTTAACTAAGTATTCAGTAGCTAATGCTTGGTTAGCGAAACTCATATCCATAACTGCACTAGGGTGTCCTTCCGCAGCAGCTAAGTTGATTAAACGTCCTTCACCCAATACAATTACAGACTTACCACTCTTGAGTTTATATTGCTCAGTGAAAGGACGAACTGTCTTGATTTCATCAGCTTTTTTAGCTAAAGTTTCTAGGTCAAGTTCAATATCAAAGTGACCGGAGTTACAAACGATCGCTCCATCTTTCATCACATCGAAATGTTCGCCACGAATAACGTGTTTATTACCAGTAACAGTAATAAATAGATCGCCTAAAGGAGCTGCTTCTGCCATTGGCATTACTCGGAAACCATCCATGATAGCTTCAATAGCGCGTACTGGATCGATCTCAGTTACAACTACATTAGAACCTAAACCACGAGCGCGGAGAGCTGTACCTTTACCACACCATCCATAACCTACAACTACTGTAGTTTTGCCAGCTAATAAAACGTTAGTAGCACGGATGATACCATCTAAAGTAGATTGACCTGTACCGTAGCGGTTATCAAAGAAGTGCTTGGTGTCTGCATCGTTAACATTCATTGCAGGGAAAGTCAATACCCCATCATTGAACATTGCCCGGAGACGAACAATACCTGTAGTAGTTTCTTCCGTAGTACCAATTAATTCAGGAAGTTGGTCTTGTCTGTTTTTAACTAGAGTCGCGACAACATCACTACCATCATCAATAATAATATTTGGTCTGTGGTCTAAAGCAATTTCAACGTGCTTTAGATAAGTTTCTGCATCTTCTCCTTTCTTAGCATATACAGAAATACCATAATCTTCTACTAAGCTAGCAGCTACATCATCTTGAGTAGATAGAGGGTTACTAGCGATTAATACAGCATCAGCTCCACCATTCTTTAGGGCGATCGCTAAATGAGCAGTTTCGGTTGTCACGTGACAGCAAGCTGCTAATTTAATTCCGCTTAATGGCTTTTCTTTGGCAAAGCGTTCTTGGATTTGGCGTAGAACTGGCATTTCTCGGCCTGCCCACTCAATTCTTTGCTTTCCTAAAGGGGCCAAAGACTTATCTTTTACGTCGCTTTTAATTTGGACTGGTGTTGCTACCATTCAGTTATTTCCTCTATATTCTGTAATCTAAGTTACTTTAACTGATATTACAAAATTTTGCAAATCTTCATCAATGAGTGTTAATACGACAAAATTTATTTTGACATTTATTCAACTATGTGTTAATAGCGAAGGTAGGGAATAGGCAATGGGCAATGGAAAATGGGCAATGGGCGATAGAGGCAATAGGCAATAGGAAGAAAGAATTGATAATTTATGTACGATAATTGACTTGATTTTTCATTTCTGAAGATGTCTATTATTAATTATAGGACTTACACGAGAGGAACCCGGTTTCTAGGATAAATCCTGGTTTTGAGCAATAGAAGTTTAGGAGAAACCGGGTTTCTGGGTTCATCTGCGTAAGTCCTGAACTATTCATTATCAATTATTAATTATTAATTATCCATTATGTATTTAGGGCTTGATTTTGGCACATCGGGAGCGCGTGCTGTAGTGATTGACTCCAATCTGCAAGTGAAAGCGCAAGCAAAATATGTTTGGCAAAATGCTGAAGAAAATAAGTTGCCTCATGTTTGGCAAAATGCTCTATTTAGCCTGATTTCTGATATTCCTGAAAACATCAGGCAAGAAATTAGAGCGATCGCTATTGATGGTACTTCGGCAACTGTACTATTGTGCAATAGTTATGGTAAACCTGTGACGGAAGCACTGCTTTACAACGACAGTAGAGGAGTGGCAATCATGGATAAGTTAAAAAGTATTGCTCCTCCTAATCATCCTGTGATTAGTGCGACTTCTAGTTTCGCAAAATTATTATGGTTGACTGAAAACATTTCTCTGTCAAATCAAACTTATTATTTTTTACATCAAGCAGACTGGTTAGGGTTTTTGCTTCATGGAAAATTAGGAGTGAGCGACTATAATAATGTTTTGAAGTTAGGTTATGATGTTGGTGATTTATCTTACCCAGACTGGTTGACTAATTTTATTAATTCTGAAGTTGGGAAAAATATCCAGTTACCAGAAGTAGTTATTCCTGGTGCAACTGTCGGAAATGTTACAACAGAAATAGTTAATAATTTTAGTCTCTCTCCTCAATGTCTGGTGCGTGGGGGTACAACAGACAGTATTGCTGCTTTCATTGCCAGTGGTGCTAATACTCCCGGAGAAGCTGTAACTTCTTTGGGTTCAACTCTAGTATTAAAACTTTTGAGTCCTACTAGAGTTGATAGTGCTCAATATGGCATTTACAGTCATCGTCTGGGAAACCTCTGGTTAGTCGGTGGTGCTTCTAATACCGGGGGTGCGGTTTTGCGACATTTTTTTAGTGACTTTGAGTTAGAAAATTTCAGTAAGCAAATAGATTCCAATGTGGAAAGTGGATTAGATTATTATCCTTTGTTGCAGAAAGGCGATCGCTTTCCGATTAATAATCCAGAATTATTACCACGATTAGCACCGAGACCCGAAAATTCTACCATATTTCTTCATGGTTTGCTGGAAGGTATTGCCAAAATAGAATTACGAGGTTATGAACTGTTGCAAGCATTAGGCGCAGCTCCCCTCACAAAAGTTTATACTGCTGGAGGTGGTGCGAAAAATCCTACTTTTACCGCGATTAGGGAACGGTATTTAGGAGTACCGACAATGAAAGCTGTTTATACAGATGCAGCTTTTGGTAGCGCTGTTTTGGCAATGAATAATTAATAATTAATAATTGAAATAATCGTAGGTTGGGTTGAGGAACGAAACCCAACAAAACATTACGAATGAATCATAAATAATTGAAATAATCGTAGGTTGGGTTGAGGCAACGAAACCCAACAAAACATTACGAATGAATAATCAATAATTACTAATGAATAATTGAAATAATCGTATATTATGAGGTAAACTCATCGCGGGCAAGATGCCCGCACTGCGATATTTTTACCGAATAATTAAATAATTTAGGCGTAGGTTGGGTTGTTTCGCTAACGCGACATGAACGCCTTAGCGTTGGGGAGCAGGGAACACAATTTTTGTTGGGTTTCGTTCCTCAACCCAACCTACATTTATTCCACTACTATTACTGCCTATATTATTAGGTAGACTCATCGCAGACAAGATACCCGCACTGCAATAATCTTTGTCACACAGCCTTCCAGGCTGTAACAACCTGGAAGGTTGTGTTACCTATTTCCTAAACATTTAAAGCGCCATTTTTGTGCAACCATTTTGTTTGTTCTTTTGTTAATCCACGAGCATTAGTAAAAACTGCACCCATAACATTACAATTATCAAAATTTACCTCCTCCCAAATTGTATTTTCTAAATTAGCATCCTGTAAATTAGAGTTAGTTAAATTTACTTGAGATAAACTTGCACCCTCTAAATTAGCAGCAAATAAACTAGCATTTGTCAAGTCTACATTTTCTAATTTTGCTTGTTTTAAAGTAACTTCTAATAATTCTGCTCCCTGCAAATTTGTAGAAATTAAATGGCAACCTGTAAAATCAGCAGCTAATAAATTTGCTCCACTTAAATCCGCATCTATAAAACAAGCACCTCTAAAATTTGCTTTTTCTAATTCAATTCTTTTCCCTGCTATTTTCCTCAATTTAGCAGCATATCCACTGGCTTTAGATAAATTAGCATTGTTTAAATCAACTTCTGAAAAATCAATTCCATCTAACATTGCTGCTGATAAATTAGCACTATTTAAGTTCATAAATGTGCCAGTTGCTGCTCTTAAATCCGCTTTTTTTAAGACCGCTGATGAACCTTCTAATTTATTCAATTTTGCCCCAAAAAGATTGACTTTTGTAGCATCAGATTCTTGGATATTTAGACTGTCTAAATCAGCAGCATTTAGTTCTGCCATGCACAATTTAGATTGAGATAAATTAGCATTAGATAAATTAGCAAAAATCAAAAATGCTCCGGAAAAATCTGTGCCTTGACAGGAAGTATTTGAGAAATTTGCCCGTCTTAAATAAGCTTCCGAAAAATCGGCTTTATCTAAATTAAGTGCTTCTAAATTAATAACACTTAATTCCGCTTGATGAAAAGATTTACTATCTTTTAATTCGGCAATAACTTCTTCGCGAGTAAATAAAGTCATTTTGGATAATTAATAATGGATAATGGATAATTAATAATTAATTGATCCGTAAACGTAGATTGGGTTGAGGGAACGTAGCTTGCTTCTCCGCAAGAGTAACCCAACAATAAAATGAAATCTAACGTACCGCCTTGAGCAACTCAGAAGTTAGGCGATCGCTACTTTTTGTAGGAGAGTAAAATTTTTGTTTGGTTTAGGAACAAAACCCAACCTACATCTATGCTGTTCTTTCTGTATATTCCTATACTGTAATTTATTTCAGTAAAACCCAATTATATTCTCCATATTTCTTAAAGATAATGATTACGAAAAATGAAGGGGTAAATGGCCAGTAACCCTTTCGGGAAATAAGGGGTGTTAAACCTCATTTCTAAACCAAACATAAATGGTATGATAAAAAGTTGACGCTAATAACTGATAACTAAAAAGGCGATCGCTAGAATGACATTTATGACTTACGCGGGAGGTAGAAACCCGGTTTTTTGAAGAAACCGGGTTTCTAGATTCTCTCTGGCTCTAAGCAATGAATAATTGATAATTAATTTATCGTAGGGGCGGGTTTCATTAGACATTTCTTGGCTTCAGCCCAAATTTAACTAAACCCGCCCTCTTGTGTCAAACCTCAAAATCTGGCGGGCGGATTGATGAAAAACCCTAGATGTGGGGGGCGGGTTGATGAAAAACCCTAGATGTGGGGGCGGATTGATGAAAAACCCTAGATGTGGGGGCGGGTTTTGTTCAGTTTATGAACTTTTCCTAAATCTCTAGGGAAACCCGCCCCTACAATATTTAATTAATAATTGATAATTTTTAATTATCTAAAACCCTCTTGACAACTCTAAATATAATTGCTAATATTTTTATGAATTAATTTTTTTACCCTAAGGGCGAAAAATGGACAACCTTCTACCGGACAACCAAATAAGTTTCCCGGTAGAAACGGACGAGCTTCTCCCAGAAATTGAGTATTTCATGGGTGCATCCCTGGAACCGGACACTATTGAACCCCTTATCCACGATGCTTGGGGTACAGTCCGGGATGAATTGGCAGATTTTCTTTTGGAGCTGGATTTCGCTACGGATATGCAGACCGCTTTTGGTCAAGAGGTGGATGTGGCAGCGGGGAAAGAAGATATTATTAATATTTTGACTGGGGAAAGTTTACCGGGGATTCGGGTTTTGCCTACTGCTAATATGTATCCGGCGGTTGGTGCTTATGATGCTTTGACGGGTACGGTTTATTTGGCGGATTCTTTGTTGGATGGAAGTTTCGGTGTTGATAATGGGTTGTTGCAGGATGTGTTGTTGGAGGAGACTGGGCATTTTTTGGATGGCTTGTTGCATGAGGAGGATTCCCCAGGGGATGAGGGTGCGTTGTTTAGTCGGTTGGTGAAGGGTGAGGAGTTGAGTGAACCGGAGGTGTTGGAGTTTTTGGATGAGGATGATTGGGTAGAGGTTGTGGATGTGGTTGAGGTGGTTGAGGTGGTTGAGGTAGAGGTGTTGCCGTCTTGGTATGAGGGGGATGCAGTGGAGTTTTCCTATTGGCGTAATGTGTTTCAGGGGGATTATGAGGTAGAGACTAGGGGTTGGAATGATGTGTTTGGGGGTGATGTGATTCGGGTGGAGGCGAGTCAGGGGGTTGATTTTGAGGAGGTTGGTAGGTTTGAGGTGGGAGACTTGCCTGAGTCAGTAACAGAAGGAGATTTTAATAGAGATGGGCTTGTTGACTTGGCTGTGGCGAACCTTAGGGATGACAATGTATCAGTGTTATTAGGAACGGGTGATGGTAATTTTGCTTCAGCTACTAATTTTGGTGTGGGAGCAGGAGATGGTCCTTGGGCAGTAATAGAAGGAAATTTTAACGGAGATGGCTTGACCGATTTGGCTGTGGTAGGGGGTAACAAGGTATCACTGTTATTCGGAAAAGGTGATGGTAGTTTTGTTTTAAGTACTAATAATTTTAACGTGCAATTCGATCCAAGTTCTTCAGCAGGAGGAGATTTTAATGGAGATGACTCTACCGATCTAGCTATGGTGAACAGTACTTCAGATAGGGTATCGGTTTTATTAGGAACAGGTGATGGTAGTTTTGGTACAGCTACTTATTTTAGGGTGGGAGACTTTCCTGAAGAAGTAGCACTAGAAGATTTTAATGGAGATGGCTTTACCGATTTGGCTGTGGTTAACCGATATTCAGACAACGTATCAGTATTATTAGGAAAAGGTGATGGTAGTTTTGGTACAGCTACTTATTTTAGCGTGGGAGAGAAGCCTTATTCAATAGCACAAGGAGATTTTAATAGAGATGGCATTCCTGATTTGGTTGCAGGAAATATTGGTTCATGGCCAGACGGTGGTTTAGATGACAGCGTATCAGTTTTATTAGGAAAAGGTGATGGTGGTTTTCGCCCAGCTACTAATTTCGATGTGGGAGGAGACAGACCTTTTTCATTAGCAGTAGAAGATTTGAATAGAGATGGCATTCCCGATCTGGTTGCAGCGAACTCCGGGGATGACAACGTATCGGTATTACAAGGAAAAGGTGACGGTAGTTTTGGTGCAGCTACTAACTTTGATGTGGGAGGCTTCCCTAGATCAGTAGCAGTACAAGATTTTAATGAAGACGGTCTTCCAGATTTAGCTGTGGCAAATGGAGGATCAGACGATGTATCCGTCCTCATCAACACAACCCCCATAACCGTTACCCCAAAAATCACCATCTCCGACACTAACATCACCGAAGGCAACACCAACAAAACCGCCAACTTCCCAGTCACCCTAGACAACCCCAGTAACCAAATAATCACAGTCGAATACACGACTATCAACGAAACCGCCAAAGTCAACCAAGACTACAAACTAACCAAAGGCACTCTCACCTTCCAACCAGGAGAAACCCAACAAACCATCCCAGTCACCATCCTGGGAGATAAGCGCGACGAAAATAACGAAACATTTAAACTCGCCCTCAGTCGCCCCCAAAATGCGGAACTTCAGGATAAGCAAGCCATCGGTACTATCGTCGATAACGATGCACCTCCGAAAATATCCATCAGCGACGCCACTGTTACAGAAGGAAACAGAGGTAAGAAAAAGATGGAGTTTGAAGTAAAATTAAATAACCCCAGCGATAAAACAGTAAAAGTAAATTATACCACTGTTGACGGCAGTGCTAAATCTGGGCAAGATTATCAAAAGAAAAATGGGGTACTGACTTTCAAACCAGGGGAAAAGGAAAAGAAAGTGAGCATTTCCGTGTTGGGAGATAACAAAGATGAAAATAATGAAAAGTTTGAGGTAAAACTCAGTCGTGCTAAAAATGCTAAGTTGTCTGACAAAAAAGCAGTCGGTACTATTCGGGATAATGATGAAACAGTTATTATTCCGGAAGTTATTATCGGCGATGCTAAAGTTACGGAAGGAAACAGCGGTAAGAAAAATATGAAGTTTGAGGTGAAGTTGAGTGAAGCGACTCAGGAAATAGTGGAGGTAAATTATGTAACGGTGGATGGTAGTGCTAAGTCTGGGCAAGATTATGAGAAAGTAAGTGGGGTGGTGAAGTTTAAGCCAGGGCAAAAGAAAAAGGTGGTGAGTGTTCCGGTGTTGGGGGATACTCGCGATGAGAACAATGAGCAGTTTGAGGTAAAACTCAGTCGTGCGAAAAATGCTAAGTTGGTAGATGGGAAGGCAGTTGGTATTATTCGGGATAATGATGAACCGAAACCGGAACCTTTCCCAGATGTTATTGACTTAGGTGTTTTGACATCAAAGCAAATCTCGGTTCGGGATGAGATTGGGTTTACCATTGGAGGTGTAGATCGAGATACGGAAGATTATTTCCGTTTTGAGGTGGAGGAGGAAGGTTTCGTGAGTATTTTTGTGGATGGTTTTGTGCAAGATTTGGGGATTAAGTTGTATGATGAAGTGGAAAGTCTAATTAGTCAGTCAAATGTGGATGGTTTGGGTTTAGAGTTTATTGAGAATGTCTTGGAACCTGGTGTTTATTATTTGGAGGTTTTCCCAGTGGGAGGCGGTAGGAGTAGGTATAATTTGAATATTAATATTGTTTAGTAGTATCCCCCCTAACCCCCCTTCGGAAGGGGGGGATAGGATGTAGATGTAGGTTGGGTTGAGGGACGAAACCCAACAAAACCTTCTTTATATAGAATCTTCTTGAACAGTAGTGATTCCCAGGATAGAAAGCAATCTCAGGGGTTTTGCGAGATTGCTTCTTTCCACTCCGTTCGAGTCGCAATGACTTGAGAATGATTATCCTGATTCTATGTTACTAATGTTGGGTTGAGGCACGAAACCCAACCTACGACTACTGTTATAATTATTAATTAATTTAATTCACTTTTACTAACAGTAAATTATCTTCTTGTTTAACAGCAAAAATATCTAAATTTTCCGTAGCAGGAGGATTCATAACTTTACCATCAAAGGCAAATTTAGAACCATGACAAGGACAAGCTAATTGTTTTCCTTCTAAATCCAATTTTACAGTACAACCTTGATGAGTACACATAGGATTAATTGCTACTAAATCATTAGTATCTGGGTTACGAAAAATTATCACTGGTTTTGCGGCATTTCTTCTATCAATAATTTCCCCTTCAGTTTCTAATTGTTCTACAGTTCCTAATGCTTGAAATCCATCTTCTCGAATAGAAGTATCAATTTTTGTTGCTGTTTTATTTGCTGGAGAATTATTAGTTTGAGTGGATTGACAAGCAGCTATTGCCACAGGAATAAAACTGCTTAACATTCCGACTCCTACCCAATTTAAAAAAGTACGACGTTCCATTTCAGTTATCAGTTATTAGTTATTAGTTATCAGTTATCAGCTATCAGCTATCAGTTATCAGTTATTAGTTATTAGTTATCAGTACCTCATAAAGTTCTGAATCAATATTTTGAGCTAGAGAACCACATTCTACTCTGATATCTATTTCCCCGTAGGGACGTTGCATGCAACGTCCCTACCTACTCCTCTATTTTCTACTTAAACAAGAAAATGTAGAAAAGTTTTTGATAAATGGTATTAAATTTGGTTTGATGTTTCTACAAAAGTAGTGGTTTTTTCTTCTGGAGGTAAAGTCTGTTCAGCACTCAACGAACTTCGATGGCGAAGGAAAACTATTAACAATAATAGTAAATCAAAAGCGACAAAACTGCCAACAATAAGTTCTGAACCTCCGGTACTAAAACCGTAACTATGTAATCCTGTTCCGAGAACAAAGTTTACCCCATACCAAGCCATTAAAACTGCATTAAAACTCAAGACACTGGTAACAGTTAAACCAAAATCTTTGAGCCAACCAATTAATCTTCCATGCAGAGGAATAATATAACACATTAAAGCAATTAATGCCCAGGTTTCTTTCGGGTCCCAACCCCAGAAACGACCCCAGGAAAAGTGTGCCCAAATACCACCTAAAATTATGCCAGTTGCTAATAATAATACTCCTGTTTGTAAGACTCCATAATTCCATTTTGCCAAACTTTTAATTCTTGGTTTTGATTGGGGAGTAAATAGATAATTGCCTAAAAGTATATGCCCTAATCCAAATGCCAGAGCAAAACTGGCATAACTTAAAGTAATAGTAGGAACGTGAATACTTAACCAGAAATTGTCTCGTAAAACTGGAACTAATGGTTTAATACTGGGGTCGAGAACTGCTGGTAAATTATCTGCTAAAAGAAGGCAAAAAATTGATAATGGAGCAGCAGCTAGGAGATAATATTTGGCTCGATAAATTAGTTCAAATAAAAGAGCGATCGCTGCGATGCCAAATCCTACCCAAATTACTGATTCATACATATTGGTAACTGGAGGTCTGCCGGCAATTTGCATTCTTTCCCAAAAGCCATAAGTTTGAATTAATAAACCGGAAATAAAGGTTCCTATTATCAGCCAATAAAGGTTAAAACGTAAACCAATTAAGAAACCGGGTTTATTGTCGTGATTATTTTTTAAATCAGGAGATTTGATTGATAAACCGGGTTTCTGAGTAACTTCTGTAAAACTTGGAAATAGGAGAATTATTAACATCAAGGAAAAGGCGAATGTGTACAATATCCATGCTTTTCTAAATGGATGTAATTTATAAAAATTAACTTCTTGTTTTAAGGTTGCAGATGTGGGATAAATATTGTTACTTAAATTACGGAGTTGAGTTTGTAGTTTTTGGGAAATTTCTCCCAAAATTGATAATTGTTCAGGATGAATTTTATAGGTTTGTTTGAGATTGGTGTAAGTTGTTAATAATGGTTCAATTTGATTAGGTTGATAATATTCAGAACCTCGATTAATACTTACCCAAGTTCCTTTAATATCTGTGGGATGAGGAATTAAAGGTAGAGTATTTTGTCCGACTGTATCTATCATCAAAGCTAATCTTTCTTCTAGAGCTAATGCTTCTCGTTCGTCTCTATTTAAGTCTTGTTCATTATTTTGTTTTTCTCTAGTTGCAAGAACAAAAGAACCTAATTTTGATTCCATTAATTCCACAAAAGAGAAGTATTTTTGTTCGGGGTTAAGTCCGACTTTTTCTTTCAGAGGACGATAACTAAATAGAATAAAAGGTTCTTCGTTCCAATCACGATTATTAAACCAGAGAGAAAGATAAATTTGGAGATAATCTAAATCTTCTTTATTAGTAGTTTGATAATTAAGTTTACCGTGAATTTGAGCAACAGTTTCTCTAGCTACTGTGTCTAGTGGTTTTTTTCTACCATCGAATTGAACTGCTAAAGTTTGTAAAGGTTCAAGAGTAGAAGATTGAAATTGATTAAAAGGAATTGAAATTATTAGGATTCCTAGAAAAAGTCCGATGATAAAATTAATTATTTTCATTATTAAGTACCTCTGTAAAATTAGTTAAATATATATAGCGGTTCTCACAGTTATGAAGTGTATTTATAATTAGTTAATCCCCCTAAATCCCCCTTTGAAAGGGGGACTTTGAAGTTTTCCCCCCTTGCAAAGGGGGGGTAGGGGGGATATAAAACTGTACCTCATAGATTAAATAACTCCTACATTAACAATATCAATTAATATTTGATGGTTAAAAGAACGTTTCAAAATCTTTAGATACACCCTTGCTTAATTTCTTCGCACAATTCTTTTATTACTTCTTCTCCATCAAAAACATCACCCCTATCACTATCTGCAATACCCACCGCTATTTCTTTTCTCAACTCTTCAAGTCGCATAGTTCGTTCTAACTCTTTTTCTTGAAGCAGTTGCAACGGTGTGCTAACCATTTCTTCAGCAGAAGAATATCGGCCACGTTTCACCGCCGAATTAATAAAGCTTTCTAATTCTGATGTTAAAGATAGATTAATCATTGAAGTTTCTCCTTATAAAAAAGTTTTTGATAAATATTATATAAAAAAACAAAATTTGACAACATCTGATATTCTCTTCGGTTTGGAGACCAAACCCCTACGATAAAATTTGACAACATCTGCTATTCTCTTCAGTTTGGAGACCAAACCCCTACGATAAAAAATCAATTAAAATTCCTAAAAGTTTTGGTAAATTCTTGACATAATATCCCTGACATTAGAAGTAAGAAAAAGTAGGTATTGAAAAAGGTAAAATTATAGAGTAGGTTGGGATACCAAACCCCTACGATAAAAAATCAATTAAAATTCCTAAAAGTTTTGGTAAATTTTTAACAGAATATTCCTCTAAATCTAATACTGCATTTTTACCTTCTAGTTCTAAAAATTGCCAAGTAGTTCCAGTAGTAATAGCTCCATAGATTTTAGAAATTTGATTACCTTTATCTTGGTTAAAAATTTGAGCAGCAACCATTTCTGCCAAACATTGACCGAAACCTGATTTTATATTATCATTTTTCGCTTCTACTAAAACAATTACTGGTGCTTGAATTATACTTTGTAGACTAGAAAGACTAATAATAAAATCGCAATAACCCCTTAATTCTAACTCAAGATTAACATTAAATTCTATTCCAGAAAATAAACTAATTTGTTTATCTAAATATTTTCTAACTGCCACTAAAATTGGCGATATTATTAATTCGGAACGAGCTTTTTCTGTAGCAACTGCTACTGCTAATGGTATATTATCTTCTAAAGTTTCTGCTAATAATTTGCTAGGAGTTACTTCTGGTAAATTGTTAAATTTACCTACGTTTTCAACTAAAGTTAAATTGAATTTAGTTAAAACTTCTTCTAAAGTAAATTTACTGTAAGACATTGCTTTTTTCTAATGTAACACAGCCTTCTAGGCTGTCTTTTCCTGTCCCTCATGTAACACAGCCTTCTAGGCTGTATTTTTCTAATGTAACACGGCCTTCTAGGCTGTATTTTTCTAATGTAACACAGCCTTCTAGGCTGTATTTTATATGTATTGGTGAACAAGCAAGATGCTTGTGTTACAGAACAAGCAAGATGCTTGTGTTACCCAACAAGCAAGATGCTTGTGTCACCTTATTTTATTAGCAATTATCGGACCATAAAACATAGTACCTATTCCTAATACTAATAAACCAGAACCCGTCCAAGTTAAAGCCGTTACCCAAGCAGGTTCTCGCTTAACTTGTAAAGTAGATTGGTTTAAATCTCCAGGGTTCCAAGAAGCTTGAGCAATTTTCCAACCTTTATACCAAGTAGGATGATTCATCCAAACATCGCGATCGCTTACCAATCCTTCATGGAAATCCTCTAGTCTAATTTTGCTAGTCCACATCGCCACACTATCGGAACCTTCATTACGTTCTACAATAAAATCTTCTAATTTAATAGCAAAAGGTAACTCCAAAAATTTCGGACTAAAAGCTGCTAACCATTCCCCCATTTTATCTTCAATAACTGTCGGTTCTCCCCAAGATAACCATGATTTTTTTCCACCAGGAGTTTCTACTAATAAAGCAGGATTTCCTGTTCCCATAAGATTAGATATTGGCGTAACTTCTTGTTGAATTTTGCCGTGGGGAATAAACTTTTCTAAGGTGATCTGAAAATCTGCCCAACCAGGAGTAATAGATTCGCCTAGTTCCCAACTTCCCGACTTAAAACCTTGAGAAGAATTAGCAGCAAAATAAAGTTTTCCTGAATCTGTAACAATAACTTTAAAGTAATCTAAATTTGTTGACTCATTATTAGCTACAAACTTTATATTTTCTTGGCGATCGCTAATAGTTTCCCCTGCAAAAGATAGCAGAGAATCTAAATCAGATTCATTGCCAACAGAGACAATTTCTAACTGCGCTGGACCTAGTGAAATTTGATTATAACCTGTCGGAGCGATCGCTAACCAACGTTCTAATTTTTGCCCCATCCGATTACTATTTAAACTGAGAAGCACTGCTGGATTATTAGCCGTTGTACCTTCAGTAAAGCTAACAGTTTTAATCGCATTTTCACTGTATCCTAAAACCGAAATTCCTGCCACAGAATTAGGATATATAGAACTATTAGAATTAATGAAAATATCTGTTTGTTCAAACTCTTGATTTGGAGGTATTACTTCTAATAAATCTCCTTCAACTCTAATCAAATTACTTCCTGGAGCATCGGTTCTAACTAACAACATTCCTTCAACGCCTAAATGAATCACCGCAGCAGAACCAGCAATAATAATAATTAAGCCAAAATGAGTCAGGGCAAAGCCAATTTTTCTTGCCCCGCGCCAAGGGTAACGAGACATAGCAGATACCCCTAAATTTACGGCTAATAAAAACATTAATATGCCAAACCAAAGACTTTTATAAACTTCGTTTTGCACGATATTTGAACCAACTTGAGATTCATAAAATGTTGCTCCAATTAAGATAATAGAAATGGCAGATAATAGAGGAATAGCCATTTTAATAGAGCCGATAAATTTCATAAAATTAGTTATGTTCATAGATGAATAATTGATAATTTATCTTCAGAGATTTAAAGCCTCTTCTTTTAATATAGCCATAAAAAATGATTTGTGAGAAAAAATTGTAGGGGGTTTGGAGACCAAACCCCTACAATAAAATCTTACAACCTATTTAAGTTGAAGATTTGACCTTTTTAAATAAGATGTATGAAATGTAGATATTAAAAATTATAATCATTCTGATTTAGACTGAGACAATAATTTCTTACTGTTAAAGAATTTCTGCTAAAAAAATGTTTGATTCTTATTCAGAATAACTATAAATATTCCCAGCGCGATTTTTCCAGAACCGTGCATCTTGCTCGCGATGGGTATACCCCTCCAAAGTGAAACTCGCTATAAGTTTAAGATTTAGCGCTATAACATTTCTTCCACTACCAAATTTACATCAGGAAATGCTAATAAAGAAACCATTTCATTTTCAGAGAAAATAGATTCCTTTTTATAACTATCTTTTGTAGGCTCTCGAAAAACATGTAATTGACGCACAACAACATCTAAAACCCAATAATCTGCTACACCAGAACGAGCATAAATTTTACTTTTGTCTCGGCAATCATTGTTAATAGTTGTATCTGCTATTTCTATGATTAAATAAATATCAGAAGTAGTTGGATGGGAATACCGATACCGTTCCAAAGGTGGTATTATTAAAGCAATATCTGGCTCTGGTTCCGAATAGTCATCTAAGCAAATTGGGTCTTGAGTCCAAACTAAAACTCGTTCCCCCAAACGTGCTTCTAATAAATCACGCGATCGCCTACCAGCAATTACATGAGCCATACTTTTTGCTGCCATTCTCATAATTTTTCCTTCTATTAATTCTACTCGTTCGCTTGGGTCTAAAATACCTGTTTCAGCTATTCTGTAATATTCTTCAACCGTCCACAAACGTTGTCTCGGCGTTTTTATTTTTTGCATTTTATTTACTAAACAAAAAATATTCATTATACCCACACTTTTAAGATAAACATTCAGCTATTAGCATTCAGTATTTCTTTTAGAGACTAATTGTTTTTTTGCTTTTATAATTAAGTCAATAACTCAAAGCTGATAGCTGACTGCTGACTGCTAAATGCTTACTGTTAAAGACTAATTGCTTTTTTGGTTTTATAATTAACTCAATAACTCAAAGCTAATAGCTGATAGCTGATAGCTGATAGCTTACTTTTCCAGACATAATAATTTGTTCAATAATTCTTTCTGGAGGTTTCCCTACTAATACTTCTTTGACTTCTTTTTCAGGTGTTAAAAATACTAAATAAGGAACGCTATTAGCTCCATAAGTTTTAATTACTTTACTCCAGATTGGATTGTCAATATTCAGCATTACAAAATTAATATTTTCACCGTATTGTTGATGCAAATTTTTTAAACTAGGAGCAAGAGATTGACAAATAGTACACCAATCAGCATAAAATTCAATTAAACTAGGTTTATGATTATTCATAGCAATTTCATAGGGAATAGATTGTTTTGCCATAGACCTCATTGTAGCTAATCCAGTCAGAGGAATACCAGTATTTGGCGAAACATCCCTATGAGTTATGAATATAGTTACTAATAGGAATAACGGTATTATTAATATACCCAAATACAATCGAATATTGTTCATGTTTTTTTAGGAAGGAAGAGGGAAGAAGGAAGAAGGAAGAAGGAAGAGGGAAGAAGTTAATAAGGTGGAAGTTAATAAGGTGGAAGGAAGAAGGAAGAAGTTAATAAGGTGGAAGATAGACAGAAGAAAGTAAGTTATTTCTCTAGTTTGTGAATAGTAGTTATAAATTGAATTATATTACCTTTTGCTTATCAATTTCAACTTTTCCCTCCTTCCTTCTTCCTTTTTAGTTATTTCTCTAGTTTGTTAATAGTAGCTATGATAAGACGTTGTAGTTCATCAACTTCTTTTATGATAGAAATAAACTGTTCTGGTTTGGCTAATTTTACTGCTTTAGCAATAATTAATTGGGTATCTAATTCTCTGAGAGAACCAAGAGCAATTCTGAGAAAACGTATATATTCAGCTTTACTTGTTCTGCCATATCCTTCAGCAATATTTGATGGAACTGAAACACAACTACGCCGAATTTGACTGGTTAAACCGTAAAGTTCAGAACGAGGAAAAGTTTGAGTTATTTTGTAGCAATTAATAGCAACTTTAACTCCACGTTTCCATATATATTGTTCTCGATGACTACCCATATTTTACAATAGAAGCAAGAAGGAATAACCAATAAATAAGAAGGGGTAACTATTGAAAAAAAAGGATAGATATAGCTATCTAATAATCAATTATAGAAGTTATTTATCTTTAAGGAATCTGATTAAGACATACCTTTTTGTACCATTCTTTTCTATAAGTGATATAAATTATATTATTTCTTGCTTCTCAATGTCAACTTTTCCTTTATTCATGCTAACTTCCACCTTCTTCCTTCTTTCTTCTTACTGATAAAAGTAAGCGATAAAAATATGAAAAATCAACATCACGCAAAATACACTAACTAAAAAAATATGAGTATTTAGCCAAATTAAGCGCATATTTATAATTAATTTACCTTTAGAAATTCCAGGAATTTCACTTGTAGAATTAGCACTTTGCCAAGCAAAACGGAAAAACTTTATAGGAGATTCTAAAAAACCAGTTTCAGCAACTACCCCCACAAGTGCAGATAAAGTAACACCAAAAAATACCCAGAGAAAAACTGCATTAAAATTTAATCCTTGCGCTCCAATTGTATGAATTACAGTTGTGCCTAAAAGCCCTACTCCCAGAAAAATATGTAGGATACGCCAGAATTGAATTGAACCGGGAATTTTCATTTTAAATTTCCAAGTCCTACCTCTTTTTCTAGCAGTTAATACCATTTCTAATATGACAAATATTAGGGATAAATATCCAGTTATTTGTTTATAAATTTCCCCTTGTAAAATCTGTAAAATATCGAAATGTGTTTCTCTCATCATCGGTATATAAACCGGACTAAAAACAAAGGGCAGTAATAGTCCAATTGTGATAATTGTTAACACAATTAATGTACTAAATTTTGGTTTCATTTGTTGGAAGGAAGAAGGAAGAAGGAACAAGGAAAGCGAGATTTGTCATCGACCAAGAAATAAATTTCTACAGCTAAAATGGTGCATGGGGTAGGGGCTGGCTTTAGCAGCAATTTTCATGCTTACTCTAATATTTACATAAACCCGCCCCCTTAGAGGTTGCGTAGTATCATGGGGGGGCGGGTTTAGCCAACTTATTGGTGAAGACTCGTTAACTTAATAATGAAAGCAGCCCCTACAAACCCTGATTCCCTAATACACACTCATTAGATCAAACAGTCTAGTAGTAGATTGACACACCTTATAATGGTGCATTACTTTTTGGCTGTGTTTAGACAAGGAAGACCAGGAATACAAGGTGGTAAGGGAGAAAAAATCGCTCTGCACAGTTTTAGGTGTGTTAGTCCAGTAGGGTGCGTTTCGCTCCGCGACATGAAAAGCGTAGCGTAACGCACCAATACTCCTTATGTACTGCTTTTGCGTAAGTCCTGTAAAAATTCAGTCATCTTTAGATGACTTCAGCTATTAGCCGAGGATTTTAATCCTTGGAGACTTCGAGACTTGGAAACCGACAGCTAAATGCTTCTTAAGTCAAAGGTAAATTAATTACCACACCACCCATAACATCGTTTAACTTAAACACTTTGTCAGGATAACGTTCTTTATGAATAGGGTGTTCATTATGGCAAGTAACACAAGCTTCAGCAATAGCTTTATCAGGATAAATAGCCGAATAATATTTTTGACCGGCAATTTCTCGCTCTGCTTTATAAGGTTCACCAGTATCTACAACTTGCTGCATTCCTGCACTTTCAAATTCACCTTTAGGAGCTTGACTATCATTAATATTCCAAGGAGAAATCAACCCGTAAGTAAAGGTTCCTTTTTCTGAAGCTAACTCTGCTCCCAAACGGAACATTTGTGCTGGTAAAGGAACACCATTTGCTTGTTGCCAAGCTTCCGTTGCTTCCGCAGGAACAACTCCAGCTTCTTTAGGTTTTCCTTCCAAAGTTTTGAGACGGTTAACAACGTGCTTGGTATAAGCAGTTCTGTCAGCTTCAGCTACAGAATGGATATAATCAACTACCAATTCAGGGGGAATACCAATGCTAGCTTGAGTTTGAGAACCACCACCACCACCGCAAGCAATTGCTGTGAAACAAATAGTTACTGCTAAAGTAAATAATACTAAAGTTCGTCCTTGGAAACGCTTGAAGAAATTCATAGTTACATTCTCCTAATTTATTTATAATTTACACAATTAATTAATAATGAACAATGAAAAATAGAGCCTATTTCAGACTAATGATGTACAAGTTGAAATGATAAAACTTTTGGTAGTCCTGTAGATGTAGCAGTATTTACAAATCAACCTTTTTCATTGTTAGAAGTCTAATTGTAAAAATCACTACTTGTACACCACAACCGAATTTTTCTAACACAAGCATCTTGCTTGTTAGCTTTGTATCTAACTAGCAACAGAAAGTGCAGTATTTCTAAATCTTGGAGAGGTTGATAATTTAATATGTCTGAGATGCACCCCTTAAAAATGACTATTAATTGCTCAAACTTTTATCTGTAGATGCTTTGAGGTTGAATTAGCAGAGCAATAATTATCAATTATAGGACTAAAGCTATGAGGTAGGAAAAATAAGGGTTTGAGATTGCTTCCCGACGGTCGTATCAAACGAAAATACGTTGCAGTTGCGTAACTCCTGAATTATCTAAGAGAGAGTAAGAACGTTGTATGCAACGTCCTTACGGAGGAAAGAATTAATGATTTCTCCCCAGTAATTGATTTTAACTTTTATTTTTCGAGATGTCTATTGGTCAAAAAACTTAAAACCTCTAGGGATTAATTATTAATTATTAATTATTAATTGCCTAATCGCTTTTTCTCAAATTCCCTAATTAGTTTTAAGGTTTCTAAATCTTGGTTAGGTTGGCGATTAAAATTGCCTTCCACTAATTCATTATCGAAGATGCTATTATAGGAATATTCCATCCCATGACAATTCATACAAACATCGGCAACCATGCGATCGCGAGGCAATAAATTGTAAGTATTATTATGATTAACAAATACTTTTTTACCTATCTCTTGATGTTGGCGAGGTAAATGACAACTGGCACAAGTTACCGACTCCTCAGAAGGTCTCGGCAACCTTCCTGCTGCCAAAAATTGTTGACCATGCTTTGAGTCTTGATAACTCAGAGAATGGGTATCATTGTGACAAGTCAAACAAGAATCAACAGCAGCTTGATAAGTGTTAACAGAATGAACGTCATGGCAAGTATTACAATTCATTTGCCTCCCCAAAGCTGATTCCTTCATTGGTAGGCTTGCCATTTTTGGAGTCAAAGGAGACAAACCTTCCCCCAGACGAATACCGTGTTTGCCAAACAAAAAAGTTTCTACTTCTGACTCATGGCAACTTTGACAACTTTCATAAGTTGGTTGACTTATCAATTTTTTAGTTTTCTCTTCCAAGTGACAGCTAGAACAATTTATATCAGCTAAAGCATGGGCACTTCCCCGCCAAAGTTGATTAATATCCTCAAGTTGTGGTTGAGAAATTGAGCTAGCACTGACAGGAGAAGTAACACAAAATAGCGCCCAAAAACAAACAAATAAACCAACCAGAGGAAACAAGCGTATTTTGAACTGAGACTGCCGTGTATTTTGAATTGTCTTCATTCCAAAAACTCTTTACTTAAATCTGGTGGAGGAGCTTTTTCCACAGTAGCTGTCACAGTCAAAATTGGTAATTCTGGCTTCGGTAACAGTCGTGGTTGATTCAAATTTTGCCCCAAAAACCCCGTCGAAATAGAACGATGGTCATGGAAATTATGACATCCTGCCGTCCAACAGCCATCACGTTCAAAACCTTTGTGACTGGGAATATCTCCTGCAATTACTCCCTCATGGCAGCTCATGCACAAGTCAGGTTTGAGATTAACTCCACGGGCAAATATATGAACATGTTCTAGATGGCAAGCAGTACAGGTCAATACATCAATATTATTCAGTAATTCTGCCCAACGGGGGTCGCGAAACTTTTTCTCGCCATGAGTGTCTGTAGCCATTTCTGGTTGATGACAGCGCATACAAGCTTCATTTGTCACAGGTTTAAAACCTTCGTGACAGGAATTACAGGAAACTTCAAATAATAAATGTCCTTCAGAAGTTTTTCCGGGAAGAAAAGCTTGACGTTGGTCGAGGATAAATGCTCCGGCAAACCAAAGTACCAAAAGTACCATTATTCCAATTATTAATGTTTTTAATTGGAATAAATGGGCTTTTTTAATGTTGTCAGAAAAACCAGTCATTTCAGTTATCAGTTATTAGTTATCAGTCATTTTTTTATTTAATTAGCGATCAGGTTTTTGTAACTCTGAGCTGAAGTTTCCCTCTAGCAAGTAAAAAAAATGATTCTACTAATTGCTGAGTGCTGAGTGCTGACTGCTTATTATTTCTTCTCTGAAAGCTCTGCTTTACTAACATCAACACCTTCTGCTCCTTTTAACATTAGCTCAGTAATTGCTCCATAAGCATCTACCCAAGCTTGCTTCACTTCTTCTGTCCAATCTTCTTTTAAATATTGCTCGAAAGTTTTTAACAGAGAATTACCAACTAACGGGTAGTGTTCGGGTAGAGCACCATATTTGACGTGTCTAGCTCCGAGTCCTTCCAGTGCATCGGTTAAAACATCTGGTCTCCGGAGATTTTCAACTACCAAAATTAAAGAGCCTAATAATTTTTTATGTTGGGCTGCCATATCAGTGCTAGTAAACAGGGGTTGGGCATCTGGGTAGTCGGTAAAGAGGTTATTGTAGAAGCTTTTAGTAAATTCATCAGCTCTGGGCTTAACTTGCTCAAAACTGTTTTCCAATAGTTCAACTTGTAATTCGGTTTTTTTATTATCTTGGTCTGTATTATCAGTATTTTTAGGGGTTTGCTCTGGTGATGACATTGCTTTGGTATCTCTCTATAAATTATTTAGTGCTAGGATAGCAAAAAAATTAATTTTTGACTAACTCCGTCCAACAATTTATAGAAACTTAATGAAGTGTGTTGTATCATTGATTACAAAATTTTCAATATTATATAATATAGGAGCAAAAGGCAGAAGTAAGAATGAACAAGCTTAAATCTGCTAGATATTTCGACAGTTTTTACACATACCACAATACTAAAATTAGGACTTACCCATGAACGCTACTGGTAGTACCGACACAGTTAAAATAGTGTATTAGAGAATCAGGTTTTCTAGGGGCGGGTTTCATCATTAAGTTAACGAGTCTTCACGGATCAGTTGGCTAAACCCGCCCCCCATGATATACCGACACAGTTAAAATAGTGTATTAGGGAATTAGGTTTTCTAGGGGCGGGTTTTATTATTAATAGGACTTACGGAAAGACACTATATATAGTGTATCTATCTGTGATACTGACGCTGACGCACCCTACTAATAGCGTTTATGGCTTTAGTCCTAATTCAGTTAACGAGTCTTCACGGATCAGTTGGCTAAACCCGCCCCCTGATGATATCACGCACCCTCTAGCGGGGCGGGTTTATGTAGACCTTAGAGTAAGCATGAAAATTTCTGCTCAAACCCGCCCCTACATATTGCACTATTTAAGGTGTGTCAGTTTAGTAGGTGTGTTATTCCACAACGCACAACGCACCAAGACTCTATATTATAGTACCTTTATGTAACTCTTGACCCATTGATAAAATAGGAAAATGGTGAATATAAGTCGGATGAGCATCCTGTCCGTCCGAATATTTCAGGAACGGGCAAGATGCCCATTCCACAGCCAAATTTCCAGAATATTTAACCTTGAAAAAAGGCTTGAAGAAAAGTAAAAAATACCTAATGATGATGATGGTCGTGGTCGTCGTGATGGTGATGATGACCATGAGAATGACTATGACCATGATCGTGACTATGAACATGATTTGATTTTGCTTGTGCTACTGCCAAAGAAGGATTAATAGCCAAAGCATTTTCACTTAAGAGTTCCTCAATATAAGGATTCGCCCATTCAGCAGCCATTTGCACAAATTCTGAGCGGTCATTTACACAAGGCATTTGTCGATAAGTTACTTCCGGATGTTTCTGACGCAAAGCTTCAATAATATGCTCTACATCTAATAATGTTTCATGGTTTTCTGTAGCAAAACCAATAGGCATAAAAATAATAGCTGTTGCACCTAATTCTATCAAGTTTTTCGCAGCAGTTTTAGCATCTGGTTGAGTCCATTCAATCATTGGAGTATCATGGTTTAACCAACCTACAGAAATTAGAGGAAAACGATTAATTAAACGTTCTCTTACTAACTCATAAAGTGTCTGACTTTCATCAATTCCAGAAGTAAAACCTTTGGCTTTATGGGGGCAACCATGATTAGTTAAAACAATACCAATTTGAGATGGTAAATGAGCAACTGCTAAGTCATTAGCAATTTGTTCTTCTACCATTTTTGCAGTTAAATTAATATAATCAGGTTCGTTATAAAAAGAAGGAATATAACGTTGACCTTTAACCCAATGTTCGGTTTGATCTGCTAATTTTACTAATGCTTTATTAACTTGTTCAACAGCTATTCCACTGGTGAAAATAGAGTCAACTACTAACAAAGGATAAATTAATATTTTATCAAATCCTTCAGATTTAATCTGTGTTAATACTTGTTCTGGTAAGTGGGGAGCGCAAAAGTTAAAAGCTTTAAATACTTTGACGCGATCGCCCCATTTTACTTGGAGATTTTTTTCAATTCCTGCTCTTTGACTTTCAAAAATAGCATTATGAGGAGAGATGAAGTTACCATGTTGATGACTCCATTCATGCAAATCAAAAATAGCTAATAATTTTGCTAAAGGAGGATATATCCAAGTAGGAACTGGAGCAAATTTAGCCGTAAGTAAGTTTAATGCTTGTTCATTATAATTAGCAAAATCTTCATAACTTTCTACTTCTCCATATCCCATTAATAAAACTGCTACTCTGTCTTGAATAGGAGATATAGAATTTGTTGGAGTTTGAATTTTTTCTGTAGTTGTAACCAAGTTTTGCTCCTTTACTTATATCTTTATAATTTAAGCATTCAGCTATTGGCTGTCAGCTAACAGCAAAACTATCTAAGAGTTGGAAATGGCTTTAAATGAATATAACCTTTAAAGTCGGCTTTGATAGTAATATCCAATTTATCTTAACTAATAAAGCTTTTATTTCAAACTAAAATAAATAGCTGACTGCTGTTTGCGCAGCATTCCTCAGAAAATGCTTACCTTTTAATTAACTCAATTAAAAAAAATGAGTAATTTCACTCTGGTGTTAGTTTAGCATTCCCCACTGGGGGGATGGGTACTAAAATTATTGAGATAATATAAAGTTTTGCACTTTAGGGAAAATTCTTCTGTACGGACGTTGCATAAGGGCGTCCCTACTCTTCTATAAATTCCCGTGACTTCTGGATTCTGGATTCTGACTCCTTCCCCCTCCTAAAAGACTGAAGAAGCGCAAACCTTATTTACACATCTACAGGACTTACGCAAAGGTACTATATATAGAGTTAAAAAACTATAACGTTATAGTTTGAAACGCTATATATATATATATATATATATATATATATGTTCTCTCCGTAATTCCTAATCTACTCTTAATCCGTATATCCCTGTGAGGTGACTAATAACTGAAATGACTATAGTAATTTGCCCTGGAATACATGACCCACACCTAACCGATCAATTCTTGGAGGGATTATGTATTAATTGGCCAATTTCTTCAGATTCCCATAACTTCTTGGTCTATCCAACTAAAGACTATGCTTCCTATTCTGCTCTTGACATATCAAATTTTTTATGGTACGAAAAATCAATAACCATAGATGTACCATTACTATTTATTGCCTTTAGTGCGGGAGTGGTAGGAGCAATAGGAGCTGCTTGGACTTGGCAAATGAAAGGTGGACAAGTAAAAGCAGTTATAGCTATTGATGGATGGGGAATGCCTTTAACTGGAAATTTTCCTATCTATAAACTTAGTCACGACTATTTTACTCATTGGAGTTGGGGACTTTTGGGAAGTAGTGATGGTAATTTTTATGCCCATCCATTTGTAGAACATTTAGAAATATGGCGATCGCCCCAAACTACTAGAGGTTGGTGGCTAAATCAAAACAGTGTTGAAGATGAAACAGCAATACAAATAACAGCAGCAGAATTTATTAGGCAAATATTAGAGACACACGGAGAATTAATTCAATAATTAATAATTGATAGTTACCTCTCCCTAAAAAGAAGAGGATTGAATAAAAGGAAAACATTTATTTTTTTCCCTTTGAAAGGGGAAACTTCAAGGCATGAATTATTTAATTATTTAATTATTTAATTATTAATTATTCGGTAACTTTTAATTAGTGATCGATACCTTATTTTTTAGTGATAGTTTGATATAATTATGATTTATACAAAGAAACCCAGTTTCTGAGTTCGGTAATTATCCATTAATGAGATATAATCTATAACTAAATTAACAATTTTAATCAGGAAGCAGGAGTTATTTTAAAGTGACAATAATAGAGAAAACATCTTATATAAATATCAATGGTGTTGAGCATTATTATGAATGGATAAAAACATCAAATTCTGTAGAAAAATCAAAACCAGTAATGGTATTTCTACATGGATGGGGAGGTTCTGGCAGATATTGGGAAACCACGGCAAAAGAACTTTCTGAAAAATTTGATTGTTTAATTTATGACCTCAGAGGATTTGGTCGTAGTTCTTTACCTAAACCTGATTCCACAACAGAAAAAAGTATATCTAAAAGTTCACAAGAACTGATTAATAGTTATGAATTATTTGGTTATGCAAAAGACTTAAAAATTTTATTAGATACTTTAGAATTAGAGAAAGTTTACCTCACAGCTCATTCAACTGGTTCTTCTATTTCCGCTATATTTTTAAATCTTTATCCAGAGAAAGTAGAAAAAGCAATTTTAACTTGTAGTGGTATTTTTAAATATGATGAAAAAAGTTTTTCCGCATTCCATAAAGTAAGTCGTTATGTAGTTATGTTTCGCCCTAAATGGTTAACAAAAATTCCTTTTATGGGTCGCATAGTGATGAAAAGATTTTTATATAGGTCGATTCCTGATAATTTATGTAATGAATTTTTAGAAGATTTTATAATGGCTGACTTTGATGCTGCCTATGGTACGGTCTTAACATCTGTGAGTAAAGAAGCATCAGAATGGTTGCCAGAACAATTTAAAAATTCAACAGTACCAATTTTATTAGTTTCTGGTGAATATGACAAAATTATTCCGGCAGAAATGGGTGAGCAAGCAGCAAAACTTAATGACAAAATCGAATTTTTTATGATGAAAAATACGGCTCATTTTCCTATGTTAGAAGATCCAGAAAATTATTTACGAAGAGTATTAACTTTTTTAGCATAGATTGAACTTTCGTAATACACACATCTTGTTTGTTATAACTGTACAAAAAAACTAAAATAAAAAAAGTAATCAAGGAAAACAAGTATGGCAAAGTTGGTTTTCTAAATTCTTGCCATACTTATCAGGAGTGATAAATTATTGTCAAAGTCGATAATTATTTTGGTTGCTAAAATTAGGAGTATTTTTTGTTATGAATTTTATCAAGTTAAATAATTCAAAATGCATGATTAAAGTGTAGCTACAAGATAATTAACTAGCCTTAACACAAAGCAAATATGATAGTAAATCAATTACATTAGGATGATTAAATACCCTATATTTTCCATTTTATTTACGACAAATATGTAAAAAGAATCTCTGACTATCCGGAAAACTAAACTCTAGAATAGGAAGATAGAGTGTAAACTAGCTAACAATGGAAATGCTTAAAAAAGTAAAAATTATCAATTTAAAACTTACAATAGCAGCCATGAGAAGCAAAATCAACTGAAATTGATATACAATCTATCTATACACAATATGCAAGCCTATTTTCCTTTTTACAGTATTCTAGACAAAAAATTGCCATATTATCAATATTTCGCTGCTTGGTTAGAGGCTAAAATCCTTAATCCTTCTCTAAATATACCCATTGATAAAACCTTACCATTTTTGTTAGAAGTATTAGAATTAACTCATAATAGTCAAGGCGATCCTCAAATTGTTTATCCTCTAATTGTCGAAAATATTGATTTATTAGAACCCCATTTCATATACATTTTACGGAAGTGGGCAAAGCAAACTTTTCTGAATATTTCTCAAAATCAAGCAGCTATTATTGCCCGTTCATTAGTTAATTTTAGTCAGATTATTTGGGCACTACCTGATGGAGATTCTGATGTAAACTTAGAAATTTCTTTAGCTTGTTGTGAGTTAGCTTTGGAAGTATATAATTTAGAGAAATTTCCTAAACAATGGGGTATAGTTAATAACAATTTAGCTTTAATTTACAATAATCGCTCTTATGGAGTTCCTACTCATAATCTCATTAAATCTTTTCTACATTATCAACAAGGAAGAGCGGTATTTTTAAACCAACGTTTTCCTGAAAAATGGACTGAATTAAGGTAAGCAGTCAGCGGTCAGAAGAGTGCTTTTAGTTTTAGATAAAAGCTTGATGATACGGTTCCCGATAAATCAGAAATTTTATCTGACTACAAAATTCAGTTTTCACTTTCTTTATTCGTTTAATTTTCCTCCTTAAGGTTGAGGTTTTTATTGCTATTAACACAGTTCTTCCGTAGGAGATTACCTAAAAGCTAATAGCTGTTTCGCAATATTCCGCAGGAAATGCTTACAAATTAAGTTGAGATTAAACTGTTTTTTGTTATAGAAAATAGGGAATATAAAATCTAGATAAGTGTATAACCAAAATTAATTAATTATATATTCTGCTAACTCCCTGTTTTCCCTATTCCCTCTTTCAACTAGGAAATTAGTTTTATACAACTACTTATCATCACAGCTAAGTAACATTAACTTACCAAAAAAAATATCACAAAAAGGTGTATCTAGATTCAGATATTCTTCAAAACAGCAGTTCCAATCATTTCTTAAATATTTACTCACTATAGCAATCTTAAATAGACATCTCCAAAAAAGAGGCAATGAGCAATAGGCATGCTAGCAATAGGAAGAAAGAATTGATAATTTATGTATGATAATTGATTTGATTTTTTATTTCTGGAGATGTCTAATAGGTTATAACAAATCAAAAAGTAAACAAAAAAACTGCAACTCCCACCTATTCGCTGTTAACTATTCCCTGTTTCCTAAAAGGCAGTAAAATTTTTGACATGAATAAAATAAGATTGCTATACATGGTAAACTTCAAAAAATTAACTGAACCACATTAACCCACTTAAAGTGATAATTATTAATACTAAAGCTACCCAAAGAAATTGATTATCTTCTGTATTAACCTCACTAGGATCGAGAACTTCTAACTTAGGAACTTTTGGTTTTGGCAAAGGTGACTTAAAAGCTACGCCCCTACTACTATTATCTTTAGTATCACTCTCAGGTATTGCACCTAAGTCAGGAATTTTAGTTAACCACTCCTCTCTGCTTCTCAACACAGGTGCTTCCAAAATAGCTAATATACGTTTTGCTTGTTGGCGAGTCTGTAAATAAGAGTGAGAAGTGAGTTTTTTACAAAGGGTAATAGCTTCTTGAATTTTACCAGTAGCTTGATATACTGTTACTAGCCAAATTTGTGTTTCTCCTCCTAACCGAGAATTAGGATTAATATTTTCTAGAGCAGTTTCTAAATGCTGTAATGATTTTTGATATTGACCGCATTCAAAGGCATTTTTCCCAATTTTATATTCAGTTTCAAATAACTCTAGGTTTTCTACATTCACAATTTTTATTAATTTTTTTAGATTTTTTATAAAGGAAGAAGGAAGAAGTTTTGTAGTCTACCTTTGTCAAAACCGCTATAATTTAAATAGTATAAAGAAACCAGGTTTATTGCCCCAGTTTCTTGATAATAACGTCATTAGCTTTATAACTTTTTGCAATACAAGAAGTAAGAAACGTAGTGGACTGTTTAATCTAAAAATGTAGCCCTTTGTAGAACGACAGTGAAACCCAACAAAGTTTTGTTGCTATTGGGTTACTCCCACAGATCACCAAATTATGTGCCTCAATAATAGTAGGGGCAGGTTTTAGCTATAATTTTCATGGTTACTCTCAGATTTATACAAACCCGCTTAGTAGGATATTAAAGTATTAATACCACAAATAAAAGAGAGCCTGATAAATTCTTAAAGTTTACCAGACTCTTTTTGATGTTATTAACTTTTAATGAAGAATGGCGGGAGGCGGATTTGAACCACCGACCTTCGGGTTATGCTTACTACTACAGCTTTCACTGCCTTAACTCTGAATCTATCAGAGATTAGTTTGTAGTCTGGACTGTCCCTTTACCCTCAGCTTCTATTAAAATAGATAACTGTTAGGGTACCTGCCAACCAGTCTCTACACCTTCTCCTCAATTTTATTTTGGAGCTTGGCTCGGGATTACCCCGCTAACGGCTTCCCCGAATTTGACAAGTAATCACATATAAGTTTCCCTATATGCCGCCCCTTACAAGGTAAAGATTCAAGCTAACCGACTAGCGGTCTTGGTTTATGCTTGGTTTTAGTTTATCTTTCCTTATAACTTGAGCCCGACGAGCTACCAGACTGCTCTATCCCGCGTCAACGTCTTCTATTATAACCACAACCAAATCAAAATTGCAACCCCTTAGTCAAATATTTTCAAATTTTTTTTTCAGAATGTCCACTTATATAGTTAGGGCATACTAAATAGGACTGACTGATTAAATATAAAAGCATTTACAGATAAAGGTTGTAGCCTTTTTAGATCGAAAAAAGTTCTGAGTTTTTAGCTCTTGTAGTCTCAAAATGGTAGATTTGTGACCTTGGCCATCAGAAAATTTGGCCGTAGCAGATAGCCTAAACTGTTCCTTGTTCCCTCAACCTTAAATAGACATTTCTCCCACTACTTCTAAACGCTTAACATTACTGAGTGACATATAATTTTCCGCTAGAGTTTCAGCAATGCTAGGAGTTATCCAACCCATCTGAGTCAATAAATGAATGGCTACGGCATATTTAGCCCGTTTTGCTCCATCCATAATTTTTATGGCTAAACCCATTCCTTCACCTACTCGGCCAATACATTGTACTCCCTCAGCCCCAGACTTACTAACAATTTCTCCAGCAGTCAACCGCATTAACTCTGTATCAAAGTGTCCCTCTCCTCCAATCATTTCTGGATGATAGGTCATAGCACGGACAATTCTTTCTAGTTCCAAACTATTACCAGAAGATAGTTTGGCGTACAAGGTTGCCATTTGACTAAGTTGTAAAAGATAAGTTGGAGCGCCACAGTCATCACGAGCGCCAATAAATTCTGCTGCCGGCATGGCCAGTAACTCGGCAATTTTGCTAATAATTAACTGTTGTACTGGATGATTCATTTCCAGGTACGATTCCATTGGCCAATTTCGTTGCTGACAAATAGCCAACATACCTGCGTGTTTACCAGAACAGTTATGTTGCAAAGGACTGTTGTTTTCGGCTTTAGTTGGACATTGCAGTTTTGATGGGTCAATATCACAACGCCATAAAATATTAAAGACTTGTCTGGCTTGCTGTGTTGTCCCTTGATGGGAACTACATATAATAGCTAAGTCTAGATCGGTTAAGTCATATCGTTCGAGAATACCTGTAGTAATAACTGCTAAGGCTTGAAATGGTTTGAGAGCTGAACGAATAAATGTAGCTGTATCAGCATCTCCGGCTACAGATAAAACTCGACCTCTATGGTCGCATATAGCAGCTTGAGCTTGGTGAGTTGATTCAACAATACCTTCTCTGAGTAGTCTAATTTCTAGTTGTGCAGTTTGTGTTCTTTTTCCCCTAGTCATTTCAGTTATCAGTTATCATTTATCAGTTATCAGTTGATCTTCCCGGCGCAAGATTATATCCAGTAAACCATTACAAAATATAGTTTATAGTCAAATTTGGCTAGGTAATTTTCTAACGGGAAGAGAGTATCATTTTCTCCAGTTTTAACTAGAGGCAATATAATCAGTTATCAGTTACTCTCTTCCCAGTCCCAAAGCAAGATTATATCCAGTTAGCTGATGACCAAAATTTTATTTATCACCTTTAATTAATCCTGTTTTGTCGCCTTAAGTATAGTATGGCTTGAGTACGTTCTTTAAAATATTTGGAAAGTATTTATTATGTTAATATTTACATCAATAAATATATTATTACTTACAGCTAAATTTAATAATCTTAACTATAATTAGTTGCCAATCTAAAATGCTTAGTTAGTGTTAGTTTTTTCGGCGATCGCCTGCTAATTCAAGGTATATTAAATTGCTAAGTATAATTATGATAATTTTTAATGGCTAATCTAGGATATTTTAGACAAACGACCAAGCAACTCCACCCAGAAAAATCAGTAATAGAAAATAATAAAAAGTCTGGCGTAATTTTTGTAGCAGAGGTTCAACTTGGTATTGCAATATTAATCTATCCTTTGTAATTTCTTGTGGTGTTTTCACCCAGGTTTGCCCATCATACCAACCAGACTCTTCATAAAAAACTGTGGTATTAGCCAGACGAGACTTCACATAATTCCAACCTAGATAAAGTCGCAATAATACCAAAATTAAAACTAAACTTGCTCCTGCTGAACCACTCAATAAAAATTGCCCTAAATATTTTTGGGGAGGAAAACTTGCTGCTGCTACAGGACCAGATATTAACCAACTCCAGACCCAAACCCAAACTAACTTCCTGAAGTAAGGAAATCTTTCTAATGTCACCCAGCAAAATAACCAAGAATTTTTCAATTCTTCATATTCATTAGCTGGCTGTTGTTCTGGTGGAACCGGAGAACTAGATGTTATTTGTCTCATCATAAATCGTTTTTTTCCTTACTTATTTTTGTTATATCTTTAAAAAAGTAATTCATGTTAAAAGTTAGTTGGTAAATATTCAGCTATTTAGGGTTTAGAACTTGATATGAAATACTGTACAAACAGCTTTTTAAGAAACGATATAACTTAACTATTAAGATTAGCTGATAGACTTTTAGCCATATTTATAATTATAATTCTTGGAAATTTATAAATGGCTTTTTCCTTTTTTCAAGGTAATGAAACTGATAGCTGAATGCTGACATTAGTTTTGATTTAGTAATGATGAAATATCTATTCTTTCTGCATGACCCCAGAATGCTTCTAAGTTATAAAAATCTCGTTCTTCGGGCTTCAAGATATGAACTATAACATCACCATAATCCATTAATATCCAAGAACTTTCGTTTTGGCCTTCTACTCCTAAAGGATAAATTTGCCTCTCCTGTTCTACCTTTTGAGCGATCGCCTGAGATATTGCTCTGACTTGGACATGAGAATAACCTGTAATAATGATAAAGTAATCTGCTAAATAAGATACTTCCGAGACCTTAATCACAACAATGTTATCTCCTTTGCGGTCTAATGCAGCATTAACAATTGTGGATGTCAATTCTAAGGTTGGGTCTAGTTCGGAATTTATTGCACTTGTTTCGGTTGACAAAGATTGAATATCAGGGTATTTTGATGTCAAATTATCTATTTCCTTAATTAAATTGAATTACTAATTGATCTAGATAGTACAAACTTCTAGGAATAATTATTACTAGCTAAGGCTTTCAGCTATCTAAAGGTGAGGAACTTTCAGTGCTGTCAGCTTTTCCCAATCATATTTTTAGTGTACTCTCCAATTCTAAATTCTAAAATTTGTACTCCAGTAATTGAGTTTGGCTAATTTTTGGCCTCTATAATTAATTAATCATATCTTGTTAATTTCTGGACTGCTTAATTTCTTGCTGATTCAGGTGGGTTTTGGCCTTTTCCATAAACCAATTTCTCGTCAATAAAATTCTTGGGTGAATCAAACTATTTAAGTTCAGCAGGTGTTTTATAGTATAATCACAGGTCAGCCAAACTGCTTGGTCGAGATTTTTTTGAGCTATTTGTCTCAAATGCTCTAGTTCATGGGTTTTGCCTCTACCCGGTTCCAAAGTATCTGCTAGGAAAACTATGGAACTCAGCTGATTCATAGCTGGAGAACCTAATGTATGGTTAGCGATCGCTGCTAAAATTTCTGTATCTTCTATGCCAAATTCTTTTTTGGCCACAATTGCACTAACATTTGCATGGAGCAAGTGAGGGCAAACTGTTAATATTGAGTCTATTTCTAATCCTTCTGACTGAGAGATTTGCAATAGACTTTCGGGGGGAAAATATTTGGCAAGGTCGTGCATTAATCCTGCCAATTTAGCTTTTTCTTGGTTTAGGTTATGATAGTTGGCTAGTTCATCTGCCATTTTTTCTACTCTGAGAATATGTCTAATTCTAGAAGTAGGAACATTAGCTGAGAGCCATTTTAAGATTTTTTCTTTAAGTTGAACCAAGTATAATTTTTCTAGTTTAATTGAGATTTCTTCAGCTTTCATAAAAATTATTGTTATAGATAGAGAGATTTAGCTATAGAATAAGTTTTTCTAAAGTTTAGAAGCTATCAATACAGAAAAATAAGTTATTTCTAGCTGGGAATAAAAATTTTCCGATCAATATAATGTATTAATGTAAGCTTTATATACTAACAATAAGGTAAGCATTCAGCTTTTCCACAAATGAGGTAATTATCCATTATCCATATAATTCTTGGGAATCTAACTTATTGCTTTTTCCTTAAAGTTAATAATGATAGCTGATAGCTGAATGCTTGCACAGTAAGTATTAGCTCATTTGGCTAGAATGAGCTAAATTAAAGATTAAAGAATTTTACACAGATTTGTACTAGCAGTAAATTCTGAAACACAGAAATATGCCATCTTTAGAGTCGTCATCCCCAATATCGTCTGAGGAGCAAACTACTGAGTCAAATACCTTGTCAACCGACTTTGTTGTTGAATTTTGGGGTGTGCGAGGTAGTATCCCTACTCCCGGTAACAGCACTGTTCGCTATGGTGGTAATACCTCTTGTGTAGAAATGCGTGTAGGGGCAAAACGTTTGATTTTTGATGGAGGGACGGGTCTAAGAGTTTTGGGTCTAAACCTACTCAAACAAATGCCAGTAGAAGCTCATTTATTTTTTAGTCATACTCACTGGGACCATATTCAAGGTTTCCCATTTTTTGTACCTGCATTTGTACCTATCAATAAATTTCACATATACGGAGCCATAGCACCTGATGGTACTACAATTAAGGAATCTTTATCCGATCAAATGGTAAACCCTAACTTTCCTATTCCTTTAAAGTTAATGGGTTCTGAGATGAAATTTTATAATTTTAGGGAAGGAGATGTACTTGAGGTTGATGGTATTAAGATTGAAACAACTCCCCTAAATCACCCAAATTTTGCTATTGGATATAGAGTTTGTTGGAATGGTAAAAGTGTAGTTTATTGTCCAGATACAGAACATTATGAAGACTGTTTTGATGAAAATGTGCTGCATCTAGCTCGTCATGCCGACCTTTTAATCTATGATGCTACTTACACAAATAAAGAGTATTATGATATTAAATTCCCAAAAATCGGTTGGGGACATTCTACTTGGGAGGTAGGGGTAGAGATAGCTAAAAAGGCAGGAGTGAAACAAGTAGTTATGTTTCAGCATGACCCTGCTCATAATGATGATTTCTTGGATGGAGTTCAAAAGGATCTCCAATTACAATTTCCCAATGGGTTAGTTGCAAAAGAAGGTATGACAATTCCGATTATTTAAGTTAAGTAGTCGTGCTTTTAGGAATTTCCTAGTTGAGGGAGGGAATAGGGAACAGGAAGAAAGAATTGATAATTTCTGGATCAGATTGGAGATATATAATAGTAATGTACAATTAATTTGGCATAAGCACTTAAAATTAAAAATTATTCCTAGAATACACAGGGATTATTTTCATGTCAAGAGCTAATCTCAGAAATAAACGTAGAAAACGACCAGATATTGTTTTGCTGTTACTACTTATATTTTTTTGTTCGACTTGTGGTTGGATGATGGGGAAAATTTCTACTGCAATTACTATTTCACAGGTTGATTCGGAATTAATTAGTAATGTTGATGTGGTTCCCCAAAGTCATCAATTAGGATTATCATTATATTTGGAGAATTGTGTTACTTGTCATGTTGCTGTACCACCTCAAGTTCTACCTACTGAAAGTTGGCGCATAATTATCCAGGATTCTCAACACTATGGTGTACAACTTCCTCCTCTTGTAGATCCACCTCGTCAACTTATTTGGAATTATTTACAAGTATCTTCTCGTCGCAAATCTCCAAAAGAAGAAAGAATACCTTACAGAATATTTCGTTCTCGTTATTTTCAGGCGCTTCATCCAGAAGTAAAACTTCCTCAAAAATTAAATATTAAGGGTTGTGTTTCTTGTCATCCTCAGGTAGAAGATTTTGATTTTAGAACTCTCAATAATGAAGTTAAAAGTCAAAATCCAAAAGTCAAAAGTTAGATGTAGGTTGGGTTGAGGAACGAAACCCAACATTAAAGGACTTCTATGTCAAAAAATATCCTATTAGTTATGAAAATTCGGTTAATGATAAAGTAAAAAATTGGGATAATTTATATTCTGCTATTTCCTGAGAATTCCGAAATTGTTTTTGTTCTAAATTACACTTTCATAGATGTAGGTTGG
>NZ_JAYKGW010000161.1:0-23310 GCF_035285525.1 Okeania sp. | reverse complement strand
AATTGTTGCCAAGCTTGATGCTTAAATCTAAAATTTTGTTTACCAATTCTTCGACAAATCCATTCTACACAATCTGGTACAACTGAATTACCATATAAAGCATATTGATTGTAAATTTTAGCAACTCGACACCAATGATCGGGAAATCCCATTAAACGAGCATATTCAATATTAGTTAAACGGCGAAATTTATTCCCAACTTGATATCTTTCATAATGTCTAGAAGTAGAAGCAGTTAATGTGGAAGTAACGCCATTAATCCCAAATATTGTATACCCTAAACGCGCTCCTCCACCTTGGTTATATAATATTTCTACACCGTTACAATATCTATTGACAATTTTACTTTGTTTAATTCTTTCAATAGTGTCCGCAGTAAAATCAAATTGTGGATTTACTTCTGATTCATCTTGTAGAATATCTTTAAGTTTTTTTCTGGGTTTGATGTCAAACATTAAAGGCAAAGGTTGACTATACATTTTATTTTTATAGGAAATACCCCAGTTATAGTTTTTGCTACTTCCATTAATAATAGATTCCATAGATTTTTCTATATCGCTATTTTCATGGCAGGATAAACTTTCCACGTCATTATCTGTTAAAAATAAAGATAATTTTTCTAAATCAGGCATCTTGTGTTTTGATTTAATCATGCGAGTGCCAAAAATAAAAATTCTATCTCTATTTTGGGGAATACCAAAATTTATTGTATTAATAATTCGCCATTCAATAAAATAATCTAAGCTGGCAAGAGAATTTAAAATTATTCGGAAATGATACCCCTTTTCCATAGTTAGAATTCTTTTGACATTTTCTAATAAAAAATATTGGGGTTTTTTAGCTTGAATTATTTCGACAATGCGTTGAAAAACTGTGCCTCTTAACTTATCTCTAATCCCCATTTTTTTACCTGCTTGACTGAATGGTTGACAGGGAAAACCAGCAGTTAAAATATCGTGTTCTGGAATTTCTGATAAATTAATTTGATTAATATCACCTAATACTATTGAACTACTACCAAAATTACTCTGATAAACTTGACAACAAAGTTCATTAATATCATTAGCCCAAATAGTATTAATATTTGCAGCTTTCATTCCTAAACAAAAACCACCTATTCCGGCAAATAATTCTATGGCTTTAAGTTGGTTGGCTTTATTCAATATTATCTATTGTTTAGTATTATTTAGTTACAGCGGTTTTCATTTCAGTAAACCACAGTAGGGACGCCCTTATGCAACGTCCCTACAAGATTTTGGTGATGATGATGTGGTTCATTCATTTGAAAAGCGCTGTAAGTTTTAAATTCAGTAAAAAAAATTATAATTAGGCTCATAATATTACTCTAGCCCTAATATTAATCTAAGGGCTAGAGTCACACTACAAACAAAAACTTCTTCCTTCTTCTTTCTTCCTTATTTTTAACTACATATTTTCATCATTATTCAGATTGAAAATAAAAGGAACTCCCTGAGATTTTTCACCATTCATAATTAAAACTCTAGGCATTTGAGAACCACCTTGTCTCCAAGCTTCAATAGCTTCCTTCTGTAAAACCAACTCACCACCTTGTGCTTTTAAAGTTTCAGCTAATAATTTTTGAGCTTCTGCTTTACCCTTAGCACGATTAATTTCTGCCTCAGCTTCTTGCTCTGCTTCTCGTGCAATATATACTGCTCGTTGTGCTTTTTGTTCAGCAATTTGTTTATCTTCAACTGCTCTAGCAAATTCAGGAGAAAAAGTTAAATCAATCACGCTAGTATCTAACACAATGATGCCATATTTATCCAACCGCTCACCTAAAGCAGTATCAAAATCTGATTTTAATTCTTCCCTTTTGGTAATAGCTTCTTCAACAGTTCTTCTCGCAGCAGCAATTTTAAAAGATTCTTGAGTTTGTGGTGCAATTACTTTAGCCACCAAATTTTGGAGAGTACCTTGTTCCCTTCTAATTTTAACTACTTGCAATGGATCTAAACGAAAGTTAATAGCAAAACTAGCAGATAATTCTTGTAAATCTTTAGTGGAACTTTGACCAGGAACTTCAAATTTTTGTACAGTCACATCATATACATCAACTTGGGAAATCAGAGGAGGTTTAAAATGAATTCCTTCTAATAAAGCTCCATCTCTAGCCTTACCTAAGATACTTAAAACACCTGCTTGACCAGGATTAATAATTACAAAAGAATTGAAACCAATTAGCAATATTACAGATAATGCAGTTGCTAATATTAATGTTTGTAAGCTTTGTTGTTGATCTCTCAATTTATCTACTCCGAAATTTAAAATTACAAATCATTTCAGTTATCAGTTCCTCCTGGAATCAAGAGGCTTGAAATACTGAAGTTTATTTTTTTTATCCTCTTAAAAGAGGAGTCTTAAGACCTTATTTTTTGGTCATTGATAATTTTTCTATATTAATTTTAGTTCCAGTTGAAAGTTGCTGCTGAAATTATACAATGTTTTTATAATTTCTTGGAAATAGGGAACAGGGAACACTAGATATGTGGGAACAGGTAATAGTTAAGGTTCCCAATAAATCAGTTTTTGATCTACTTTTTGATTTGTCGCAACCTATTTAGGATTGCTCTATCATAATTAGGGTTTACTAAAAAAGTCTTTTTACCAAGGTAGGGACGTTCGCATTTTTGTTATGCAACTTCCCTACAGAGTTATTGCTTTTTTCGTATTGAAAGGCTTTTATATTCGCTATTCCAGATATTTATTGGCAATTAAAAATTGCCAAATTCTTATACAATTTCTCAAGATCTTGATTTTTCCTATTACCTAATCACAATTAGACATTTCCAGAAATAAAAAATCAAATCAATTCTCGCGCAAAAATCATCGATTATTTCTTCCTATTGCCTATTCCCTATTTTCTGAAGATATCTACTAATAACTAATATGTTACCTAATCACAATTAGACATTTTCATAAATAAAAAATCAAATCAATTCTCGCACAAAAATCATCGATTATTTCTTTCTATTGCCTATTCCCTATTGCCTCTTTACTGATAACTGATAACTGATAACTGAAATGTATTAATCTTTCTAAAATTTGCTTCAATACCATCGCCGTCCAGTCGATATCAACTTCCGTTGTTTCCCTTCCCAATGTTAAACGAATACCTCTAATAGCAGCATCTTCCGAATATCCCATTGCTAGTAATATCGGACTCGGAGTTATTTTACCACTATGACAAGCAGAACCTGCACTAATACCAATTCCAGCTAAGTTCAATTGTCGGACTAAAGTTTTACCAGTCACCTGATTATCTGCTTCACCTTCAGGAGACACAATACAAAAACTAACATGATGAGGTAATCTATATAAGCGATCGCCAGTAGAAATTACATAAGGGTGATCTGCCATTTGGGCAAATAAGCGATCGCGTAAACTACTCAACCTTGATGTTTCTGTAGCCATTTCTGCATTAGCTAATTCTGCTGCCACACCAAAACCAGCGATCGCTGCCACTGCTTGAGTACCAGAACGTAACTTCATTTCTTGGCCTCCACCACCCAACAAAGGAACTAACTCCACACCCTTTCTCAAATAAAGCGCCCCTGCACCTTGAGGACCATAAATTTTATGACTAGATAAAGACAACAAATCTACAGGCAATTTTTGTACATCTACTGGTAAACGTCCCACCACCTGAACTGCATCAGTATGAAATAAAACCCCATGAGAACGACAAATATTACCTAATTCTGCAATAGGTTGGAGAGTGCCAACTTCACTTTGACCATAAATTATGGAGACTAAGACTGTATTCGATTGTAATGCAGTTTGTAGTTGTTGGGGGTCTACCCTTCCTTGTCGATTAACAGGTAATCTTGTCACTTGCCAACCCCAGTTTTCTAGGATTTTTACTGGTTCCGAAATCGCAGAATGTTCCACACTAGAAATTATTATATGTTGAGGTTTTTCATAGCAACGGGTTACGCCCATTATTGCCATATTATCAGCTTCAGTTCCTCCAGAAGTAAAAATAATTGATTCTGGCACTGTATTGATGAGATTCGCTACTTTTATTCTGGCTATTTCCACTAAAGTTGCCGATCTTTGACCCCATGTATGTAAACTAGATGGATTACCCCATTGTTGAGTCAAAACTTGCTGCATAGTAGCGATCGCTTCTGGCCTTGTTGGTGTTGTAGCGCTATAGTCTAAATAGATTTGCATCTTTTTTGTTTATTTTAGGGAGCAAGGAGTAGTTAAGGAAGTTACAGAGAAAGTAATCAGAAAAGGAGACTTCAACTATTAAGTTAATACAAACCAAATAAGCTTTCTGGATAACCTTTTTAATAATTAAGGTTTGCTAATTAAATTTTCAACGTAGGGATTTGGAAACCAAACCCTTACAGTTTTTTCTCACAAATTGTTTTAGTTCCTCAGAAGAAGTAATTATTAATTATTAATTGTTAATTATTCCGTGATTATCTTTTTGATAATTAAGGTTTGCTAATTAAATTTTGACCGTAGGGGTTTGGTATCCAAACCCGTCAAAGGATTTGGAAACCAAACCCGTACAGTTTTTTCTCACAAATTATTTTAGTTCCTCAGAAGAAGTAATAATTAATTGTTAATTATTAATTATTACTTAGGTTTACAAATATTATAATCTTCATGGGACATTACCTTTTGTGGTACAACAAAATTCCCATAATCTTGACAAATCATTCTATAGTTTCGGGTAACAGGAATACTCACAATAAAACGATTGTGGCGGAGTCGTTTACCTCCAAATTCTCGATAGCTTTGATTATTATTTAATCCAGAAATAATTGTTCTCGCTTTAACCACTACATAATCTGGTAAACCCTTCAAATCTATCAAATCAAAATCAAAGGAAGCTTCCCACTCTAACTTTTTTTCTCGTTGTTCTGCTATTTTTTCGTCAACTCTTTGCTGTACCACTTGCTCTTGTTCACAGCGATGGCATTTTCTTCCATATCCTTTATGGCCACACGGAAAAGTCCTTTTTCTTTTCGGCATAAGACAGCAAAGTTAGTTATTGCTAGATTCTCTGAGTTCTGACTGTAATTTCTACTTCTCAATAGCATAGCAAACGGACAATACAGAAAATATCTGTACTTTAAGAAAATTTGAATTAACGACAACTTTAAATTATCGGCCATTGCGGAATAATGTTCAAAATTAACTCATACTAAAATTTCATTGGAGTTAATATTGATAAATATTTAACCTATCGGTTATACTCTACCTTACTACAAATGGTAATTTGTCAGGAGCTTTCTAGCTAAATCACTTGATGTTGCTAATTTAGGAAGTAGGGAGTCAACCCACCCCTAACCCGTCCCAGGAGGGGAAATTAAGAGTTGGAGCGAGTTATAGAGGAGTTATTCGGATGAATCGTCCCTTTATTTTTTTGCCTCCCGTGAGCCAAAAAATGCTAATTTTTAATCTTTCGGGAACTGTACCTCAAAGATCTAAAAGCTGATACTTTTTCCCATCAATCCTTTGATATTTAATCAGTAAACCCTAAATTATTAATTATTAATTGTTAATTATTAATTATTGAAAAATATCAATGCTATTTTCTTCTATTAAACTGCGTTTTGGCTACATTTTATTATTGTCTTTGAGTCTAACGGCTTGCCTAAATAAATCTGAGCAGTTAGTTCCTGTTGTATCTCCACTCCCACAAGACCCTTTAATTCAGTCTTACTTCAATCAATCTCAAGCTTCTAGTTATACTGAACCTCTACGTCAACAAACTCGACTAGGAGACAATCTTGAAGAAATAATTGTTAACACTATTGCTGATGCTACTTCTACCGTAGATGTGGCGGTTCAAGAGCTACGTTTACCAGCGATCGCTCAAATTTTGGCCGAACGTTATCAAGCTGGGGTTAAAGTGCGAGTTGTGATTGAAAATACTTATAATCGTCCTTGGGGAAGTTTAAGTCCATCTCAGGTAGCTCAATTGTCTGAACAGGAACGCGGACGCTACAATGAATTTGTTCAGCTTGCTGATATTAACATGGATGGTGAAATTAGTCAAGATGAAATTAAGAGTAGGGATGCTTTAATAATTTTAAGTAATGCGGGAGTTCCCTTAATTGATGATACTGCTGATGGTTCTAAAGGTACTGGTCTGATGCACCATAAATTTTTGGTGGTAGATGGTAAAACTGTTATTATAACTTCGGCTAATTTTACTACGAGTGGTATTCATGGGGATTTTTCAGAACCTTTGAGTCGAGGAAATACTAATAATCTTTTAAAAATAGAAAGTTGGGAATTAGCTGAACTATTCGCAGAAGAATTTAATCTCTTATGGGGGGATGGTCCTGGAGGCGAGCTAGATAGTAAATTTGGTGTGAAAAAACCATTTAGACCGACGAGACAAGTATTGGTTGGTGATACAAAAGTTGAAGTAAAATTTTCTCCTATTTCTAATAGTCAACCTTGGGAAAAAAGTGTAAATGGTTTAATCAATCAAACATTAGAAAAAGCACAGAAATCTATTAATTTATCCCTCTTTGTATTTTCATCACAACCATTAGTTAATACCCTAGAAAAAAAATCTTTACAAGGAGTTTTAATTCAAGGTTTAATTGATCCTGGTTTTGCCTATCGTTATTATAGCGAAGGATTAGATATGATGGGAATTGCTCTGGCAAATAAATGTAAATATGAAGTTGATAATCGGACTTGGCAAAAACCAATATCTACAGTAGGTGTATCTAATTTACCTCCTGGCGATCGCCTCCATCACAAATTTGGAATTATTGATAATTCCATAGTAATTACTGGTTCTCACAATTGGACGAAAGGAGCCAATCAAAACAATGATGAAACTTTATTAATAATAGAAAATTCCACAGTAGCAGCTCATTTTGACCGAGAATTTCAAAGACTTTATCAAACCGCAACTATGGGTATACCATCCTGGTTAATGAAAAAAGTTGAGAAACAGGAAAAAGAATGTGGTGATAGATTAACAGAAACTGAAAATTTAGTAATAGATACTAACAATAAGATTAATCTAAATACAGCTACTACTGAAGAATTAGAAACACTACCTGGCGTCGGACCTAAATTAGCAGAACGGATTATTCAAGCTAGAAAAAATAAACCTTTTACATCTTTAGCGGACTTAGATCAAGTATCTGGAATTGGACCAAAAATATTAGATAAATTAAGCGATCAGGTAACTTGGTAATTTAAAGGAACGCAGAAGGGAGAGGGCAGAAAGCAAAAGGAAAAGAAAGATTTAAAGGGGAAAGTTTTTTTTATAAATGATTATGCAGACATGATATTAGTCAGGTACACCCACGGAGGTAAGATGTCTAAACTGGAAAAATTTAATTATTAATATTTGTACTTCATATACTTGGAATTTGCTGTAAAAGCTTCTGCATTTTTAGATAAAAAAAGTGCAACTAAATAGGGCTTACTGATTAAATATAAAAGTATTTATAGATAAATATTTCACTACTTTTCAGGTGTGAAAAAGCGCAATTTTTTATGTGGTAATGGTTCAAAAAATTATGATTTTACATAACTATAAGATAGAAAAATTAAGGAATAATTATTCCTCCCACACGAACCACCCTTCTCACACTCATCGTCGCCAATAAGGTCGCCCTTTCCAGAAAACTCCTATAGCCAAACTGATTAATGAAGCTCTAGATGCACTTAGTAATACGGAAGGAAAAGGGAGGAAAGATTTTAATAATAAACCAATAAATAAGCATAAAACTAATGCCCAAAGACTAGAATTATTTAGCAAATATTGTTTTTGCCACCATTCTAATAAACAAACTGCTAATGCTCCCATTCCTACTGCTACTCCTATAGGTATTAAAACTCCAAAAAATGGAGATGAAAATAATATATTAAATGATTTCAGAATTGCCAAAAAATGAGTGAGACTGAAAATTAATAATATTTCTGAAGTTACTACTGTTAAAGTAGCTATTAAACTTACTAAAGATAGTTCTTGCCAAGGTAATTTTTTTAAAATTTGCCAAATATTATTCATTAGTTTATAACTTGAGAAATTAGAAAAATTAGATAAGTTTTAAGGTTAAGTATTCAGTAATAAGCTATCAGCTAGAAATTACTAACTTATTACCTCAGAAAAGTAATTCAAAATTATGTTTGTTTGTTTAACATTCCCCAGGAAAGAAAAAGGTATAGCAATTCTCAATAGGTTGTAATATTTATAAATGCGGGGTTTGGTCTCCAAATCCCTTGGCATTTGGGGAAAGGAGACCAAACCCCTACAGTTTTGTTTTTGATCACGAATGATTTCTTATGGCTATAGCTATCTAACTTAGTCAATTATTGCTTTCAAAAGCTGAATGCTTACGTGTTAAGTTATACCGAGTAATCAGTTATAATTTTATACTGCAATCCTATTTTGTTCATATCAAAAACTTTGCCACTTTTTGGGAATAGGTAAGATATTTAAAATATTCTAAACTCCTAGATTAATATTTTTAAGATTTACAAAGAAACCAGGTTTATTAATTTCTTGGTTGGTTTGCATAACAATACAAAACCTACAGAAATAATAACTAATATTACATTTTTTATAAAAACCAAATAATGCTTTAATAATATACTTGGAATCGGCCAAACCACTTATTTTTAGGTTAAAAGGCCATACTATCTAAAAATTATAGGACTTACGCACACCCAATCTAGAAACCGGGTTTTTCCTATATATCTATTGTTCAAACATAAGATTTCTTAGAAAAACCCAGTTTTTTGCGTAATCCCTAAATTAATCAGATTTGAGATAAAAAATCTGATAAAAATACCTATCGTCTTCATCAAAAACTTAAAAAATGAACGAAGAACAACGTCGAGCATACTGGCGTGCTAATACAGCATTAATCAGAAACTTGCTAATAGTTTGGGCTTTAGTTTCTATTGTTTTTAGCATTTTATTAGTCAAACCTTTAAACACTATTCAATTCTTTGGTGTTCCTTTAGGTTTTTGGATGGCACAACAAGGTTCAATCTATGTGTTTGTCATCCTAATTTTTACTTATGCCATTCAAATGGATAAACTTGACAAAAAATACAATATGGACAAAATCAATCAACAATCTAATACAGAAAGGAGAGACTAAATGGCTGCAGAAGTATGGACATTTATTTTCGTGAGTGTTTCCTTCATGGGTTATCTGTACATTGGATGGACCTCACGAGTCAAAGATAGTAAAGGCTTTTTTGTTGCTGACCAAGGTGTACCTGCTATTGCGAATGGTGCTGCAACTGGTGCGGACTGGATGTCTGCTGCCTCATTTATTTCTATGGCCGGGTTAATTTCTTTTTTGGGTTACGATGGTTCCATCTATCTCATGGGATGGACTGGTGGTTATGTACTATTAGCATTGCTACTAGCTCCATACCTACGGAAGTTCGGCAAATATACAGTACCTGACTTCGTAGGCGATCGCTATTACTCGAATATTGCCCGGATTGTAGCAGTTATTGCTGCTATCTTTGTATCTATGACTTATGTTGCTGGGCAAATGCGGGGTGTGGGTATCGTCTTCAGTCGCTTTTTGCAAGTTCCCATTGGCACAGGTGTTGTCATCGGTATGATTATAGTTGGCTTCTTTGCCGTCTTAGGTGGAATGAAAGGCATCACTTGGACTCAGGTCGCTCAATATTCCGTACTTATTGTTGCTTATCTGATTCCAGCTATTGCCATTGCTGGATTGTTGACAGACATTCCTATTCCTCAATTTGCCTTTACCTTTAGTGATATTGTGGAAAAACTAAATCAGATTCAGGTAGACTTAGGTTTTCCTGAATATACGGCAGCTTTTAGTAACAAAAGTATGCTGGATGTTTTGTTTATCACTATTGCGTTGATGGTAGGAACTGCTGGTTTACCTCACGTTATTGTGCGCTTCTACACAGTGCCAGATGTAAGAGCAGCCAGATATTCTGCTGGTTGGGCATTATTGTTTATTGCTATTTTGTATACAACTGCTCCTGCCTTAGCTACTTTTGCTCGATATAACTTAATTGATACTTTACACAACAAAACTGTGGAAGAAGTACAAGATTTAGAATGGGCGAAAAAGTGGGAAAATACTGGTTTGTTAGAATTTACCGATAAAAATAATGATGGTAGGTTTCAATTAACCCCAGACAAAGAGACTAATGAAATTAGAATTGACCGGGATATTATTGTTTTGTCTACTCCAGAAGTAGCTAAACTTGCTCCTTGGGTTATTGCTTTAGTGGCAGCAGGAGGATTAGCTGCTGCTTTGTCTACAGCATCCGGTTTGTTGTTAGTAATTTCTAGTTCTATTGCCCATGATGTTTACTATCGAATGATCGATCCGGGAGCATCGGAGTCGCGCAGGTTAATGGTAGGGCGGATCATGGTAGGGTTTGCTATTGCTATTGCTGGTTACTTCGGGGTTAACCCACCAGGGTTTGTTGGTCAGGTGGTAGCATTTGCTTTTGGTCTAGCTGCTGCTAGTTTTTTCCCGGCAATTATTTTAGGTGTTTTTGATAAACGGACTAACCGGGAAGGAGCGATCGCTGGTATGGTAGTGGGTTTATTGTTTACTACTATCTATATCATAGGTGTCAAATTTGCTGGAATGCCAACATGGTTTTTCAACGTTTCTGCTGAAGGTATTGGTACTCTGGGTATGGTGCTGAATTTTGTGGTGACTTTAGTAGTTTCCAGAGTCACAGCTCCTCCACCATTAGAAATACAACAGATGGTAGAAGATTTGCGATCGCCTATAGCTGTACCTGCTCCCATTAGTGATATTGGGGAAGAACAGTTAGACTAATTTTAACAAGGAAGACAGGAGAGACAAGAGAGAAAATCTCATGCATAGTTTTAGATGAAACAGTCCAGTAGTGGCGTGTCAAGCTTAAAATGGTGCAATAGTAGGGGCGGGTTTATGCAGGAATTTTGATACTACTCTAAGATTTACAGGACTTACGCACGAACGGTATTGGTAGTGCATTGTTTCACCTAAAATAGTGCAAAGCGTAGGGGCGGGTTTGAGCCATAATTTTCATGGTTACTCCAAGATTTATATAAACCCGCCCCCTAGAACAGTTGGCTATATCATGGAAGGCGGGTTGAGTGCGTGATATCATGGAAGGCGGGTTTAGCCAACTTATCGGTGAAGACTCGTTAACTTAATAATGAAACCCGCCCCTACAAAGTCTAATTCCCTAATGCACCATTTTAGCTGTATCAGTCTACTAATCGAATATATCCTCTTCCTTCTTTCTTAATATGCTGTAATATATTGTAGGGACGTTCCATGGAACGTCCCTACTCTTCTTATTTCTTCTACTTTTTGTTATAGCAACGGACAAGGCGATTAGGACATGGACTGATGATGAATCTTAGACTCAGAAAGACTTTTCCAACTGTTCCCTGTTCCCTGCTATAAATATTTATTCCCTTTACCAAAAAATAAGGGTATGTGTCTTCCCTTTTAAGGGGATGAAAAAATGTTTAACTAAGTCAGGACTTACCCAACTGGAACGTATTTTCGTCCGATACGACGGTCGGGAAGCAATCTCAAAACCCTGTTTTTCCTACCTCATGCGTAAGTCCTATAAGTATTTCAACTCTCCGGCTAAAGTCAGAGGTTTACTGATAACTGAAATGACCTTCTTCTTTTTTCCTTCTTCCACAGAAACTTGGACACTTATCTTCGTCACTATTTCCTTAATGCTTTACCTTTACATCGGATGGCGATCGCGAGTCCAAGATAGTCAAGGTTTTTTTGTCGCCGATAGAGGTGTACCTGCTATTGCTAATGGTGCTGCCACAGCAGCAGATTTTATGTCTGCCGTTTCATTTATTTCCTTAGCAGGAGCAGTTTCAATTTTAGGCTATGATGGTTCTTATTATGTCGGAGCAGCAACAGGAGGTTATATACTTTTAGGTTTGCTGTTAGCTCCATATCTACGAAAATTCGGTAAATATACTTTGCCAGATTTTATCGGCGATCGCTACCATTCAAATATTGCTCGCATCATTGCAGTTATTGGGGTTCTCATTATCTCTATAACTTTTGTTGTCGGACAAATGCGTGGTGTGGGTATTGTCTTCAGTCGGTTTTTGCAAGTACCCATTGAAACTGGTGTCATCATTGGCATGATTATAGTTGCTTTCTTTGCCATCCTCGGAGGAATGAAAGGTATTACTTGGACTCAAGTTGTTCAATATTTTATACTGATTGTTGCTTACTTAGCACCAGTTATTGCTATTTGCAATATTCTCACAAATATTCCCATCCCACAACTCGCTTTTACTTTTAGTGATATCATAGAAAAATTGAATCAAGTTCAGGTTGATTTAGGTTTTCCCGAATATACTGCTGCTTTCACCCAAAGAAGTATGCTAGATGTTTTATTCATCACTATTTCCGGCATGGTTGGTCTTGCTAGTTTACCCCACGTTATTGTTCGTTTCTATACTGTACCCAACGTGACAGCAGCCAGATATTCTGTAGCTTGGGCATTATTATTCATTGCCATTTTTTCCACAACTATTCCTGCTTTAGCTGCTACTGCACGATACAACTTAATTGATAATTTACACAACAAAACTGTAGAGGAAGTGCAACAGTTAGACTGGGCAAGAAAGTGGCAAAATACAGGTTTATTAGAATTTACAGATAAAAATAATGATGGTTATTTGCAGTTAACTCCAGATACAGAGACTAATGAAATCATTCTCGATCCAGATATTATCAGTCTCTCAACGCCAGAAGTAGCTAAACTTTCTCCTTGGCTCATTGCATTAGTGGCAACAGGAGGATTAGCTGCTGCTTTATCTACTGCATCCGGTTTGTTATTAGTAATTTCTAGTGCTATTGCTCACGATGTTTATTACTGCCTAATAAACCCAAAAGCATCAGAATCACAAAGATTAATAGTAGGTAGAATAATGATAATTTTAGCGATCGCCTTTGCTGGTTATTTCGGCATCAATCCTCCCGGTTTTGTAATTGAAATAGCAACTTTGGGAGTTGGTGTTGCTGCTGGTACTTTTTTCCCCGCAATTATTTTGGGAGTTTTTGATAAACGCACTAACCGGGAAGGAGCGGTCAGTGGTATGATAGTTGGTTTAGTGTTTACAACTATCTATATTATTGGTATCAGATTCTATGGAATGCCAACATGGTTTTTTGGCATCTCCGATCAGGGTATTGGTGCAGTAGGAATGTTATTGAATTTTGTGGTGACTTTAGTTATATCTAGCTTGACCACTCCTCCACCATTGGAAATACAGGAAATGGTGGAAGAGTTGCGAATCCCTTTGGCTGCAACTCTTCCACTTAGCGATATTGGGGGAAAACAGTTAGATTAAAAAATAAAAGTCAAAAGTTAACATTTTAGAAGTTTCCAACCCATAGCAATTTGAAAAAAATAATGCTATCACAAGAACAAGATTTGACATGAAACATGGGAACAAGATTTGACATTAAACATCGGAACAAGATTTGACATGAAACATGGGAACAAGATTTGACATGAAACATGGGAACAAGATTTAACATTAAACATGGGAACAAGATTTAACATTAAACATGGGAACAAGATTTAACATTAAACATGGGAGCAGGATGCTCCCACTACTTACTTAACCAACAGCAATTTTCCTCACTTCCTCATCAGATGGTGCATGGTTTGATATTTCGCGTAAGTCCTGATAACATTATAGTCATCTTTCAAATGACTTGAACTATGAGCCAAGGATTTCAACCCTTGGTAGTTCTGAGAGCTGATAGCTAATAGCTGAATCAGGACTTACGCAAAGGGACTATATATAGCGTATCGGTGCGTTAAACTGACGTTAACGTAACCTACTAATAGCATTCATGCGTAAGTGCTGTATATGTATAGTTAAAAAACTATTGCGTATGGGGTTTGAAGCACTATATGTAGGAGCGCTGCGTAAGTCCTATGAATGGTTACATAGAAACATCCGATCAAAAACTAATCAAATTAACTAATGAAACGACGGACACTATTTAACTTATTAAGTCGAGCTGGTGGAACAACCGCAGTTCTGATGTCTCTCCATGCCATGGGTTGGAGAACGACTAATGCTCAAACAACCAATCGACCTAAACTTGTTGCTAAAACCGGTACTGGAATTAAAGTGATCATTTTGGGAGCTGGAATTTCTGGGATGACCGCTGCCTATGAGTTGACAAAAGCTGGATATGAATGTACTTTGTTAGAAGCTCGGAATCGAGCTGGTGGTCGTTGTTGGACTTTGCGCCATAATGATATCATTAATGAAGTTCACGGCCAAAGTCAACGGTTAGAAAAATGCCCATTCGATAATAATAAATCTCTCTATTTCAATGTAGGGCCTGCTCGTATACCTCACCATCACAAAAATTTGTTGGGCTACTGCAAAGAGTTTGGCGTACCACTGGAGGTGATAGTCAATGAAAATCGGGCAGCCTACTTTCAGGATGATCGAGCTTTTGGAGGGTATCCCGTCAATAACCGACGTGTCATAAATGATAGCAGAGGCTACATTGCTGAGTTACTAACTAAAACTATTGGTATTAATGGCTTGGATCAAGATGTATCTCCAGAAGAGCAAGAACGTCTGTTAGAATTTGTCAGACGATTTGGTGATTTAAACTCAAAAGGGGAATATGTAGGTTCTCGTAGAGCTGGATATGAAATTCCTCCTGGTGCAGGACTAAACAATGGTGTCAAACACCAGCCTTTAGCATTATCTGAATTACTAGACTCTGGTTTCTGGCAAAACAAAATGCACTTTGGTGAAAGTTATCAACAAGCTGCTACCATGCTGCAACCAGTAGGTGGAATGGATGCCATAGCAAAAGCTTTTGAGCAGAGAGTGGGTAGACTGATTCGCTATAACGCTGAAGTTACTGAAATTAGACAGAAAGCTCATGCAGTGCAAGTCATATATCGCGATCGCCAAAGTAATCAATATCAGTCTGTTGATGGTAATTTGGCAATTTGTACTATTCCTCTCTCTGTATTGAAAAATATTAAAGCTGATTTTTCAGCAGAACATCAAGCTGCGATTGCAGAAGGAGGCTCCTCCTATAACCGCGCAGTTAAAGTAGGATTTCAGAGCAATCGTCGATTTTGGGAAGAAGACGATAATATCTACGGTGGTATTTCATGGACAGAGGGAGATATTATTCAAATTTGGTATCCATCGACCAATTTTCATAGTTCTCAAGGGATTATTGTTGGTGCTTACATTTGGAATAATGATATTTCCAAACGTTGGGAACAGATGACATCTAATCAACGACTATCCTTAGCTATTTTAGAAGGGAAAAAGATTCACCCAGGTTATAATCAGGAAATATCTGTAGCAAATGGTTGTTCCATAGCTTGGGGAAAAGTCCCCTACAGCGAAGGAGGTTGGATGAGCTGGCAGGAAGATAGCAGGAAAAAAGCCTATTTAGTTTTGAATCAACCTGATCGAAATGTCTACTTTGCTGGAGAACATCTGAGTTATTTAACTGGATGGCAGGAGGGAGCTATTTTGTCAGCCCATAAAATTGTTAATGATATTACTCAGGACTAAAGCCATGTAAACCTAGAAACCGATTTTTTTGTCAATGTTGATTGTTAAAAACAACGATTTATCCGAAAAACCCGGTTTCTCTGGTTTTTTATTGGATTTGATATTACAGGTAACGGCAAGTGCTGTATTCTCCAAACATTATGTAACAATAGATATTGTTCAATATAGCAATCCTAAATAGGTAGGACTTACACGGGAGGAACCCGGCTTCTAGGATAAATCGTTGTTTTAAGCAATATGAAGTCTAGGAGAAACCGGGTTTCTGGGTTCATCTGCGTAAGTCCTGATAGGTATAAATAATGAAAATGAAGAAAAATACAATACTATCTACACTTGGTCAGTTTGACATGAGAAAACTTTGGTCTAAAGCTATCATTGTTTTTTTAGCTGTTATTTTACCTTTACTAACTTTGTCTAGAACCCAAGCTATAGACGATGTGATTATTCGACATCCCATTCCTGGTTCTAGTTTTCCGATCGCCAGAGCTGTAGAAGTTCCTTCTAGTGCTAAACAGGTTTATCTGAGTGGTCAAGTTCCTCCTATTGTAAATGATCAAGCTGATAAAACGACAATAGCTGCCTTCGGAGATACTGAAACTCAAACTGTTGAAGTTCTCAAACGCATTCAGAATATCCTAGAGGATTTAGACTTAACTCTAGGAGATGTGGTGAAAATGCAGGTCTTTTTGGTTGGCGATCCGGCACTAGACAGACGCCTTGATTTTAGGGGATTTATGAAGGGATACACACAATTTTTTGGAACTGAGGAACAACCAAAATTACCAGCTCGCTCTGTTATGCAGGTTGCTGGATTAGCTAATCCTGGTTGGTTGGTAGAAATTGAAGTTATAGCAACACGACTATAAAACCCATTTGAGTTAATATTTAATTCCTTCTAATATCAAATCCGCTAGCTACGGTTCCCGATAAATCGGAGTAATATAAGAAACCAGGTTTGTGAGAGCTAGATGTTATACAGTGGGGGATTTAAAACAAACCCGGTTTCTGATGGTATTATATCAAATCCGGTTGAATACTTATTATATAGTTGGAGGGGATGGGGTGATGGGGAGATGGGGAGATGGGGGATTGAAGTAATTTCTTAAATTACAAACATATATCATATTTTATGTGCAATTAAGCAGATTTGATATTATTTCTTTCTCCCCCTTCCCTCGCAGGGAAGGGGGTTGGGGGGTTAGGTTTTTCTTCCCAAAGCGATCGCTATCAATTAGAAATCCCTAGAGACAAATTACAATAGGACTTACAAGGGAGGAACCCGGTTTCTGGGTTCAGTTCAAATCACGAGATTTTGTTGATCGACCCAGTTTCTGCGTAAGTCCTGTACAAATCACTATTCAAGACCAGGACTTACAAGGGAGGAACCCGTTTTCTAGGATAAATCGTTGTTTTGAACAGTAATAATCTACGCTCGTACCGGGTTTCTGGGTTCGCGTGGCTTTAGTCCTGAAGAATTAGAAAATATTCCCCCAACTCCAGAAATTGAAAATAAAATTTACGCAACTGCAACGTATTTTCGTCCGATACGACGGTCGGGAAGCAATCTCAAACCCCTGTTTTTCCTACCTCATGGCTTTAGTCCTATATTCACAGGACTTACGCAGAACCACTATCCTTAGTAGGGGCGAACTGCCGTATCGCGCTCCGCGACATGAAACGCCCCTACAGGTGGTGTAAAAATTGAGATTTTGCGTAAGTCCTATATTCATTATTAATTATAATAGCAATGTGCGCTGGTATATTTACAAATTGTAGGAGGTGTCCAAGCCGCTCAAAACCTTATATTATAAGCAATTTATTCTCCCTGTTCCCCATTCCCAGTTAAGTGTTCCCTGCGCACAGCGCTATAATTCAGGACTTACGCAAAGGTACTATATATAGAGTTAAAAAACGATTGTGCAATAGTTTTAAGCACTATATCTAGGGTCGCTGCGTAAATCCTGTAATTATTCGTTATTCATTACCTGATGGTTCCAACCTAATTAACTGTCCGTTTGTTCGATCAGTGAGAATATACAATAGTCCATCAGGTCCTTGTCGCACATCCCGAACTCTCTGACCAACCGGAATAGAATGTTGACCGATAACATTACCTGCTGCATCTAACTCAATGCGACGAACATCTTGGGAAACTAACCCACCTGCAAACAAATTTCCTCGCCATTGGGGAAAGCGATCGCCGTTATAAAAAGCTAAACCAGAGGGAGCTATGGAAGGAGTCCAGATCACTTTGGGGTCTATCAAACCAGGGCGAGATGTTTCGGGGGAAATGAGTCCTCCCGAATATTCTCGACTGTGGGTAACTACAGGCCAACCATAGTTTTCGCCGGCTTCAATTAAATTTAGTTCGTCACCACCTCTGGAACCATGTTCAGTTGCCCAGATTCTATTTTTTGTCGGATCTAATGTCATTCCCTGAATATTGCGATGACCATAACTCCAGACAGCAGGTTTGGCATCTGTAGCGTTAGCAAAAGGATTATTGGCAGGTATGGAACCATCGTCATTTAATCTGATTGTTTTCCCCAAGTGACTATTGCGGTTTTGAGCTTGTTGGCGGATAAATTCACCATTAAACTCAATAGGTGGGTTGCCACCATCACCAATGTTTGCCACCAGAGTTCCGTCTGGCAACCAAACCATCCGCGATCCAAAATGTTGTGCCCCTGGTTTGGTTTGGGAAACTTCAAAGATTACCTTTAAATTTCCCAGAGTATTATTCTCCAGTCGAGCGCGGGCAATGCGAGTGCGGTTGGCGGAGTGATCGCCGTGGGAATAGGTTAAATATATCCAACGATTTTCTGCAAAGCGTGGGTGAACTGAGATATCTAATAAACCACCTTGACTGACTGCAAAAACTGGAGGAACTCCGGCAATGGGAGTGGGGTCTAAAATCCCATTACGAACAATACGCAACCGCCCTGGTCTTTCGGTAATGAGGATTGCTCCATCGGGCAACCAGGCCATACCCCAGGGATGTTCGAGATTTTCGACTACAGTTATTTTTTGATAACCTGAAGTGGAGGCGATATTTTCAGTATTGGAGACGGATGAATTTACAGTTGAATTTACAGTGGGTTTGTTTTTCTCCTGAGCAACACTGGAAGATTCAAGTTCAACTTTGGTGACACAACTTACAGTTCCTAAGAGAGCGATCGCCATGGCACTGCGGAATAATATTCTGCTTGTTTTTGTGATCAAACAATAGAGAATATCAAGTGGTTTTTGTTTGGTTTTATAAAATAATTTTATAGGTTCAATCAACACTCGATAATTTAATTTAGTGGTATTTTTTGTTTGATTAGTCAATTTAAAATTCATCATAATTTATCCTGATTTTTTTATTCATTATAGCAATTTTCAGGTTGTTAATTTTTAGCTGGTTCTTTGGGTTTTTTCCTCACCCAAATAAATTGTTATATTTTCTCTTAAAAAAAAGAATCCAATTGAACATTTGCCCCTATCGACGATAGCAAGCAATCTCAAGGTTTTAAGAGATTGCTTCCTTCCACGAAGTGACCGTCGCAATGACTTCGACATAGTAACTATCCGGTTAGGTCGGTAGAAAAAAATGTTCTATTTTCAATCATTACCAAATCTCCCTATACTCTCGACACTTCACTCCTTTTCCACATTCTTTTTACACCGCATCCTACCGCATTTGATATAACTCCAAATCATGCTATAATTATCGTCAAAATATAAAAAAACCTAGATTTTTGCGAATTAATTTCAGTGAATAATAACCCACGTCAATTAACTTTAATCATCCTCCAAGAAATATATCGAAAACAAGCTTTTGCTGATTTTGCTTTAGATAAATATCTCAGAAAAAATGACTTAATTGATGCTAACCGTCGATTAGTTACAGAATTAGTTTATGGTTGTGTCAGAAGACAGCGATCGCTTGATGCTATTATCGACGAATTAGCTAAAAAGAAGTCTCATCAACAACACCCAGATTTACGCCTAATTCTCCATATTGGTTTATATCAATTATCTTATTTAGAACAAATTCCAGAATCGGCAGCAGTTGATACAACGGTTGAGTTAGCTAAACAAAATAAGTTTGCTAAATTAGCTGGTTTTGTTAATGGTTTACTCCGAGAATATATTCGGCGCGACTTGACAATAAATCTACCTAAAAATCCAGTGAAAAAATTAGGAATATCCTATAGTTTTCCTGACTGGATAATTGCATATTGGATAGAAAAATTAGGTTTAAATGAAGCTGAAAAATTATGTGCTTGGTTCAATAAATCTCCAAGTATTGATTTAAGAATTAATCCCCTCAAAACCTCTTTAGAAGAAGTAGAAACAGCTCTGAAAAATACAGGTATTTCAGTTAGCAGAATTTCCCAACTTCCCCAAGCATTAAGATTAACTGGAGCCATCGGACAAATACAAAAATTACCAGGTTATAACCAAGGTTGGTGGTCAATTCAAGATAGTAGCGCTCAATTAGTTAGTTATTTATTAAATCCTCAACCAGGAGAAATAATAATTGATGCTTGTGCTGCTCCTGGAGGCAAGACAACTCATATAGCAGAATTAATGGGAGATAATGGTAAAGTTTTTGGTATTGATAAAACTGCTTCTCGACTGAAAAAGTTAGAGCAAAATGCCGAAAGATTGCAGTTAAATTCTATTTCTATTTCTACAGGTGATAGTCGAAATTTACCACAATTTATTAATCAGGCAGACCGAGTTTTATTAGACGTACCTTGTTCTGGTTTAGGAACATTACACCGTCGGGCAGATGCGAGGTGGAGACAAACTTTAGAGAATATTCAAGAATTAGCAAAACTTCAGAGTGAATTGTTAGAAACTGCGGCTAAATGGGTGAAGCCAGGAGGTGTTTTAGTATATGCAACTTGCACAATTTATCCTTTAGAAAACGAGGAAATTATTGAAGAATTTTTGACTAATAATTCTGAGTGGGAAATTGAAAAGCCAAACGTTGACTTTATGGTTTCATCTTGTGCGGAAGGATGGATAAAAATTTGGCCTCATAGAGAACAAATGGATGGATTTTTTATGGTGAAATTAAGAAGGAAAATTATTTAGCATTTTCAATTTTTAAGGATAACTTAGTTTGATTGTTAATTCCTAATTATTGGCGTATTTTTTCAGGAATTTCAATAGGACCAAATTTATCGACAAATTATTTTATTTTTAATCCATTTGACCCGAAATCATTACAGGGATGGCATCTGAAAAATTATCAATATCAGGAGTTACAGCCAAATGATAAGGGATGGTTGTGGTGCGATAAATTAGGGTTATGGTTAGGTACTTGGGAAGGAACTATTCGAGATGAGTCGGCAGTATGGTTACGATTTTATGACCAGCAAGGAAACTTGGTATTAGACTTTGGCGAACAACAACATCAACGTGCTGAAGAACAACAGCAACGTGCTGAACGTCTAGCTGCTAAACTAAAAGAGTTAGGGATCGATCCTGATTCTGTCTAATATCAAATCCGTTGGCAATAGAAGTGTTATGAGAAACCGGGTTTGTGGGAAGTAGACGTTAGTATGGTGTGACATTCCAAACCAACCCGGTTTCTAAGTAAGTTAATCTATAGCAATGAGCGCTTAGGTATTTACAGTGTCCACCTTAAAGTGTTGTCTAGAAAAGGCGTACAAAAAATAATGTGTAAATATAGCAATGTGCCCTATATTGTGGTAGCATGACTGGCAACAATTTCCAAAATATCAATCTACTGGAGGGACAACCGTGACAGATAACATCGAATTGCTCAATATAATGTCCACTTTTGGGCAAGAACAAGTCAATGCTGTCCCATCTATATTTTTTCAGGGGCAGGTAGAAGTAGAACCACTGATGGCAGTGGGGATAATTAAAAAGGCGTTGATTGAAGTTCAGCATAATTTAGCTGACTTTGCTGACTCTGCAACTTTTGAGACGGATATGTTAACTGTCTTTAGCGAGTCTGCTAATGTTGATTTGGGACGAACAATTATTGAATCATTGGTAAGGGGTGAGGACTTACCGCCGATCAATGTTGTATCAGTAGAACAAATGAATGGTGCTGCGGGTGGGTTTGAGTCTCTGACTGGTGAGGTTTATTTGGCGGATAGTTTAATTAATCAGGGTTCTCTGAAAGTTGCGAATGTATTGGTAGAGGAGTTCGGACATTTAGTTGACTGGGAGTTGAATAGAATAGATACTCCAGGAGATGAGGGTGAGTGGTTTGCAGCGTTGGTTCGCGGTGATGTTTTGAGTTCGGAGGATGTGAGACGGTTGCAGCAAGAGAATGATATAGTGAGGATTATTGATGAAAGGGTTGAAGTAGAGGCTAGGGATATTTCTCTTTCTTCTCTCAATAGTCGTCCTGTAGCAAATAATGATGAAGTTGAAACTAACGAAGATACGGCGATCGGCATTAATAAACGTAAGTTGTTGGCAAATGATACAGACCTAGATAGGGATAAACTGACAATTACCGATTTTGTGGACAATACCAACAATGGAACTTTATTAGAAACAGATGATAGTTTCATTTACACACCTGATGAAAATTTCAGTGGTACAGAAACTTTTACCTATACTGTAACTGACACATCAGGATCAACCAGTACAGCGAACGTGACTATTAATGTTACTCCTGTTGCTGATACTCCTAACTTAGAAATATCGAATAATTCTGTTTCTGGCAAACAAGATGAAGACATTTCACTAGGTATTACTTCTAGTTTAGTAGATACTGATAACTCCGAAACTTTATCTATTAATATTTCTGGTGTACCAGATGGAGCAACTCTTTCTAACGGAACAGTTCAAGATGATGGTAGTTGGGTATTAACTGTAGAAGAATTAGATGGTTTAACTCTGATTCCTTCTACAGCAGAACAAACAGAGATATTAACTTTTGATTTAACTGTGACAGCAACTTCAACTGAAACAGCTAATAGTGAGATAGCTACTATTTCAGATGTTATTACTGTAGAAGTGATTCCTTTCAGTAGACCACCAGAAGTAGAAGAAGATAAAACTATTGCCTTATATGAGGATACGACTATTAGGTTAGACATTCCTGTTCCTACCGATCCTGATGGAGATAAGCTCACAATTACTGTTAAGAGTATTCCCGATCCTGAACTAGGAAAAATAATATACTCGCGAAATAATACCGCTGTTGCTATAAGTCAACAACTAACCACAGATCAACTCACCCACCTCAGATTCGTTCCTGTGAAAAATGCTAATGGGGATGCTGGTACTTTTTCCTATACTGTCAACGATGAAAATCATACCGCCACCCAGTTCATCAGTTTTGATATTACTCCTGTCAATGAACCTCCTGTTGCTAGGAATGATGGACCAGTGTTTACTAATTTAGGGAATGTGCTAACAATTGATTTGTTAGCAAATGACAGCGATGTTGATGGAGATGAACTATCAGTTAATACTCTGAGCAATCATGAGCATGGTATTTTGAAAAATTTGGGTACTCAGGTTCAATACACAGCAGTGTCTGGTACAGGTACTGACACTTTTGAATATACTGTTACTGATGGTAGTGAGGAAGCTACTGCCACTGTTACAGTCAATATTGAGGATGTTACAGGTAATGCTTCTGTAGAAGGCGGTGAGTTTAATGATAATTTTGATGGTGGTGATGGCGATGATACTCTTGCAGGTTTAGCAGGTGATGACACCTTGGCAGGAAATGA
>NZ_JAYKGW010000160.1:0-18736 GCF_035285525.1 Okeania sp. | reverse complement strand
AATTGTTGCCAAGCTTGATGCTTAAATCTAAAATTTTGTTTACCAATTCTTCGACAAATCCATTCTACACAATCTGGTACAACTGAATTACCATATAAAGCATATTGATTGTAAATTTTAGCAACTCTACACCAATGATCGGGAAATCCCATTAAACGAGCATATTCAATATTAGTTAAACGGCGAAATTTATTCCCAACTTGATATCTTTCATAATGTCTAGAAGTAGAAGCGGTTAATGTAGAAGTAACCCCATTAATCCCAAATATTGTATAGCCAAGACGCGCTCCCCCACCTTGGTTATATAATATTTCCACACCATTACAATATCTATTTACAATTTGGCTCTGTTTAATTCTTTCTAGAGTATCAGAAGTAAAGTCAAATTGTGGATTTATTTCTGATTCATCTTGCAAAATATATTTGAGTTTTTTTCTGGGTTTTATATCAGCCATTAAAGGTAAAGATTGACTGTACATTTTGTTTTGATAAGCAATACCCCAATAATAATTTTTACTACTGAAATTAAGAATAGGCTCCATATATTTTTCGATTTTCTTATTATCATTGCCAGGTAAATTATCAATATCATTATCTGTTAAAAATACAGAAAGCTTTTCTAGATCGGGAGTTTTTTGTGTAGATTTAATCCTAGTACCAAAAATAAAAATTCTGTCTCGGTTCTGGGGAATACCAAAATTTATCGGGTTAATAATTCGCCATTCAATAAAATAGTCTAAGGAAGCAAAAGCATTTAATATAATTCGGAAATGATGGTCTTTTTCCATAGTCAAGATTCTTTTGACATTTTCTAATAAAAAATATTTTGGCTTTTTAGCTTGAATTATTTCAATAACTCCTTAAAAAAGTGTTCACCTTAATTTATATCTAATTGCCATTTTTTTACAAAAAAATGAGGTCTAAAGTCTCCTCTTAAAAGGGGATGAAAAAATATTTAACACGGTTCCCGAGAAATCAGTATTTGATGCCTCCGACTTTAGTCGGAGTTTCACTGATAACTGATAACTGAAATAACCCGCTTGACTAAATGGTTGACAGGGAAATCGTGCCGTTAAAATATCGTGTTCTGGAATTTCTGATGAATTAATTTGATTAATATTGTCTAATACTATGGAGCTATTACTAAAATTACTTTGATAAACTTGACAAGAAAGTTTATTAATATTATTAGCCCAAATAGTATCAATATTTGCAGCTTTCATTCCCAAACGAAAACCACCTATTCCGGCAAATAATTCTATGGCTTTTAGTTTGTTAGTTTGAGTCAATTTATTATTTCCTTTAAGTGAGTGATTTTTGATTTTGAGTGTTAGTCTGCAAATATACTTTTAGCAAAGGTTGAATTATCAACAAAGCATAGCTCAAACTTTTCCTTAAATATACTAAGTTTAAATTCATTGTATCACTGTTAGGAAAAACTTGTATACTTACTAAAGTAAAGTTAAAATTTATCAAGGTTAAACTATACTATCTCTAATGGTTCCAGTTCCTAGTATCAAAGGAAAATATGGTAGTAAGCTTTACGTCTTTCAAACGACAGTAAAGCCACTAGAAATACACAATTTATTAGGTCACGATCCCCGCAGCAAAAATTGGTCTAAACTACAGCCAGACTTAAGGGAGTTGTACGAAAATCTTCAAAGGAAAACAGATGCCAACCGTAGTAGAACAACCGCAGAATACATTAAAAAACGAATAGCAAGCGACAGATCTGAAGATATGGTAGGAGCATTTCCAGCCATATCTATTGGCATGGTTAACGTTCCTGTCTTTCAAAGCTATGACGAAACAGGAAAAGATATTGACAGTGCTATTGGTTATTTAAAGTTTGACCTCTCAGCAAGAAATATTAGAGTTCTACTTGATGGTTTAGCAAGAGTAACAGGGGCACTGGATTTGATAGAAGAAGGAGAAACTGAGGTTGTTAATTCCTTTACTTTTCCAGTGACGATTTATGCTCCAACTGAGAAAACAGGAGATTTAACAGTTGAGCAACTAGGTCAAATTTTCCATGATTTTAATTTCTTAGCAACTCCAGTTTCTAAGAGTTTGGCAGTTGCACTCGATCAGAGCGATTTATACATAGCTCTTACTAAAGCAATTGCAGAAACTCCTGTAATTGAAAGCAGAGGAGGAATGGAAAAAAATGCAACGAGGGTGACAAAGAAAAGTGGAGCATTTGTCGCACAACAGTGCTTACTAAAGTTTATTAGAGGTGCTTGTGAAGGTTACAACTTCCAAAAAAGTAACAGTAAAACTATTAGGGGTAAACGTTACTTAAACAGTGAAACTTTTGCAGATGTAAAAATATCTATTGAGGACTATCTGGAAACACTAGCTACATTAATGGGAGAAAACTTTGAAAATAAAGATTATATTCACCATACATACCCTGGTTGGTGTGCTTTAGGTCTAATTTTCTATGACTTAGAAATGTTGCTCAAAAATCGGTTAACCGATTCAGAAAAGGAAGATATTTTAAAAAAGATAGCCACAATTGATTGGTCTCGATATAACCCCAATTGGGATAATATGCTTGGCAATATGACACAGCAACCGGATGGTAAAAAAAAGCTAGTGAAAAGCTCAGGTGGTGGTGCGAGTGTAACAGATTTAGCCAACTATATTAGAAAAAAGACTGGCTTAGATGAAAAACTTAAACTTCATTCTAATACCCAAACAGAGTTAAATTTTAATCAGGAATAGTTTGATTAATTATGGCAATAAACGTAAGGGCGAATGGCTATTCGCCCCTACAGGAATTTTCCTTAAAAAACCTAAGATTTCGGTTTAGAAATGGAACTAACGTGCAACTCTTTCAACTGTTTTTTGTCAACTTCAGAAGGTGCATTTGTTAACAAGCATCTTGCTTGCTGAGTCTTCGGAAATGCAATCACATCCCGAATAGACTCCTCACCTGCTAACAACATCGTTAACCGATCTAAACCATAAGCAATACCACCGTGGGGAGGAGTGCCATATTCAAACGCTTCCAATAAAAAGCCAAATTTATTATTAGCTTCCTCATCAGATAAACTGATCGCTTCAAATACTTTCTCCTGCACATCTCGTTGATATATCCGCCGACTACCACCACCGATTTCATAACCGTTAAACACTAAATCGTAAGCTTGCGCTCGTGCTGTTGTCAGATCATCAATATCATCTGGGTGGGGTGCAGTAAATGGGTGATGCAATGCTTCCAAACGTTTTTCGTCCTCATTCCATTCAAACATCGGAAAGTCTGTCACCCACAAGAGACAGATTTTATTTTTATCAATTAACCCCAACTGTTCCCCGATCACTAACCGCAAGCGATCTAAAGTTTTGTTCACAGTATTTACTCGATCCGCAGCAAATAACAATAAATGACCAGGTTCAGCATTGGTGCGTTTGAGCAACTCCTCTTTTTGTTCCTCCGTGAGGTTGTCTTTGATAGCGCCAATAGTATCTATCTTTCCTCCCTCTTTGACGCGAATAAAAGCTAAACCTTTTGCTCCTGCTTCACTCGCTTCTTTGAATAAGTCGCCACCGGGTTTAATTCTCACATTAGAGATAGCATCGTTACCTCCAGGAATAGGCAACACTTTGACTATTCCACCAGCAGCAACAGCACCAGAAAATACTTTAAAACCAGAATCTTTTACCAAATCAGAAACATCCACTAATTCTAAACCAAAGCGAATATCCGGTTTATCACTACCATAACGTTCCATTGCTTCCACATAAGTCAGTCGGGGGAATGGTAAAGATAAATCTACACCCTTAACTTTCTGAAAAATGTATGCTACCAACTGCTCATTTAATTCCATAATTTCCTCCTGAGACATGAAACTCATTTCCATATCTAACTGAGTAAACTCCGGTTGTCGATCCGCTCGCAAATCTTCATCCCGGAAACAACGGGCAATTTGATAATAACGGTCAAAACCAGAAACCATCAACATTTGTTTAAACAGTTGGGGAGACTGGGGGAGAGCAAACCATTCCCCAGCATGAACGCGACTAGGAACCAGATAATCCCTTGCTCCTTCAGGAGTAGAACGAGTGAGAATAGGAGTTTCGACTTCAATAAAATTTTGTTCGTCCTCCAGGAAACGACGTACTGCTTTCACAACTTCATGGCGCAATAACAAGTTACGAGTCATCCGTTCCCTTCTCAAATCTAAATACCGATATTTGAGTCGCAACTCTTCCCGTACTGGTTCCATTTCAGCAGTAGAAACTTGAAATGGTAGTTGCTTACCTAAACCATTTAACAGTTTAATATCATCAGCATAAATTTCGATTTCCCCAGTAGGAAGTTTGGGGTTAAGAGACTCTTCCGGACGACGACTAACTCGACCAGTGATTTCGACCACATATTCATTTCTAATATCCCCTGCTATTTGATAGGAATCTGGTGTCCGTTCTGGGTCACTGACAATTTGGACAATGCCAGAGCGATCGCGCAAATCCAAAAAAATTACTCCGCCATGATCCCGACGACGGTCTACCCATCCATAGAGATGAACGGTTTTTCCAATACTTTTACTATTTACTTGTCCACAATAATTAGTTCGCATAATTATCTAGTGAGAAATTTAGCTAAGAAATAAACTGTTTCATTATATTAGGAGGATGCCTATAAAGGATTAATAATTTTAGGTTAAATTTCGATTTAGTAAAAAAAAAGATGGCAATATTTTGTTAGGAGATTGAATTAATCCTAGCTACTGCAAGAATTGTTATATTATGGACTATTTTTAACTCAAGCTCAAACAGCTATCAAAAATCTAAATTTTAAGGAGAATATTTAAACTAATATAGGCTTGAAAACTGGATTTTGTAGCAAGATTTATTCTGAATCATGACTTACGCAAAGGCGCTATATATATATATATAGATTATTGGTGCGTTACGAGATACGCTTTTCATGTCGCGTAGCGTTTCATCTTGGCTCAAGCGCCAAAAACGCAACCTACCAGTAGGGTTCATGGGTAAGTCCTATGAATAATAAAGCTTTTGTCAAAAACTAAAAAAAATAGCTGATAGCTGTTAGCTCACGACTGAATGTTTACGCTAATAGCTAGTTAATTATATTTAATAACAATTCTTGAGCTACGGCTTTAACTACATTAATACTTACAGAATTTCCTAATTGATAATAAGCTTTATTATTGTCAGAATGCAAAATAAAATTATCTGGAAAACCTTGTAATCTTGCAGCTTCCCTCGGAGTAATTTTTCTAATTCTATTTTGATGATAAATTCCTAACCTATTAGCATCACTTGCCACTAAAGTTACAGAAATTTTATCGGTGTCTAAAAATTTGTAAATTTCAAAAGAAAAATTACCTGCCACTGGTTTATATTTTGATTCGACTATTTGCAGATAATTTTTACTTACTAAAGAATTGAGCAAAATATTTAACTGAGGATGAGGAAAAAAACTAGCTATTTGCTCCTGACTCAACAATTTACCATCTTGATGTTTACCAAATTGACTATTTCTCCGTTTCAAAATCAAACGGTTCATTAATTCTATTTCTTCAACACTGCATTTTCCCCTCAATCCTAACTCCCAAGAATGAATCGAATTTCCACCCCGATAATCAATTAACCTCATGCCGTGTAATTTATTCAAATCTCCATTTAATCTTTCTTTTAAAGCTGCGACAAATTTTTCCGAACAATTATATTTTTCATCTGGATTATCTTCTAAAATATCCGCCACAGTTATAGATTTTTTCAGAGGATAAAATAAAGATAATTGTTGAGGATGATAAGAATGAGAATCTTTCGGACCAAGGTCAGAAATTAAATTAAATTTTGGCGTACTATCTAAAACTCCCAGGATATAAATTCGGAGACGATTTTGGGGTAAATTAAAATTCGCGCTATTCAATAAAAATATGTCAAAACTATAGCCTCTACTTTGAATTTCATGTTTAATAGTTTCGATAGTTCTACCTTGATCATTAGTCAGCAAACCACGGACATTTTCAAAGATAAAAGCTTGAGGTTTATATGTATCTATTAATCTGGTAATTTCAAAAAAAAGCGTACCTCTAGTATCCCCAAAACCAGCTTTTTTACCAGCATAAGAAAAAGACTGACAAGGAAATCCGGCTAATAATATTTGATATGGTGGTAACTTTTCAATTTTGCGGATATCTCCTAAAGAAAATTCAGCAAAATTTTTATGATAAACCAAAGCAGCGTCAGGATTTATTTCACTACTTAATACACATTCAGTTTCAATGTTTAAATATTCGGCAGCTTTTTCAAAACCTAATCTCATTCCACCAATGCCAGCAAATAAGTCAATAAAGCTAATTTTAGTCATTTTATAAGAATTATAAATAGTATGTAAATTGTTCAGTTTTTTCAATCATTATTGTTTTCTAAGTAATTTCTCAAAAAATCACAAAGAATTGACAACTCATTTTTAGAAAATGCTACAGTGCAATGACTATGGAAACAAATGGTTTGTCAAGCTGACTGTCTTTCAAAATTTCCTGCTCGATCTATAACATAAGCAATTTTGTGACCTGCTGCTTCAACTTGTTCATAACGAGCTTTTGCTTGTCCGACTTTAGGTTCAATAACACTATTAGTAGTTACTTGAAAACTTACTTCTATAGCTACATATTTCTGTTTTTTTCTGACTATAATATCAAATGAAGTTAAACGTCTTGTAATTTGGTCAGTATGAGTTACATTAGTTCAGCAATTAATAATGAACAATTAATAATTAATAATTACCCCTTCTTTAAAGAAGAGGATTGACTAATCATAAAAATTTTTGATTTATCCCCAATTCTTGGGGAGGCTTCCAGGGGTGAATTGTTGAATGAATAATTATTTACTATCAACTCTTAGATTATTAATTATTAGCTATTAACTATTAATTATTCGGTAAGGTAGCATCAGATTTTACTTCAATTCCAATAATTCCAATTTCATCTTTATATGTACTGAGGAACAAACTTTTGTGCTAAATGACCTAAAGCATTAGATTTTGCACCTCCTGTAATACGACTAACCCAAATATATCGCTGCTTAATAAAACTATCTAATTCATTAGGTTTACCCAAATAATCACCTATTTCACATCTTGCTAAAATTGAAGCAATTTCTTGATTAGTATTGCTGCAAGAACTTCCAAATAAAAGAAGCGCAATGGCATCTTTTTTTTTGTCTTTCATCTAAAGAATGTTTTACAAAAAGGTCTTTTCCATTAATTTTAAGAGTTTGATTGCTTAAGGTTTTTGTAGGTAAGGCTTGAAACTTATAAATGCGCTGACTACTTTTCCAGTAATATTTCATTTCTTCATTAGGAAACAAATTTTTAAATTCTCTACTTATACGTTTGAGCATTTCTCCTCCAAAGTCAGCCATAATAACCAAATGCTTAACAAATAAGTTTCCTGACAAAGCTGAAGAGTTTACTATTGTAAATAAGTCTTCTAATTCTAATAAATACATCAATCCTTAAGATGTTAATAAATTGTTCTTGTGTTTTTAATAACAATGGAATTATACTTAACTCTGCTTCCATTTCAGCTAATTCTGTAGGCCAAAATTTTGATGCTGCTTTTTCTAATTCCAGAAACGTTTTTATATAATCTTCTTTAGGGTTATTCATTATATTTTTTCATTTTTTTTAAGTAAAAATATCCATTATTTCCCCCTAATACCAATTTTATAAATGTTGATTACAAATTTTATAAGTAAGGAAGAAAAAAAGAAGAATATATAAAAACATAAAAAGGATAAAAATAATATATAAAACTATCTAAAATAAATTAGAGCAGCTATTTTTAAGTATATCTGATTGAGACAGACTTTTTTGCAGCATTCTTTTTTCACGCTTGGTATAATCCATCTTTTCTGGAAATGTCAAAACAAATAAAATTTTGTAGGGACGTTCCATGGAACGTCCCTACAGTGGTCTACTGATTATAAAAACCGCATAATGCTAGATTTTTCTGTTTCTCAGAATTTAGAGAATTATTGTTTAGGTTTAGTCAACACATCCCAAGCAGCTTGACCTGCTTTAACTAAGCGATCGCCAAAATCTTGAACTTCCTTAACTACTGTTTCCCAGTTAGTCTCAATATCTTTTTCTAATTGCTTACCAGCATCCTCTATTTGTTTAGGATCAATAAGTCTGATCCGTTCGATAGTTTCTCTCGCTTGTTTGACTGCTTCAATATACTTCTCACGGGTAAACTCCCCAGCAGTTTCCATTTCTGACTGAGCTAATCTTTTGATTGCTTCTATTAACTCTTGGGTTTCTTGCTGAGGGTTATTATCTCCAGAAGTAGGAGTAATTTGATTTGAAGTCTCGTCAATTTCTATGATAGCGCCCTCTTTTGGTTGATTTTGTTCTGTCATAATTTTGTTTCCTAAATTAATTAACTAATTACATTTTACATTATACAACCTAGTTTGATCAACATTCAAGAAAATGAGAAAATTTGGATATTCGATTGTCGCATTTTTGGTTGGGTTTGGAGACCAAACCCCTACAATTTTTTCTACAAAGAAACCCGTTTGGCTTTGCTACAAAGAAACTGGGTTTCTGAGTTCGTCGGTTTCTGAGTTCGTCTGCATAGTATAATTTACAGGACTTATGCAGAAAAACGTATTTCTGTCATTGCTCGCGAGGAGCGTTTGCGAAGCAGTCCGTCAGGATAGCAATCTCAAACGTGGAAATTTCTTACTAATAGGTAAGTCCTGATTTAGCTAACAACCTAATACATTAATAATTATTTTCAAATTTATGGTTATGGATGAAGGAGTAATTAAATATCATTGTGATTGGATAAAAGGAAAATCTGTAGAAGGTTTTCATATTACTGCTCTAATGCAAAAACGCGACTTAATGCACTCTTTAGGATTAATTGGAGTTTATGAAAATGGTATTGGTTTTGGTAATATTAGTCATAGAATAAATAACTCCTATCAATTTATTATTTCTGGAACTCAAACCGCTCATTTCCCAATATTAAAACCAGAATATTATACAGTAGTTACTAATTTTAATATCGAAGAAAATAGTTTAACTTGTTGCGGAGCTGTTAAAGCTTCTTCGGAGTCTTTAACTCATGCTGCTATCTATTATTATCAACCAGAAATTATGAGTATTATTCATATTCATAATCATCAGCTTTGGCAAGAACTAATGTTTAAAGTTCCTACCTCTAATCCAGATGTTCCTTATGGAACTCCACAAATGGCAAAAGAAATGTTTCGTTTGTTTGATGAAGAGAATTTAGGAACAGAAAAAATATTAGTAATGGCAGGTCACGAAGATGGGATTATTTCTTTTGGCAAAAACTTAGATGAAGCTGCTAATATTTTGTTGAATTTTATAGATAAGACCGATCTAAAATCCAGTTGAAAAATTGTCCCTATCCACGAAAGGAAGCAATCTGCACCCACCCGTGAGATTGCTTTCTGCCAAGCTGTTACCGTCACTGCGGACTTGGGTATATTCAGCAATTATAGCAGCCACCAAGGTGGTTAGGACATAGACTGATGATGAATCAAAGACCACGGAAACACTTGAACAACTGTTCCCTGTTCCCTGCTATAACAATAAAAAATTAATAATTAATAATTACCCCTTCTTAAAAAAAGGAGATTGACTAAAAGGAAATTTTTTTATTTATCCCCTATGCAAGGGGAGGCTTCAAGGCGTGAATTTTTGAATGAATAATTATTGACTATTAATTATTAATAGTTTGGTAATTATCCAGATTTTATATAAAGCATAAAGGTTTGAATATTTTTTTGCTAACGTACCATTTATTGATAGCGGTTTTCACAAAGATAGACTACAAAACTGATTCCTTTAACCCCAAATCTCTGTACTCTATAAAACATGAAAACTGCTATAAAATGTGTCAGTCCATTACAAGTTTTGGTTAACAGAATTTTCTGCTAACCACTCCCCTAGAGATTCTTGATTTTCTTCCCCACTTGCTAACTGTTCCATCATTTTTACAACTGCTGGTTCCCCTACTTCTAGTAAATAATTATTTAGCCCTAAAAAAGTATACATAACCATAAAAGTTGTTCTTTTATTTCCATCAATAAAAGGGTGATTTTTAGCTAAACCATAACCATAAGCTGCGGCAAGTTCAAATAAATTTGGTTGACCATAAATAAACAAATGTCGGGGTCTAGCTAAACTAGCAGCAAGTAAATTTTCATCTCTAATTCCTGAACTTCCTCCATGTTGCAGAATTTGGTCTGCATGAATAGCTTTAGCAATAATTTCGTCTATCCAAATAGGTTCTTTTATTATGCTAACTCTCGTAACGCATTTTTATATTTTTCACTACCTTTTTTATAGATCGCCATAGCTTTTTCAAAATCAGTTTCCTCAGTTTTATCAGTTTCTATTTCTGACCTTTCAGAATCTTCTGGCAAAAAAATCATAACTCGGACATTTGTAGGAATATTTATTTCTAGAGGATGTTCTAAAATTAGATTTCCTTTATCATCAATTTTACCGTAGGTTTCTATTACTTTCATTGACTTTATCTGAATTATTTAGTGATTATTATAAATTATAGCGTTTTTCATTTTACAGTCTTTTTTAAACGGATGAACCACATCGTCATAGTCAAAATCTTGTAGGGAGGTTGCATGGAACGTCCCTACAGTGGTTAACTAATATAAAAACTTCTTAATGAATGAAATGCACCCCATTAATTTCTACTAATCAAGCCAGTTTACAGGAGGTACTTTGAGTTAATACTTTACCATAATTTTCATCTTGGTATCAGAATTTTAATTGACTTAATGCCAAGGGTGGTCACCAGAAAACTAGCAAATTTTAGTTATTTCTTTTGTTTTATAATTTCTAATACTTAAATTCGTTAATTTCAAAAACAAACCGGCTCCTACTCTATACAATCTGGCACAACTGAATTACTATATTAGAACTAAAGAAAACAAAAAATAACTAAGGAGAAAAAATGGGATTATTTGACAGAGTGCATCAATCTGAAAGTCTCAAAAGTGATAATGTCAGAAGTGAAATAATTTTAGGACCTGCTGAATCATTTGCTGCTATTATGTTAGTGGTAATTTCTGCTGATAATTATTTAGCTGATGTTGAAACTGACTTACTTCTTACTTTTTTAGGTCGAATGCAGCTTTTCAGAAATTACTCCAGTGAAGTTATGGAGAGAATGTTTGATAAACTTGGTGAAATCCAGAAAAAAAAGGGAGATGAAGCACTTATTGATGCAGCTTTTAAGTCGCTTCCCCACGATTTGTATGAGACTGCTTTTGCGATCGCTACTGACCTTGTTTTATCAGATGGTCAAGTTACAAAAGAGGAAGAGGAGCTTTTAGAGAGTTTGTGTGAAGCGCTCGACATTCCGGAAAAGAGAGTAAATGAAATTATTCGCGTCATGCTCATTAAAAATCAAGGTTAGTATTATTGAGCTTTACCTGATCTACTTGGAATCTGCTTTCAATAATGGATAATTGATAATTACCTCTCCCTAAAAGCAAGAGGATTGAATAAAAGGAAAAAATTTATTTCTGTTGGTCGTTAGATATGGTTAGGGAACCCATCCATCTTACCCTTCGGGAAGCTCCGCTGAGGACCGCTTTTTCCCCTTTAAAGGGGAGGCTTCAAGGCGCGAATTATTTAATTATTTAGTTATTAATTCTTCGGTAATTATCCATTATTAATTATTAATTATTAATTATCCTAGTTAGTTAGGTACACACCGCGAGCTTTCCGGCTCGCACTGGATAGATTTAATTATTAATATCTGTATTTAAGATACTTGGAATCTGCTGTAATTATCCATTATTATTTATCTTATACCATTGTTATTAGTTGACTGGGTTTCTCAATATGAAATCCTTGACCATAGTCAATACCTAAATCAGTAATTTTATTCAAAATAGATTCGGTTTCTATATATTCAGCAATCACCTTTAAATCCATTGTTTTACCAATATTATAAATACTCTCTACTATTCCTTGAGAAAGAGAATCTTGTTCTATATTTCTAATAAACATCCCATCAATTTTCAAGTAATCTACTGGCAAGTTTTTCAGATAATAAAAAGAAGACATTCCTGTGCCAAAATCATCTAATACAAAACTACAACCTAATTTTTTTAAAGACCGAATAAACTTAGCTGCATTTTCTAAATTAGCAATAGCTACAGTCTCAGTAATTTCAAAACAAATTTGTTTGGGAGACACCTGAGAAATAGCAAATTGATGTTCAATAAATTCTGAAAAAGAACTATCATTAATACTAACTCCAGAAAGATTAACTGTAAAAATTAAGTCTTGGTATAACTTAGTAATTTGAGGTAGAGACAAATAAGATAATAGAGTTTTTATTACCCAACGGTCAATTCTCAGCATTAAATGATAACGCTCTGCTACCGAGAGAAAAGTAGTTGGTGAAATTACTTTTCCAGAACCATCCCAAAATCTGAGCAGAATTTCACAAAGCTTGGTTTTTACACCTTCATGTAGTGGTAATATTGTCTGACCATACAAACAGAAACGATTTTCCCCCAAAGCATCTTTTAGTTGTCTAACTAAATTAATTTCTTGTTTTTGCTCTTCCAGATTTTGCATGGATGTATTATATATTTCCACGCGATTTCTACCAGAAATTTTAGCATTATAAAGAGCCATATCTGCGGCTTGAATCAACAGCTCTGGATTAGATTGACTGTCACAATTTATATTTGCTAATCCTAAACTACTTGTCACCCATTTACTCACTGCTGAAGCTTGGTGAGGAATTTTTAAAGCTTCAATTTCTGTTCTAATATTTTCTGCTACTTGAAAAGCTCCTTTTATGGGAGTATTTGGTAATACAACTGCAAATTCTTCCCCTCCATATCTAGCCACAAAATCTCCTGGTCGTTTCACTGTAGCACGAATAGTCTGAGCTACCTGTTGTAAACATTTATCTCCTTGCTGATGACCGTAAGTATCATTATAAAATTTAAAACAATCTACATCTACCATAATAATTGACATTGAAGCCCGATCTCTTTCTAATCTTCTCCACTCTTCTAGTAATTTTTCTTCAAAGTGACGACGATTATAAACACCTGTCAAAACATCAATATAAGCTATTTTTTCTAATTCTTGATTTAGTTGTTTTAAACGATCATAAAGTTGAGCTTTTTGAATAGCAATTCCTATCTTATTTGCCAAGCGTTTTAATAAATCAGTTTCAGATTTTTCCCACTCCCTTTTTTCCCGACAATGATGAGCAATTAATAATCCCCACACCACAATTCCTGATGTTTGTGTTTCTATTTCTTGTTGATTAATTAATATAGGTAATGCTATATTTGCTTTGACTTGAAATAACCTAAATAAATTTTGGTAGGACTCTTTAATTTCTCGAATATCGACATCATTTACTATATTTATATAACCTTTCTTATATCGTTCTAAAATATTTTCGTCAGAAAAAAACGGGTCGCCAATAACTCTACCTAAAAGCGTGGGATAACCTTCTCTAACAGATTCTTTCTCAACAATACCACTTGAATCTGATAGAAAACGGTAAATAATTACGCGATCGCATTCTAAAAAATCCCTAACGGAATGTACGATAGTTTCTAATATTTCTTCCAGATTTAAAGACTGATTAATTCTGTCTATAATTATCCCTAATAAATGTTCTTTTTGCCGAATTTTTTGTAGTTCTAATTCAGCTTCTTTGCGCTCTGTAATATCGAGCATTGTACCAAATATTCCTTTAGTTTCGGAGTTATTATTGACTACTAAAGTAGACTTAGTATAGATATATCTAAATTTACCATCAGGTCGAATAATTTTGTATTCTGATTCAGCATAAGCTTTTTTTTCTAATACTAAAGCTAGATTTTCTTTTAATAATTCTTGACTTTCAGAAACGAACCTTTTCAACAATTCTGAATAAGTTATTTCTGATTTATTGCCATTAAAACCAAAAATTCTAGAAGCTTCATCAGATAAAGTTATTTTTTCTGTATTTATGTCATATTCCCAGTTACCTAAATGAGCAATTTTTTCTGCTTCTTGTAGTTTAGCTTGGCTTTCTTTGAGAGCTTTGAAATTTTGATTTCTTTCAATTGCATAAAGAATTACTCGCTCTAATATATATGATTTTATTTCTGACTTATGTAAATAATCTGCTGCACCTAAACTAAGAGCAGCTATATCTAATTCTTCATCGTTTTGAGCTGTGAGTAATATAATTGGTATTTGGCAATTTTTAACAATTTCTGTTTGTAGTAATTCTAACCCATCTTTTTCTCCTAAACGATAGTCAACTAAATAAACATCATGTTGACTTTTCTTGATTGCTGCTAATCCTCCTCGATAAGTATTTTCCCAATCTAACAAGACTTTTAGTCTTTCTAATTCTGATAATAAATCATCAAGCAAAAGATAATCATCTTCATCATCTTCTATTAAAAGCACTCTAATAATTTCTTGGTTCATTGGAATAATTTGTATTTTTTTAGGTAGTTATATTATGTTCGTTTGAATACTGACACTTTACAGGAAGTAAGGGGGAAAACAAAAGGAAAGAAGGGAGAAATTTTTTTATAACTGATTATCCGAACACGATCAGGACTTACGCAAAGGCACTATATATAGATTATTGGTGCGTTACGTTAGGCTAACACACCCTACCAATAGCGTTCATGCGTAAGTCCTAATGATATTATTTATATATAGCAATCCGTGCGGAGGTTGTGACAAATCAGAAAGTAAATAAATCAACTGAAACTCCCGCTTTTTCCTTGTTCCTTGTTCCCTAAAAAAACAGTAATATTTTTGACACAAATAAAATAGGATTATTACATATAGGATAAATCAAATTTTTGTATTTTGCCATTTTACAATACAAAGAAAAAGGAGTATACGGGAAAATTGAGAAGTAATTTTTTTTGTTCAACTCTTGCAAAAATGCTAACTTTTTGAGTGTGTGAGACTAAAAATATGGTACTTATTTTATTATAATTAAAAAATGTTAAACCCTTTATCTACCAATTATTCAGCAATAAAGCCATGCACAATTAATAATTACTATTTCTTCAAAGAAGGGGATTGACTAATCATGAAAATTTATCCCCAATCCTTAGTCCGGGTTCCAGGGGTGAATTGTTGAATGAATAATTATTGACTATCAACTTTTAATTATTAATTATTAACTATTAATTATTAATTATTCGGTAAGCATTTCCTGCGGAATGCTTCGTCAACAGTTATTAGCTGTTAGCTAACTTCTTGGATCGGAATTCCTTTAACAGCAACAAGACTCTGCTTTTAAAGTTATCCATTATCAAGCTTTATATCAAGATAGATGAAGTGCATCTCAATATACATCTTCGGAAAAGAGGGAACAGGGAACACTTAACGCTTAACTGGGAAGAGTAATTGATGCTTTCGTATGGGAGAATTGATTCTATTTTTTATTTCTGGAGATGTCTAATACATAAAGAAAGGGAAAAATTTATTGCTTTTAGGGAACAGGAAATAGGTATGGAGAAAATAGGTATGGAGGAAAAAAGCATTTTTGCAAATAAATGTGAGATGCACCTAAGAGATATTTATAAAGTATAGTCTTAAAGATGAGGTTTATATCTAAAACAAAAAAAATAGCTGATAGCTGATAACTGAATCTTTACATCAATTCTTTGATAATCGATCGGCAATATCTAATTAGGGATAAGTAGGAAGTTCAACAATTTCAAACCAATAATTACCCAACTGCTTCATCATTTCTATTAACCTCTCAAACGTTACTGGTTTCACAATAAAAGAATTTCCTCCTAATAGATAAGAACGATAAATATCTTCCTCCGCTTTAGAAGTAGTTAAAATCACAATTGGAATTGAACATAAATTAGAGTCACTTTTAATTTCTTTAAGAGCTTCCCGACCATCTTTTTTAGGCATATTTAAGTCTAATAAAATTAGCCCTGGTCGAGGAGAACTTTTAGGGTCTTGATAAGCACCTCTATGATACAAAAAGTCTAATAATTCTTCTCCATCTTTCACAATATATAATTCATTTAATAATTGACTTTCTTCAAAAGCTTCAATGGCTAAAAGACGATCGTCTTCGTCGTCTTCAGCTATCAAAATAGGTAGTGTTTTTTTCTGTATGTTTGCCATTCTTATCCTACTGTTTAAGTGGTAAAGTAATTATAAAAGTAGTTCCTTGACCTAAAGAACTATGGGCAGTAATACTACCCTGATGACGTTCTACTATTTTACGACATATTGCTAATCCCATCCCAGTTCCTTCATATTCTTGTCTACCATGCAACCGTTGGAAAGGGGCAAATATCCTATCTAAATACTTTTCCTCAAAACCAATACCATTGTCAGAAACCTTAATTTCTGCTTGAGCAGTTTCTAGAATCAATTTTGCTTCTACCTTGACAAATGGTGACTGTTCTGGTAAATGAAATTTAATAGCATTACTAATTAAATTTTGCAACAGTTGTCGCATCTGGGTAGGGTCAGCATGAATCATTGGCAAATCTCCTACTTCTACCCTAGCTTTTGTTTTCTCGATAGTAGTTTCTAGATCGCTCAGAACTTCTGCTACTATTTGAGAGAGAGAAACAGATATAAACTCTTCTGCTTTAGTCCCCACACGAGAAAAGTCTAATAAATCTCTAATCAGAGTTTGCATTCGATGGGCAGCATTTTGCATTCTTTCTAAATAGTCACGCCCTTTTTCATCCAATGCTTCAGCGTATTTTAACTTCAGGCGATCGCCAAAAGCTTGAATTTTCCTCAGTGGTTCCTGGAGATCGTGGGAAGCAACATAAGCAAAATCTTGTAATTCTCGGTTACTATTTTTTAATTTAGTAATCAGATTTTTCTGCTGCATTTCATACCGCTTGCGTTGACTAATATCCTGAACTTGAACAATCAAATGAAGAGGAACTCCTAAAATGCTATATGCAGCAGAAATACTAACGATCGCCCAAATAATCTGCCCTTGTTTATGAATGTATTGTTTCTCCATTTTGGAAAAATTCCGTTTATTATCTATTACTTCCTGACAAGAAGCAAGAATAGCTAATATATTTTGAGGATGAACAATTTTTGTCAAACTTAATCTCATTAACTCAGTTTCATCATAACCAGCGATCTGACATAAAGCATGATTAACCCTAATTAAATTACCCTCTGGTGATACCAAAGCCATACCAATAGGTGCATTCTCAAAAGCTTGCCGAAAAAGTTCTTCTCGTTCTGCCAATTTTGATATTTCCAACTGTTTGCGCTGACTAATATCCCTAGTCGTCACTGCCACACCATCTTCTAAGGGAACCACAGTATGCTGTAACCACTTGATATCATTTCCAAAGCTATCTGTCGCGAACTCTTCTGAAAGAACCTCTCCTGTTTCTACCACTTGAATGTATTTTTGACAAAAGCTTTCTCTACAGTAGATAGGAAATATTTTACATAATCTTTGCCCCAATACTTCTGATTTAGTCAGAGAAATAAGTTTTTCAGTGGGGGAGTTTATATCTACAAAAGTAAAATCAATTATCTTTCCGGTTTCATCTCGTAAACTCTCCAGAATAAAGAAACTGTCTAAACTTGCTTCCGAAGCAGCACGAAATCTGGCTTCACTTTTCTTGAGTGCTTCCTCAGCAGCTATGCGATCGCTAATATCTCTCCCCACTGCTTGAAATTCAATTAACTCTCCTTCAGTATTATAGATCCCGCGGTTAATCCATTGCATCCAACGTACTTGCTCTCCCACAAAAACTCGATTTTCGACTTCTCCTACTGGGTTTTCTGGATTCAAAGATGCCAATAAACTGTCAATTTTTTCTCGATCTGGGGGAAAAATTAGAGGTTGGTAGACTTGACCTATTAGTTCAGCTTTTTCCTTGTCAAAATAGCGACAAAAAGTATCATTAACCAAAGTCAAAGTTCCATCTGTTTGAAAACGAGCAATACACTCTGTTTGATCTTCAATAACAGCACGATAACGTTGTTCACTTTGACGAAGTTCATTTTCTATTTTTTGACGCTCAGTTATTTGTCTTTGCAGTTGTTGATTTGCTATTTCTAGTTGAGCTGGAGTTGGCATTGCTAACGCTTGAGGAATTATAGGAAATAATTCAAACGCTGTCAATACTGAAATGATGGCAGTTATCGCTTTAATAATTCCTGAAACCCAGTAAGTAGGATTCCATAGAGTCCAGACTTCCATAATATGAGTGGTACCACAGGCAATGATAAACCAACTAAATAGCCAGAATATAGAAAGAAAAGGTAAATCCTCTCTTTGTCTAATAAAGTAAATTAACATTAAAGGAATAGAATAGTAAGCGATCGCAATCAGAGTATCTGAGATTAAATGGAGGCTAACTAAACCATGATTCCATAGATAACAGTGTCCATGAGGTATATATTGAAACATAATGATAATATTCAAGAATAAGTAGGAAATAGACAGAAAGAAGGAATTGATTATATTTTTCAGGACTTACGCACGAACGCTATTAGTAGGGTGCGTTTCGCTAACGCACCTAAACCCTGTATATGGTAGCTTTGCATAAGTCCTGATTTTTAATTTTTGCCAAAGTATTTGGAATAATATCATCTACTATCTAATATTTTTCCAGAGATTAATTAACAAGTGTGAACAAAATCTACTAAGTATTAGGTTTATTGCCAAATATA
>NZ_JAYKGW010000159.1:0-6734 GCF_035285525.1 Okeania sp. | reverse complement strand
TAGCTTTTCCTGGTGTCTATGACGTAGTGGAACCACTCCGATCCATCCCGAACTCGGAAGTGAAACGCTACAGTGGCGAAGATACTCGGTGGGTAGCTGCCCGGTAAAATAGCACGATGCCAGGTTAAATATAAACAAAGGTTCTCTTAACGATACGAGAGAACCTTTGTTTTTTCAGTTAATAGTTAATAGTTATCAGTAATATTAAATCCGTCGGCTACGGTTCCCGAAAAGTTGGAGAATAAGGTTATACTATCAGAAAAGAGGGAAAACTGCTAATTTGCAAGGGTTTGGAGACTAAACCCCTACAGAAAGTGAATTCTACCGATACTACCGGATTTGATATAACCCTTTTTCCTTCTTCCTTCTTCCTTCTTCCTTCTTCCTTCTTCCTTCTTCCTTACTTTGGAATAATAATAGTAAAAGTTGTACCTTCGCCAACTCTGGAATTGCAGATAATTTTACCTCCATGTTTCTCGGTAATAATTTGATGAGCGATCGCCATTCCTAAACCTGTTCCTTTGCCGACTTCTTTTGTGGTAAATCCTTGCTCAAATATCTTCTCTTTTACTTCTTCTGGAATTCCCGTTCCATTGTCGGAAATTTCGACTATGGCATTTTGGCTGTCTGCGCTTAATTTCGTTCTGATTGTAATCCGATTGGGATTATTTTCTATCTCAGTAAAAGTTTTACCTTTATTACTTTCTTCTAAAGCATCAATCCCATTAGCCAATAAATTCATAAATACTTGATTTAGTTGCCCTGCATAACATTTCACTAGCGGTATCTGACTGTAATTTTTGACAATCTCAATACTGGGACGGTTTTGATTAGCTTTGAGACGATATTTTAAAATTAACAAAGTGCTATCTATGCCATCATGTAGATTAAACTCTGTTTTGGTAGTTGTATCTCTCCGTGAAAATGTGCGCAAAGATGTACTAATATTGCGAATGCGGTCACATCCTTCTGCCAGTGATGTTATCAGTTTCGGGAAATCTTCGGCAATAAAATCCTGTTCTAATTCTTCTATCTCTGCCATAATTGACTCTGGTGGAGAGGTATTTTCTGCATATAATGCTAGTATAGTAAGTAAATCTTGTAAATAGTCTTGAGCTACATCAATATTCCCTCTAATAAACCCAATCGGATTATTAATTTCATGGGCAACTCCTGCTACCAAATTACCCAAGGTTGCCATTTTTTCCTGTTGTACTAATTGTAGTTGAGTCTGTTGCAAGTCCTTGAGTGCTTTTTGCGCTTGTTGGTATAATCTGGCATTTTCTAAGGAAATTGCTGCTTGAGCGCACAAAGTATCTAGAATTTTTACCCTGTTTTCAGTAAAAGCATCTGCGGTCAAACTATTTTCTAAATAGAGAATACTGATTAATTTTCCTCGTTCAAATAAAGGCATACACAGCAAACTTTGGGGATGAAAATGAAGTAAATAAGTATCGGCAGCAAATTGTTCTTGGGCTGTTTTCCCATCTAAAATTGCAGTTTCTGCGGTGCGTCTGACAAAGTTAACTAATCCTACGGGTAAGTCAATATTTTCTTCGAGGGGAATAGATTGATTTAAAGAATCTATGGTTAATTGACTGTTGACTCCAGTACGACTAGCGATCGCTTCTACTGTTAATCCCTGTTTTCCGACTAATAATAATGCACCTTTGGTTGCTCCAGCATTTTCGATGATAATTTTCATTACTGTTGAGAGTAAGCGATCGAGTTCAATTTCTCCGGAAAGAGTTTGGGAAGCTTTTAATAAAGATGAAAAGTCAATGATAGAGGAAATATTGGCAACGGTTGCTGTTTGCGTCCGATCATTACTGGTAATTTGAGCAATGCTAGCTGTGGCAGCGGAGAGGTTGGTTTGCAAAATTGGTTCTAAAAGTTTGGGATAGCGTTTTTCTATCTCTTTTACTTTGGCTTTGGCTCCCCATTGAGAATAACAATAGTAGGCTTCTTGCATATAAAGTGTGGCAAATTTTTCTTTATCCCAGTCTAGATAAAATTTGGCTGCTAGTTCATTTGCTAAGGCTTCTTCTTGAATGTAATGATTTTCTTTGGCTCCAGCAATAGCGCGATCGTACATTTCCATCGCTAGAATATGCTCGCCATTCCAACGATAATACTCTGCTTCTAGTAATTGAAACTTATGAAGTAAGTTAGATGCACCGTACTGAGACAAATCTTGTAGTTTGTTTTTATTATCGACGATTTTATCTATCTCTTCAGAAGAAAGAGAAGTTGGTTGGGAGCTTAATAAAATAGCAGTATCATAGAAGTAGAAACAGGAAACGAAAGCCATACCTGTGATGCCATCAAGATATTCTCTAGCCATATTCGCAGCAGCGATCGCCTCCTCGGTTTGATTCCATAAATAAGCTAACAGCATTTTACTAAAAGCAAAGACAAACATTCCTGTACGATCGCTGTCTTGATTAAAAGTTTCGATAGTTTCTTTTTCTGCTGTAATCGAGGATAATAAAAGTAATGGTGTTGATGAGGGTTTAATAAGTTTTCCTGTTAATGCCAACAAGGGATCGAGCCAACCTTTGATTCCCAGTTGTTGTATTGATTCCACAGCACGAGCGTACTGTTCGATTTCTTTATGAACATCTCCCAGATTTACACCACACAAAAATTGATGGCTACAATAGCAATAAGCAGAGAGGGCAGCATTTTGGAGATCGCCCATTTCTAAACCCCAGTGGTAGGCATTTTGTAAATCTGGCAGAGTATCTCGACAAGGATATTTCCAATGTCTAATAAAACCATTAAACAAAACATAAACTAAGGATTTAATTTCAATAGTTTGCAGATTTTCCAGAACTGCAATAGCAAGTTCCCCAAACTGATACCCCTTTTCTATTTCTCCCATTTCGCCACAAAGAAACAGACCGTAGGTAGCATAAGCATCAGCAGAAGTAGAAGTGTTTCCATATTGCAAACAGAGGTTAACTTGTCGCGCTACACTTAACATTAATAATTCTGGATTAGCAACATACATAGCTAACCCAGCAATAGTAATCATCCGTATTGCTGCCTCTTTATTGGAATCGCTCATGCGCTCGAAGTTAACCACATCTTCGATAGCAATTTTTTCTAATAAAACATCATTTTCAGCAAAAGCTGCCTCAATTTCCGAATTTGTTACTTGTTCGGGAAGTTGAATATCAAGATTTCTCAGAAAATGCAAACCTAATTGAATAGCTGCATCAAGTTGATTTTGAGCAATTGCTGCTTGTACTTTAATTTCATATACTTTCACACAATCTAGAAATGTTTGCGCTTCTTGAAGTACAATTTCTCCTAACTCTTCCATGCGAGGGAAATCTCCACATAAAAAAGCAGTTTCCACTGCTCCCGAATAAACGGCTAAATGATTTTGATAATCGTTTTGCCAACTGCTATCTTTCAGTAAAAGACAAGCTGTATCATAATATTCACTCGCTGCTCGATAAGCTAAAGCATTCTTAGCTTTACGTCCAGCTTGCAGATTTAATTGCATCAATTGTTCCCGTTCCTTGGAATCCACTATGAGAACTAGCGCCATATTCAAATGATTAACGATATCAAACAGATATTTCTCTCGCTCCTCCAGTGAAAGACGAGAGAGAAGACGCTTACCGATATGATAATGAGCTATTTGTTTTTCTGCATCTGGAATTAATTGATAAGCAGCTTGTTGAACGCGATCGTGCAAAAAGCGATAACCAATCATTTCTGGTTGTATGGAAATGGAGTCAACCACCCCTTGGAAAAATTTGTAAGCTTCACTGATTGGTAAAACAATCCTTTCCTGGAGCGCTCGCCATATTTCTGCTGCCGCTTCTTCTGAAGAAATTTCTCGCACTATCGCCAATGTTTCTAAATCAAATTCGTTGCCAATACAAGCTGCTACCTTCAATACTTCTTGGGTTTTTGACGGTAATTTTTGCAATCTCCCAGCCATAAATTCTACCACATCATCCGTCAATGCTGCATCTTGTACCTTCACCAAATCAGATTCCCAATATCCCAAATGCCAATTAAATACTATTAATTCATCTTCATATAATCCTTTTAAGAATTGGGTGGTAAAGAATGGGTTCCCTTTGGTTTTCCCATAAATTAGTTCTGTTAAAGGAATAGCTAACTTAACACTGCAACTGAGAGTTTCTGCTACTAACTGATTAATATGTTTTTGAGCTAAGGGGGCGAGGGTAATAGTTGAAATAGCTACCTTTTGTTTCTGTAAATCTGCTAAAGTTAACATCAGAGGATGAGCGGGAAATACTTCGTTGTCTCGATATGCTCCCAGTAATAGTAAATAACCTATCTCATTATCTCCCATCAACACTTTCATTAAATTTAATGATGCAGAATCTACCCATTGTAAATCATCTAAAAATATGACTAAGGGATGTTCTTTGGTGGCAAAGATAGCTATAAATTTTTGAAACAAGAGATTAAAGCGATTTTGGGCTGCACTTCCTGAGAGTTCCGGAACCGGAGGTTGTTTGCCAATTACTCTTTCTAGTTCGGGGATTACATCTATTAAAACTTGTCCGTTTGTACCGACTGTTTCCAGAATTTTTGCTTTCCAAGTAGATAACTCGTCATCAGATTCGCTGATAATTTGCCCCATTAAGCTCCGAAAAGCTTGCACAAAAGCACTAAAAGGAATGTTGCGATTAAATTGATCGAATTTTCCTTTGATAAAGTAACCCCGTTGTCTAACTATTGGTTTGTGAACCTCATTAATTACAACCGTTTTGCCAATGCCAGAAAATCCCTCCACCATTACTATTTCACGGGTGAGAAAGTCGGTTTCTGGGTTGGGAATCGGTAACTCCCCCCTTTGAAAGGGGGGTTGGGGGGGATTGCCTTTGGCTACCGTTCTTTCTCGAAGAAACCGGGTTTCTGGGTCTGGAAAGCCGGTTTCTGGGTTGGGAATCGGTAACTCCCCCCTTTCAAAGGGGGGTTGGGGGGGATTACTAACTCGTTCAAAAGCATCCAGTAGTGCTTTAATTTCTGCTTCCCGTCCGTATAATTTCTCCGGAATCAGAAAGCGAGCGCAAATATCTCGTTCCCCTAATTCAAACGACTCTATTTCACCCTTTTCTCTATAATCACTCTGACATTTTTCTAGGTCATATTTCAATCCTAAAGCACTCTGATAGCGGTCTTCAGCATTTTTCGCCATCAGTTTCATTACCATATCTGATATGGGCTGCGGACATATTTCTCCCTCTAATATCCCCCTATTTCTCAAAGGGATTGGGGACAAGGCAATATGAGCATAAATTAGTTCCAAAGCATCATTACTCTTAAAAGGTAAACCTCCACTTAATAATTCATAAAATGTTACTCCTAAACAATAGAAATCACTCCGATAGTCAATTCCTCTATTCATCCTTCCTGTTTGTTCTGGAGATATATAAGCTGGAGTTCCTTCTAATACTTTGGGAGTTTCAACTGTTTGAGTTTCTTTTGGTAACAGAGTCGAAATACTAAAATCTATGAGTTTGACTTGTTTAGTTTCCGGATCAATTAGGATATTTGCTGGTTTAATATCTTTATGAATAATCGAGTTATTATGGAGTTGGTGGAGAATTTCTGAAAGTTGAATGGCAATATCAAGAAATTCTGACAGATTTATAGATACTCTAAGCTGATATTCGTCTAACGATACCCCTCTTATATCTTCCATAATGAGGGCGTAGCGGTTTTTATAGCGTACCAGGCCATAAGTTTTGATGATACCTTCTACTTGTAAATTTTGGGTGATTGCATATTGATTTCTAAACTGAACCAATTTGTTGAAAGAAGGATATTCATCACGCATCAACTTGATAATAACTGATTGTCCATTCTCTACATTCTGCCCCCGATATATTTCGGTACGCTCACTTTCGTAAATCAGTTCCAGGGCTTGATAATTAGCTATTTTTATTGTTTTTGTTTTACCCATTGGCTCAGTTTGTTTATCATTAGAATCTAATTTTTGCCCATATATATTTCTAGTTTACTTCTTTTTTTTAGATGGCTCAGGTTTCTCAAGTTAGTATTCTGGGGTAACAAGAGGGAGAAAAATTCAGGACTAAAGCCATGTGAACCCAGAAACCTGGTTTCTGGTAGACATCTATTGCTGAAAACAACGATTTATCCTAAAAACCGGGTTTCTTTGCATAAGTCCTAAAATTAACGGACAGAAATCATTTATACCATTTCTCATGCATGAATGCTATGTTTAATTGGGTGGAGAAGTGTGGTTTGTGTGGTCGGTGTGGGGAGAGAAAAACTGGAAAAAGTTTATACGAATTGACTAAGAATTGTCAAAAACAAATTTTTAATCTCAGTAACTATTTTACTGTCGAAATGTAGCTCAAGTATAGCATTAATGCATGCTAATTGGTATTATTCTTTCTTTCCATTGCCTATTGTCTATTGCCTATTGTCTATTGCCTATTGTCCATTGCTTATTCCCTGTTCCCTTATTTAGAAAAAAAATTTTGCTTAGGGGGTTGACATTTATAGAGAAGGTATTTATAGTAATAAATGTAAGGAAAAAAAACGCCTGCTAACTTATAAAGGTTAAAGGCAAATATAATAAACTAACTATTATTAGCTTTTCCTGGTGTCTATGACGTAGTGGAACCACTCCGATCCATCCCGAACTCGGAAGTGAAACGCTACAGTGGCGAAGATACTCGGTGGGTAGCTGCCCGGTAAAATAGCACGATGCC
>NZ_JAYKGW010000158.1:0-14855 GCF_035285525.1 Okeania sp. | reverse complement strand
AAAAGCCGAAAATTATTCGGGAATTTTACGAGTCATCGGTAATTTGTGAAAAAAATGTAGGGGTTTGGAGACCAAACCCTAGCTAGATGGGATTGGGAGACCAAACCCCTACGATATTATTGATAATCGACTATTATAAAATGATGCTGAAAAAATGTTTAAATCTATATTTAATCAAAAAAATAATCAGAATATAAAAGCCGAAAATTATTCGGGAATTTTACGAGTCATCGGCGATCGCGCTGCTGGAAAAACAACTTATCTGGCAGCTTTAGCTAGGTGTTCAAATGCTGATATTTATAGTAAAGTTGAGTCAGTTACTCCAGGCAATCAAGATGGAAAATATTTAATTAAGCAGGCAAAGAATTTGATAGAAAAAGGGTTACAAATTGAACCAACTCGTTTAGCCAATGATGTATTAGAAATTCGTGATTATAGTTTGAGAATAGTTCTGAAAAATTCAGATAAATTGAATCTATCAAATACGGTTTTTAACTTAGATATTAGTTGCAAAGATTATTCAGGAGAATTTTTTAGTGATATACTTCAGGAAAAAGATTCTCAATTACTTCAAGACTACTTAAATGATTGTTTTCCAGCCACAGGAATAATGTTAATGATAGACGGTACAACTCATCGTAAAGACTTAGAATATTCCCAAGGAGTTGATAAACTTTTAGTAGCATTAGCAGGAGACAATATTTTAGGTCAAAAACGACGAATTGCTTTAGTATTAACTAAATGTGAATTAGCAGATTTATGGGTAAATAGACACAGACCAAAATTTTTAACAGAAGCCAGATTTCCGACTATTTTAAAAAGATTAGAATCTTGGCAAGATTTGGGAATGGGAAATGTGGAATATTTTACAACTTCTGCTTTTGGTGTAACTGGAAAAAAATATTTTAAACCAAATTCTCAGCAGATTTATCGTGGTCGTGGTGGGGTAGCATCTGTATTAGAAGATGTGAAAAGATGGCGACCTTTTGGTTTAGTTTCTCCCATTTATTGGATTTGTACAGGCAAAAAATTAATGGATAATTAATAATAGATAATGGAGCATGGAGCATGGATAATTTATAGTAGAACATGAAAACTATTTCTAATTATTAATTAGTAAATAGAGCATAGACAATGGGAAATAATTTTACTGTTAATTTTTATGCTTATATAAAATATGTTTTTGATTCTATCTATTCAATATTTCTATCCTCTTATATATTTATAAAGAAAGAAGGAAGAAGGAAGAAAGAAAAAGAGATAGGTAATAATTTTACTGTTAATTTTTATCTTTATGTACAGTATATTTAGGGCAGATGATGTACAGAGTAAATGGTGAAAATATGGTAGTAGCGCTGGTGTACCTCACGGGCAATAGAAAGCCCTGTCAAATATGTTTGTCATTCTATCTATACTTAAATATTCAATATTTCTATCCTCTTATGTATTTATCAAGGAAGAAGTAATAAAGAAATAAACAATAATTTTAGTGTTAATATAACAATCCTAAATAGGGTGTAAGATTTATAAATGCGGGGTTTGGTCTCCCAACCCAATAAATTTGGAAACCAAACCCCTAAAGATTATTTTTATTTATGAGTATTGTAAGTGAATTAATAATTGGTATTAAAAAATGAAAAATATAGAAATTCACGAGTTCAGCACAGGAATAATTCCCGAAATATTACCCGATGGTAAATGGATTTCCAAAGGATTTAAAATAGGGGAATATATGAATTTAACCTTACCTCAAGTTCCCCATTCTATAGCCAGAGCAATTGCCAATAAAAGTTTTGAAGTAGGCAAAAATCGTGATAGTCAAGAACCTACTTTGGTTGGGCGAGTTGTTTTAAGTATGAGTAGTGAAGAACCAGATTATTCGGTAGTTGCTGTAGTTACTTCCGGGCAAGATGAATATGGGCGTTCAACCTCTTTTTATCGTTATTTTTTCTGTGTTGGGAAAGATAATATCTGGCAAATATTAGATTGGATGAATAGTCAGAAACAATATAGAACTAACCTTATATTTAATCCATCTGAAACTAAAGAAATTGGTAAACCAAACCAACATAAAATCACTAGAAAACCAGGAAGAAGTTTACCCAAAGACTTACAAGATTGGCTGAAAAATCAAAATTTACCTGCTATAATTCCTCCGGAATTATCAGACTTACAAATTATTAATAAAATGGCAGAAACCAAAGCCAATGAAAAACCTACATCATGGATTTATCATGCCGAAACTGTAGAACAACCAGAACAATTTATTATTATTCATCCGGCAAATGCGGAAGTAGCAGCAAGTCTGACAGAAATACAGACAAAAATTATTGAAAACTCCCCTAAAAATATCTCAAAAAATATAGATGAAGCTGCTATAGAAACAGCAATTAAAGGATTAATTGGTGGTTCTAAAATTAAACAAGAATGGATAGAAAATTTAGTTTTAAAATTACAGACTGGGGAAATTACATCAGAAGATTTAAACAAATTATTTGATAATCTGGGAGCGAGTAATGCCATCAAACAAGGAAATACTAATTCTCAAATGATTAGACTCTTAACTTTAAGAGCAATTTTAATTCCCGAAACTTTAGCAGAATATCTAGATTGGTTAAATATTACTAGAAATGAAAAGAAAGAGAATGAAAAGCAAAAAATATCTCTGACATTACAATCACAACTGAGAAATAATCAAAAATTATTAGAACCATTAATTTTACGAGGAGTAAATGATGCCTTCTACCAAATATTAGGCAAAAAAATATCTATTCCTGCCTGCTGTTGGCTATTCAACAATAAAGACAATTTATGGTCAAAATATTCTAGTCAAATTATACAACAAGTTCGCGAAGATTTAGAATCTTTCGGAAATAGTTTATCCAATAAAACTCTTGGTAAAGAAACAGATAAAAACGCTATTTGGAAAAACTTAATTTCTTGGTTAAAATCTCCTCAAGAAAACTGCAATTATTATCAACCTTTGGCAGATTTATTTTCTCAATTACCTGATTATGAGTTAGCAGCTTATTTTCACCAAATTAGTAATGGAAAAGTACCAAGAATAATTTTTTCTAGAGCGTTTCCAAAATCAAAATCAAAGGTTAGTTATGAAACAACTATTTTTGGGTTAACTGTTCAGAAAGAATTAGTTTTTTCTGAAAAGATGACTATATTAATTATGAAGTATGGAAGACCAGTGGTAATAATTTTTCTAGTTATGATTTCCCACGGTTTATTTTTTGGTTTAGGACATCAGGTTAGTAAATTTAATACTAAAGATATTTTTCCAAAGAAAATTTCAGAAGTTCTACCTTCTAAGGAAGAAAAATCAACTTATCTAGAAACAACTAATTTGAATGAAATTTCCACAGTAAAAATGGAAAAAGCACTAGAAAAATTTCCTACTACTAGCAGAATTATTCAAAAAGTTGTCCGGGAATTAGAGGAAGAAATATTAGATCAAAATTCTACAATAGTTATAAGAGAACAGGCGCGTTTAGAAATTGTTAAAGCCATTCATAAAATCCTCAAAAATGATGTAAAATTTCAGTATGTTGAGAGAGATGAAAAAGAGTTTACTGGAGAAGCAGATGAATATTTAGCAGGTAAAAAAGAATGGATAGCAGGGATTTATTTCTATCAGAAAAACTTTTTTAATGATGGTTTTGGTTATATAGAACCGAATAAGACAACAGCAGATAAATTAAAGTGCGATATTGCAGATTTGTTGGAAATTAACTTACAAAAACGACCTCGACGTTGTGGGAAAAAATCATAATTTATGATTTATGAATCAAACTTTTATTATACTAATCAAAATCTTGTAGGGACGTTTCGCTGCGCGACATGAAACGTATTTTTGTTATGCAACGTCCCTAAAGGGGCTTGATATTACTCCGTACAATATATGATTACACAAACACAACTAAACTTAGAACAATTTTTAGCTCTTCCAGAAAGAGATATTACCTATGAATTAATCGACGGATGTCATTTTTTGATAATTTTCAGGTTGAGCAATCATAATTTCCTAGTTGAGAGAGGGAACAGGGAATAGATAATAGGGGGAATAATTGATAATTTCTAGATAAGTTTGAATATTTATTATATAATTTGTAATTAATTTTGCTTATGAAATTATACAATTAATTTTGCATAAGCACTTATCTAGAATAGAAGGGCGAATACCATTCACCCCTACAAATAACCCGATTTTTCCTAAGACTTAAACTACAGCAACGGGTACTTCATCCAACTGCTTTAAAAACTTTTTAATCAATCCAATAGTCACTGCCGGAACTTCCAATTGAGGAGTTAAACCTACATCATCTAATGTTTGAAAAATTCGCACAAATTCTGGATTCAAATCTGCCAAACGTTGACCTATTTCGGGACCTGTAAATTGGGATTTTTTACCCCAAATAATTGCCGTGGGAATTGTTAATTGATTCATATATAATGATAGGTCAAAACACAAATCTCCCCGAACAAAAGATAAAGCCGAATATTCAGCATTGGGTTGATTTGCTGACTCTAAATATGCTTCTACAATTTCATCAAAAACTAAACTTGGATTACCAAACTGTCTCGTTTCTAAGAAATTTTTAATTCCTCCTGGAGTGGCAACACCAGCACTATAAATAAAACGATCTAATATTGGCGTACTTACCAGTTGAGCAAAAAAACTGCGGGTATAATTTTCGCCGAAGTCAGATAAACCAGCAGGAGTTGTCAAGATCAGAGATTTGAATAATTCTGGACGAGCGATCGCTACTCTCACCATTATCGCAGCAGTCAAGGAAGAAGCAATAACTCTAGTAGGAGGTTGACAGGTTTGTTCCAAAAATTCGGTAATTGTGGTAACATAGTCTTCTACTTTATAATCTAATGCCTGATGTTCTGAACGCCCCCACCCAATTAAATCCGGAGCCAGGATGCGATATTCTGAGGCAAAGGCAGGATAAACTTTTGACCATTCGTAGGCAGAAGACCCCCCACCAAAACCGTGGAAAAATACTAAAGTGGGTAAGTCGTCGGTGTTGTCCGTCTCAGTTTTCCAGGGTGCTTTGTCATTGGTGTAGTAAACCATGCGACCTTGGGAAGTGACAATTGATTTTTGTTCAAAACCTACAGGAATAAACATAATTTTAGATTTGAGAATTAAGATTAATATGGAAACATTTTTAAGTATAGAATAATTTTTGAATAAGCAAGAAAGGATGGTTATATGAAATACAAAAAGAGGAAAATAAAGATTAACGAAATTTGCTGATTAAAAAGGAATCCAATCTATTTTATCTATCCATTCTTCAGCTTCAGAAGTTTCCCAAATCATCCAAATTTCTTCAGCTAATCTCCCTAAAGTTATGTCTGAACGTAACCAAAATAAACCCCAAATATGCCGATCATTTTTCCAATGAAGTTGTAAATGTCCAGGCATACTTTTACGATTATTTGTTACCAGTAGTCTTTGTGATGATTCTAGATAAACTAAAATATCTGGATCTGGTGTGGCCAGGGGCGGGGTATTTGGATCGCCTACTCGCAAAATATCTATGGATGAGTTAATATTTAATACAGCTATTTTTAGTTGAGGCGACAAATTTTCATCCAGTAAAAAACGGATTTTCATCTATACTATTTAGTTGTGTTTTGTTTTCTTGTTTCTGCGCTTTAATTTCTCTAATTCTTTTTACCATAGGTGAAGGTTCAGAAGCTAACCATTCTTGATAACGCTGTTCCCTCCATGCAGCTAACCGTGACATATAAGCATCTATTTTATCCTTATTGTGTAGATAATAAGTAATAGTAGCATAAATTTTTTCTAAACTTAAAGTAGGTAATTCAGTCTGAATTTTTTCTGGTGTATATCCTTTCCAATAATAATCTATGACATCATCAATACCAATACGATGTCCTTTAATTCTAATATCATCAGGGTTTAAAAATTCAAAATAATTCTCTAGTTGCATTATTCTATCTCCTTAATTATTAGAAATTCCTGAAATAAAAACTTTTATGCTTTGATTTGAAAATTATATCATCTTAAACTAAAGATATGAAATAACTTCCTAAAATTACTGTAGCATCAAAATTGTGAGCCGACCAAATCTTACTTTTGACTTTCTTGCTATCCTATAAAGAAGTTACCTAAACTGAACTTATGTAAAGAAACCCGGTTTCTTGTAGAAACCGGGTTTCTGGGTTCCCCTCAAACCCGGTTCCCCTCAAACCTGGTTTCTTGTAGAAACCGGTTTTCTGGGTTCCTCTCCTAGAAACCGGGTTTCTGGGTTCCCCTCCCTGCGTAAGTCCTAGTAAAATTAATATTCTATTCTAACTATGACAGAAAAAACTCAGCGCATTTGTATTCTCGGTGGCGGTTTTGGGGGACTTTATACTGCCCTCCGCTTAATCCAGTTTCCCTGGGAATCATCAAACAAACCAGAAATAGTCCTTATAGACCAACGCGATCGCTTTCTTTTTGCCCCCCTATTGTACGAACTCGTCACCGGGGAACTCCAAACCTGGGAAATAGCTCCACCTTATGCTGAGTTATTAGCAGACACTGATATTCGTTTTTGTCAAGGTGTAGTTTCCGGTATTGACATCAACCAACAACAAGTGAAACTAGAAAATGGTCAAGCATTCAGTTATGATCGCCTGGTTTTAGCAATGGGAGGTGAAACACCTATAGAAATTGTTCCTGGTGCTGCCGAATACGCTATCCCATTTCGGACTATTGATGATGCTTACCGTCTCCAAGAAAAATTACGAATTTTAGAAGCATCTGACCGGGAAAAAATTAGAATTGCTATTGTTGGTGGTGGTTACAGTGGAGTAGAATTAGCTTGTAAATTAGCTGATCGTTTATCAGAAAAAGGTAGAATTAGAATCATCGAACGCAATGAAATGATTTTGCGAACCTCCCCAGAATTTAACCGGGAAGCTGCTTCCCAAGCATTATCACAACGGAATATTTGGATCGATCTAGAAACAGAAGTAGAATCAATAGAAGCGACTCAAATTTCTTTAAAATATAAAGAGCAAGTTGACACGATTCCGGTCGATATCGTTTTGTGGACGGTTGGTAACAAAGTTGCTTCAGTAGTGCAGTCGTTACCATTAACCAAAAATCAGGGCGACCAAATTATTATCAGTGCAACTCTACAAGTACAAAATGATAACAAAATATTTGCCCTGGGAGACTTAGCAGACTGCCAAGATGCAGACGGACAAAAAGTGCCCACCACTGCTCAAGTAGCAATACAACAATCAGATTATGTTGCCTGGAATATTTGGGCATCTTTGACAGGGAGACCTCTATTGCCATTCCGTTATCAAGCATTAGGGGAAATGATGGCATTGGGAGTTGACAATGCCACTCTTACCAGTTTAGGTATTAAGTTAGATGGTCAGATAGCAAATTTAGCAAGGCGCTTAGTTTATCTGTATCGGTTGCCAACCTTGGAACATCAGATTAAAGTTGGTTTTAATTGGATAGTTAATCCTATTCAAGAAATGTTCTCAAGTTTGTAAAGCGATTTCCTTAAATTATGACTAAAATTATTTTTCTTGATGCTGTCGGTACTTTGTTTGGTGTTCGTGGTAGCGTGGGTGAAATCTATCAACAATTTGCCACTAAATGGGGAGTAAATATTTCTCCCACTACTGTAAATCAAGCTTTTTTTCAAAGTTTTAAAACTGCACCACCAATGGCATTTCCCGGAGTAGAATCTGCCAAAATACCAGACTTAGAATTTGAGTGGTGGTGTCAAGTTGCTGCTGAAACTTATAAAAAAGTAGGAGTATTCGAGCAGTTTTCTGACTTTAAACAATTCTTTCAAGAACTCTATAATTATTTTGCTACCGCTGCACCTTGGTTTGTTTATCCTGATGTGAAACCTGCCTTAACTAAGTGGCAGAAAAGTGGAATTAAATTAGCAGTTTTATCTAATTTTGATTCCCGACTTTATCCAGTTTTAACAGCATTAGAATTAGCAGAATTTTTTGATAATGTGACTATTTCTACAGAAGTAGGAGCAGCTAAACCTGATAGTAAAATCTTTACTGCTGCCTTACAAAAATGTGATTGTACTATTGAAGAAACTGTACATATTGGAGATAGTTTTACTGCTGATTATCAAGGTGCAAATAATGTAGGAATCAAAGCATTTTGGCTGAATAGAAATGCTCCTTCACAGCCAGAATTAAATCAGTTTGCCAATCTTCTAGACTGTTTTAAATTTATCTAACAGGACTTATGCAGAAACCAGATTTATAAACTAAAACTTGATAATTAATATATCCAAGTCATTGCGACTGAAAAAAAAGTAAAAGGTTTGCGCAGCATTCTGTAAGGATAGCAATCTTAGGGGCACACTGAGGTTGCTTCCTATCGTCGCAATGACAACTGTTAAATTGGATTTTATATAAGTTTCAATCGTCAAATTAATAATAAAAATCTGCTCTAAACTGAGCAGATTTTCTTGTACAAATACAATTATTAAATATTGCCAAAACCTAGTTGAAAACTTACCAAATTTTTGACAACTATAGTTAGGGTTTGCTGATTAAATCTCAAAGCTTTTACTGGTAAATATTTTAGCCTTTTCAAGTTGGGAAAAAGTACAACTTTTTAAGCCTATCTTGCCAAAAATCCTAACTTTTTGGCAAGATAGGGACTGAAAATCAAGAGATGATATTTTGACTACATTGTTCTATAATTCTGATTCCTTCTGACTTGCAGGATTGCTGGATTCTGGCTTCTGCCTTGGCAAAAAAATTTTTTCAGCAACCCCTAGTTATAGCAACTGCCAAGGCGGTTAGGACTCATCAAAAGCCTAAAACCCAGACAAAGCAATATTTTTCCTTCTGCCTCCCCCCCCCTTTCAAAGAGGGATAGGGGGGACTCCCTCTCTCTCTGCCTTCTGGTATAAATTAACCAACAGGAACTAAATCAACCTCATCTGTACCATCAGTTTCACCTTGACCAGATGTAATTTGTTCCCCATTACCACTAATTTCCACAGCTAAATTTGTGCCATCCAAATTAACATTATAGTCAGTAGCATCAGCAGTATATCCTACACTAGCAACCATGTGGCGACCATCCTCAGAACACTTAAAAGCCATCAATTGATTTTTTTCCTTCTCATTATCATAAGTCCAAATCACCATATATTGTTGCTCTTGATATTCAAATACTTTTGGTGGACGAGTAGGAACATAACGACCTTCTGCACCAAAACTATTATCAAGGAAAGGTTGTACCGACTCAGGTTCCACAGTTGCAAAAGCAATATCATCAGACTCTAGCTCAACTTCATGCTCTTCACTTGTTTCTGGATCATGCTCTTCTTGACCGCGATTCTGGAAATAATCTGCAGCTTTTTTTACACCATAACCTGTCGCAGCCACACCAGCAACACCAGCCACAATTTTAGCAAGATTGCCAAACTTCATTTTTTTTCTCCTAATTTATGATTTTTGATTAATTAGAAATTTACAGATTTGCCACTAACCTAAATACTAGAAAATGCTTAGGAAATGAAAATTTCCTATCTCTATTTGTTAGTAAATTCAATCCACCTAATACTATAATAATTTAAAATAATAACTCTCAAAAATATCATCAAATTTTAATTTTTGCCTTCTTTTGAGGTAGAGAGTAGGGACGTTACATACAACGTCCCTACAAAACCAAGAATAATGGGAGTTATATAGGAAGTAGTCGGAAAAATAGTAAGAGTGATTTTTCTATTATAGTAAGCCAAAAAAGCTAATAGGTAAATGCTTACCTTTCTAACTCCTCAACTGACTTAGGAACTCCAGCAGTTAATACCTCATATCCTTCCTCCGTAACCAAAACATCATCCTCAATTCTGATTCCAATTCCTCGCCAACGATCGTATACTTCTGGTTGACCTGCCACTGGTTTAATATTAGGATTAATATAAATACCAGGTTCCACAGTTAATACCTGTCCTGGTTGTAAATTTTGCGGTTCTTCTCCCCATTGATAAACACCCACATCATGCACATCAAGACCTAACCAATGTCCTGTTCTGTGCATATAAAAAGGCTTATATTTTTCCTTTTCAATTATTTCATCAATATTACCTTTTAACATTTTTAAATCTATTAATCCTTCCACTAAAACTCGTACTGCTTTATCATGAATTTCTTGATAAGCATTTCCTGGTTTTACCTGTTCAATTGCTGCTAACTGCGCCTTTAAAACTAACTCATAAATAATCTTTTGTTCCGGTGTAAATTTCCCACTAATAGGAAAAGTTCTAGTAATATCAGAATTATAATAATTATAAGCAGCTCCAGCATCAATTAATAACAAATCATTTTCTCGCATTTGCCGATTATTTTCTATGTAATGAAGAATGCAAGAATTAGCACCCGAAGCAACAATAGAAGGATAAGCAGGAGTAGCTCCTTGACGAGAAAATATATACTCCATTTCCGCTTGAATTTGATATTCAAACTTTCCCACTTCAGCAAACTTCATAGCATGATTATGAGCATCAACTGCAATATCAGCAGCTTTCCGCATTTGTGCCAATTCCACATCACTTTTAATCAGACGCATTGGATGTAAAATTGTGCCTGCATCTTGAATTGCAATCGGACCAGTGCCATATTTTGGATACACTCGCATCAAATTTTGCCAATGTCTAAATACTGTGTCATTAAAATTGCGATCGCGTCCCCAACGATAATAAATTTTATCCGCCTTTTTCAAATATTCCGGCAATTTTTGATTTAATTGATCAATAGAAAAAGCTGCATCTGCACCGTACTTTTCTTTAGCAGCTTCCACACCAACCCGATAACCACTCCAAGTTTCTTTTTCCACATCTTTTGGTCGCACAAACAAAACAAATTTATGCTTTTCATGGTGAGGAGCAATAACTGCCACCGCTTCTGGTTCATTAAAACCTGTTAAATAAAAAAAATCACTATCTTGACGATAAGCATATTCTACATCATTGTGCATAACAGCCATTGGCGCACTTCTAAAAATAGCCGTACCACTGCCAATTTTTGCCATTAATTTTTGCCGTCGTTGTTTATATTCTTGGTTTATTGCCATGTTTAATTAATTTCAGTTTGCCTCATTAATGAGAGAATATATATCGTATTTTATCATACAACAGGACTTACCCATGAGGGTAATTAACAGCTATTAGTAATGAACTGACCTAAAATAGTACATGGGGTAGGGGCGGGTTTCTCAGGAAATTTTCATGCTTACTCTAGCATTTATATAAACCCGCCCCTGAGACTGCGGCTTATATTATGGGGCGGGTTTATCTGACTAATATCATGTCCGGATAATTAGTAGACATCTCCAGAAAAGAGGGAACAGGGAACACTAGATATGTGGGAACAGGGAAAAGGAAGAAATAATTGATAATTTATGGATAAGAATTGATTTGATTTTTTATTTTTGCAGATGTCTAGTGATAAAAAAAATTTTCTCCTGTTCCCCTCCTGAGAGGGGTTAGGGGTGGGTTGACTACCCTGATAACTATTCAACCGGACATGATATAAATGCGTGAAAACTCCTTGTCTGGATGTTGTATAACAAAAATGCGTTTCATGTCCCGTAGCGTTATCCTGACAGACTACTCCGCAAACATGTCCGCTCTTAGCAGAAAACGTCTCTATAGTGAAACCTCCAACATATCCTGATTAAACTGTCCAGTAGCGTTCATGGGTAAGTCCTAATATTATTAGGATTCACACATAAGCGCGATCGCGCTGTCAGTAAATTCTCTATTGCTTCTTACTTTTTTATTAATATGACTTACGCAAAGAAACCCAGTTTCTGGGTTCAGTTCAAACCGGGTTTCTGGGTTCAGTTCAAAATATGACTTACGCAAAGAAACCCGGTTTCTTCAAGAAACCGGGTTTCTGGGTTCAGTTCAAACCGGGTTTCTGGGTTCAGTTCAAACCGGGTTTCTGAGTTCAGTTCAAACCACGAGATTTTGTTGATCAACCCAGTTTCTGCGTAAGTCCTTATTAAAATAACCAAGAATCAAAATAATTACCAGGCGAAACATTATCGTGCAAAATTGACACTTTTTCTAAATCTAAATTTGGTAATTCATCAAGAATTTTTAAATCATTTGCCCTATCTACCAAGGGGAAGGAAAACTGATAATAATTTTGTATAAATTTAGCCTTTTCTCTAATTTCTGCTGGAGTCAAAAAAACATCACGAGTACCAATAATAATAGTATTTTTACCGCTAGTATGGCAGATATAAATAGATGGAAAAACAGCTTTAATAGTTTTCACATATTCCGCTTCAAAACCATTACTTTTTAATGTATTAACAACTATAACTCCAGATTTTGATAAATAGCGATCGCACAGTTCATAAAACTCTTGAGTGGCTAAATTATAAGACATATAACCATTACCAAAAGCCACATCAATCATTATCATATCATACTTATCCTGGTGATTTTTTTGTTCTAAATATTCTCTACCATCTTGAATTTTCACCTGTAATCTTTCATTTAATTTTACCCCAAAAAATTTCTGAGCAATTTCTAAAACATTAGCATCTACTTCTGTACATTCTATAGTTACATCTGGAAAATAATGATGCAAAACTTGAGCAATACTACCCCCACCAAAACCTGCAAGATAAACTTTTTGAGGTTGACTATTCCACAGAAAACCTAACATCATTGCCTGAGTATAAGGAAAAATTAAATATGTAGGATCATTCAAATTAAGTATAGATTGAACCCAATTCATTTTTAAAGTTACTTGCTCCACTAATACTAACTGAATGATGAATTTAACCTTTTTTATCATTAAAAAATGTATGCCAGAAGGTTGAGAAAAAATTACTCCATCAGGTTGTTTATGAAGCCAATCAATTCTTTGCCGAATAGCTTCTAAATTTTTAACTTGCCAATCTTTTTGATTATTCATTTTTTCAGGGAGTAGGGAGTAGAGAGTAGTGAGTAGGGAATAGTTTACAAGAGTAGATTTTTGACAAAGTAACACAGGCATCTTACCTGTAATAAATTTACCATAATATTGATCAAATCAGACGTAGGGACGTTGCACCGACAAAAATACGTTTCATGTTGCGCAGCAAAACGTCCCTACCTTATCTAAAAAATATTGATTAGCTGTGATATTGCAAAAGTCAAAGTCAAAAACTTTTTCCTACATTTTTCTGAACAATCTCTTACCGAATAATTAATAATTAAATAATTAAATAATTCGCGCCTTGAAGCCTCCCCTTTAAAGGGGAAAAAGCGGTCATCAGCGGAGCTTCTCGAAGGGCGATATGGCCAGGTTTCCCACTATTACAGAGCCACTTCGCTTTTCATGTCGCGCAGCGAAACGCCATATCTAATCTCCCCTTGAGAAATAAATTTTTTCCTTTTATTCAATCCTCCTTATTTTAGAGAGAGGTAATTATCAATTATCCATTATTGACCTACTGCCTACTCCCTACTCCCTACTCCCTAAAATTAATACAATTCATACTTTAATAAAGTACAAGATATCGGACCATTATAAACAGGAATCCTGCCAGAAGTTCTTAACCCCACCTGTTTAGATAATTGTTTACTTCCTGTCAAAATAAAAGCCGTCCAACCAGTAAAACGTTGTTTAAAAATATCCCCCAACATTTTATATAATTTACCCAATTCTTCCACTTCTCCTAAACGTTCCCCATAAGGAGGATTACAAATAATAATTCCTTTTTCTGCCGGAGGTTCTATATTAGATAAATCTGTTTCCATAAACTTAATTTTATCTGCAACCCCACATTTTTTCGCATTACTACGAGCCTGAAAAAGCACTTCTGAATTTTTGTCACTTCCCACAATTATTGATTTTAATTCAGTTAATTGACTACTCTTAGCTTCTGCTAATAAATCTTCCCAAATAGACTCATCAAAATCACGCCAGTTCATAAAAGCAAACTTATTTTTAAACAATCCCGGTGCAATATTTAATGCTTTTAAACTCGCCTCCAGAGGTAAAGTTCCTGAACCACATAAAGGATCTAAAAAAGGTAAATCTGGAGAATATTCTGCCATTTCCAATAAAGCTGCTGCTAAAGTTTCTTTTAGAGGAGCAAAACCCATTGCCAAACGATAACCACGTTGATGTAAACTACTACCAGAACTATCTAAACTAAGAATACAATTTTTATCTTCAATATGAGCATTAATTAATATCTCTGGATTTTTAGTATCAATATTCGATCTGTAGCGAAATTTTTCCATTTGTTGCTCAGTAATAGCATTTTTTATTTGTAGAGCAGTATAATGGGTATGCTTTAATTTATCATTATTTCCAGTACAGTGAACTGCCAATGTATTTTTAGGAGAAATATAACGCTGCCAAGGAATTTTTTTAACTTCATTAAATAAAACGTCTCGGTTAACACATCTAACTTCTGCAATCGGAACTAATACCCTAAAAATAGTTCTTGCCCAAAGATTAACTTTATAAAGTAAAGTTTTATCCCCTGTAAAACTTACCCCCGTAAATTCTGGAGAGATATTTTGAGCGCCTAAACTTTCTAATTCTTGGGCAGCAATATTTTCTAAACCTTTAGCTACCTTGGCATAGTATTGATTCATTAAACTTATTTAGAAAAGATGGGATAGGAAGTAATATTAGAAATCTTCATAAATTTTAATTATATCAGGAATTACACGGGAGGCAATATATATAGAGTATTGGTGCGTTGTGCGTTGTGCGCTTTTCATGTCGCGCAGCGTTTCGGCGCTTGAGCCGACATATAAAGCGGAGCTTTGCGGAACGCAAAACGCACCCTACCAATAGCGTTCGTG
>NZ_JAYKGW010000157.1:0-46710 GCF_035285525.1 Okeania sp. | reverse complement strand
TTTCGCACTTTCTACACTTTCGAGATTTCCCGGATTCTTTCCTACTCGATAATCTTATAAAATAGAGTATTTTTTTTATCACTTCCTACATATCCCACAACCCCTACATTTATTCCTACTTTTTACTACCTAGTTTTTAATCCCTAATCTTATCAAATAGAGTATTTTTTCCCAAACTCCCCAAACTCCCCAAACTTCCCAAACTCCCCAAACTCCCCAAACTTCCCACACTCCCTACTCCCTACTCCCTGCCAAGTACAAAAAGAATTATTCAGTAAACCCTAATTATTAATTATTAATTATTAATTATTAAACTACTCCCTAATCTTAAGATAATATTTTTAATGGAATTTCAACTATAAAAGTAGTTCCTTTGCCAACTTCACTAGAAAAATTTATTTTTCCACCATGCAACTCTACACACTGTTTAACAATAGATAATCCTAATCCTGTTCCTGATATTTTGCCGACATTACTTGCTCTATGGAAAGATTCAAATAAATTTTTTTGACTCTCAACTGGAATACCAATACCCTCATCTTTAATAGAAAAAATAGCTTTTTTTTCATCCAAAGTCAACTGAAAATCTACATGACCTCCCGTCGGTGAATACTTAATAGCATTAGACAATAAATTATTTAAAATGTGCCTAATTAATTTATCATCCATCAAGAAAAATTCTATCTCATCATTGTCAGATTTAAACTCATAATTTGTAGATAATTTATTATCAACTTTAAAGTCAATAATATGTTTATCACTAGCAGTAACTTTCATGGAATTAACAATATGAGAAGATAGTTGAATCAAATCAACAGGTTCTGGTCTATATTGTAGTTTTCCTGCATCTGCTTTACCAATAAACCTGACATCTTCCAGCAGTTCCAACATTTCTTGGGTAGATTCTTCAATAAAGAGTAAATATTGACTTTTTTCTTCTTCAGTAATTTGGTCTTCATAAGAGCGAAGCATTTGAGTAGACAATAAAACTGTATTTAAAGGATTACCAAATTCGTGAGTAACCATAGAGAAAAAACGACCCCTTAATTCTCTCATATCTCGTTCTTGCTCCAAATCTTGAAGTATTTTTTCTTCCTCTTTTTTCCGCTCTGTAATATCTCTACCTATATAAACAAAATTGTTGACTCCTTCCACATTTGTCTGAATTATTGAACAAGAAAATTCAACAATTATTTGTTCTCCACTTTGGTTATAACAAATTAATTCTACATCTTGAGATACTTTTCCTTGTAAAAGCAAATGTTTTTGTCGGGCTTTATGTAGTAAATTTTCTTGGGGAATAATTAGGGAAATTTCTTTACCTAGCAACTCTTTTTCTGGATAGTCAAATAAAATTTCTGCGGCATGATTAATAGTTTTAATTACTCCTGAACTTGTGGTGACAAATAAAGCATCTGCCATATAGTTAATGATTTTATTAATATAATCCTGAGAAGCAGTTAAAGCACTTAACAAGAGATGAGATTCATTAGCACTTTGAGTTAGCTGCTGCTGCATTACCATTTTTTCAGTAACATCTTCTACTAATACAATTAAGTTTCGCCCCTGGTAATGATTATCTAAATCAGAAATTACAATAATATCAAAATATAGGGGATCTTCTTGTCTAGAATATTTAGCTATTCCCTCATATTCAAAACTTTCTCTCTTCCCACTAATTACTTCTTTTAATGCTTTTTCCGAGCCTATTAATTCAGGAAAACTATTTTGAATATTTTCACCTGGAACTGCTAATTCTGGAGATTCAGTAAACCTTTTTACACCATTTGATACCTCTAAAATTTTTAGCTGGGAATTAATTATTAAATACTCTGTTTGACGAGACGATAAGAGTTTTTTAAATAGATTAATCATAGGTAGTACACACTGAAAGATTTAATTTATTCCAAGGAAGTAAGAAGCGTGGGAAGGGTGGAAACAAAATTGATAATTAAATTATTAGAGTTTGTTATGGAAGTCTTTTTGTCAAGGTAGGGAGTAGGGAGTAGTTATAGGTTGTAAGGTTTTACCCTAGGGGTTTGGTCTCCAAACCCAAATATCAAGGGATTTGGAAACCAAACCCCTACAACTAGGAGATTTCTGTATTTGCTTCAATCCTATTTACCAATGGATAACAAATCATTAACTATTAGAGGTATTTTTCATTATTCATTATCCATTATTAATTATTTCACCATCCTATAAGATAATTTATCAAAAATATCATCCACATTTTCACCAGTTTTAGCAGATGTATTGTATGTCGCAATGACTCTTTCATCTTCCTGATTATTCAGTTTTAAAAGCAATTGATTAATTATCTCTGCATCAACTAAATCAGATTTATTCAAAGCCAATATTGCGATACCTTTAGGATTTACTGAAAAAAATAATTCTAATCTTTCAGAAAGATTAGCTATAGTCTCTTGACGAGTAACATCAGCAACAACTATAGCTCCACTAGCACCTTGTAAATAACTAGGAGCGATCGCCTTAAACTTAGTATGACCTTCTAAATCCCAAATTAATAGTCTTAAGGAACTATTTTTTTTTATTTCTGTGGTAGATAAATTTACTACTTTACTGGAAATTTTCACTCCCACAGTAGAAAGATATTGGTCGCTAAATTGTCGATCTACAAATCGACGAATTAAGCTGGTTTTTCCCACACCAAAATCACCAACAAGACAAATTTTTTTCGATATCATAATTTATAGTCAGTTATCTTCTGCAGTTTCTTCAAGCAACTCAAATACGACACATCTACTCAATAATAATGGTTGATTATCTTCCACATCTTGAGGAGAGCTAGTTTTTCCAGTTACTATCAATCGTCTGGCATCCACTCCTTGCTTAACTAAAGCATCCCTGACTATAGTTGCTCGCTCAAGAGCCAATTTTTGATTAATATCAGGACCACCAGTACGATCTGTATAGCCTATAATTTTAAGGTATTTTGTAGGATGTTGACTGAGAAATTGTTTAATTTGAACTATTGTTTCTGTATAAGCAGGTTGAAGTTTAGCTGAACCCAACTCAAAATAGATACGACTGTTCAGTGTGAGTGGACTTAGTTTAATCGCAGTAACAACAGATTTTACCCCAGGGACTTGCTCAATTTTGGCAATTATTTTCTCAGCATCTACAGCATCCATCACGGTTCCTATTACTATCACCTTATCTTCTGTATATTTAGTTGTGATAGAAACTCCCTTCATTTGATTTAATGCTTTTGTGATTAGCTCTAATTCTGCTCTTATTTCCGAGGGGTCAGGTGGTACTTCTATAATTATTATTTGATTATCTAGTTTTAAATTATAAAAATTAGCTTCTTTTTCAGCTATTTCTATTGCTTGATTGCGTAAATTTTTATTTGGCAATTTCCCACTTATAACTAAATAACCTCTTTTTACTTCTGCATTTAAACTATAAAAAGCTAACCGCGGAATATTCGCCCAACCATTAATAGTTTTTACTTCAATACTGCGATTAACTCTACTACTATAGTGATAAATACCCCAAGGAATTAACATCAAACTTAATATTATTCCACAAAGTATTAAGAGAGCAGTAGGTGGTTCAGAATCAGAAGATTTTTGCTTTTCTTCTACATTTACTAATTTTTTTAGTTGTAATTTAATTGAACTAGGAATTGTTTCTGGATCGCCAGAAAAATTCTTAATATCTTGACCGTAATCTATCACAATCTTGCTAAATGTTTGGCGTAATTCTTTAATATATGATTTGTGAGGTTCCCTCTTAATTACTACTGCCAAATAACAATGTCCAGCCACCTCTAAAATAATTTTTGAATCTCCATATTCAATCTCATCTAGCTCGGAAATATCTCCAGACTGAACAATACAATCATTCACAAAACTGCGGATAGCTGTTAACATCCCTGCCACCATTTCTGATTCTAATTTTTCTAGTCCAGGTTGTTTAGCTTCAGCTATTACTAAACCTGATTCTTTGTGAATTAAAAATATTGCTTTAACACTAAAATCATTGATTTCCGAAAGCATAATTTCTGCTTCAGAAACTCCTTGTAAAGTTGCTTTAATTTTCCGTTTTATGACTTTGGAACCAAATGTCTGTGAAATTTTATGGTTAATTTCGCGAATAGTTTCTGTCATGTATTTAGAAATGGTACTTCCAATAACAGGATATAAAGCATCTATTATGGAATTTCGCTCTAAGAAAACTTGTTCTTTAATTGCTTCTCCCATTTCTGGTGCCAATGTTTGAGAAATTTGTTGTCGGTCAATTTTCGCTTGTTCTCTAATTGCTGCTCCCATTTCTGGTCCGATAGCTTTAGCAATTTCTTGAGGATAATTCTTGATTGCATAGGAAATTAATCCTGGCAATAAAGGTGCTAAAACTTCAATGATTGACTGTTCGTCTTGCTCTATTTGTATTGCTAATGCGGAAGATAATATAGGAGCTAGTGCATAACTTATTGCTTCTTTATTTTTTCCTTCTGTTTGACATAAATATGTTAATAAATTTTCTAATAATACAGGGTTGGAGAGATTATTTGATTGGTCTTGAAGATGATGAATTTTTTGTTCGCTCAGGTTAGTATTTACATTTCTAATTAATTTAGCTATTTGTGAACCAAATAGAATATTTTGTAAAATTTCAAAAGCTTCTAATTCTGTATAATTTTTGTGATGAGACCCTGATATTTCTGATGATTTTGAGGAAATAAAGAATGGTTTTTCTCTGGTTGGTATTTCTTTTTGATAATCACTAGATTGATTCTCCAGATCGAGAATTTTTTCTTTATTTTTAGGAGAATTTTTGATAGGATTCTGATTTTTTTCGGTCTCATTAGTTTCTGTGATGAGGAAGTTTTTCTGTTGATCAGACTTCTCTGTTAATTCTCCTGGAAAATGAAAATTATACTTAAAATAAGCAGGATATATGGTTGATTGACAACAGAATTTATTCCTCAAGTTTTGAGGATTAAGATTTGATGTTTGAGATGGAAAAACGTAATTTTTGCCAGTATCAAATATAATTGTATCAATAACTTCATCATCATTTTTAATAAGATTATGATGAAGAGAATTATGATTTTTTTCCACCTCATTAGTGTCTGTGATGAGGAAATTTTTCTGCTCATCATACTTCTCTGTTAATTCTGCTAGAAAGTAAAAATTGTACTTTAAGGAACCAGGAGCTATGGTTGATTTACAACAGAATTTATTCCTCAAATTTCGAGGACTAAAGTTTGATGTTTGAGATGGAAAAACGTAATTTTTGCCAGTGTCAAATATAATTTTATCAATAACTTCATCATCATCTTTAATAAGATTCTGATGAAGAGAATTATGATTGTCTTCTACCTTATTAGTATCTGTGATGAGCAAAATTTTCTGCTCATCATTCTTAATAGGTTCCTCCGTTAATTCTACTAGATAACTAATAACATCAATAACATCATCATCATTTTCAACAGAATCTTTAATAAGATTCTGATGAAGAGAATTATGATTTTTTTCCATCTCATTAGTTTCTGTGATGAGCAAATGTTTTTGCTCATCAGACTTAATAGACTTCTCTGTTAATTTTACTGGCAAACTAATTAAGTTCAAGTCAGTTAATAAATTCAGCAAACGTTCTAATTGTTCAACTGCTTCTGTATTTATTTCCACAGATTGACCATTACTTATACCTTGCTGATTATTACCAGATTTTCTATCTAAATAAGCCATATATTTCTCAGAACCTAATAATTGTTTTATGACTTGATAATTGCTGCTGTTCCTAAATTTTCATTTGCTGCTTCTGTCAGTTCAGCTACAAACTCAGTCTTTTTCATTCTCATGCCAACTTCAAACATAACTTCTGCCAAATCATCCCGTGAAACTTTGCCATTTTGAAGCAAAGAAAATTGCTTCTCAAGTTCCTTAAGTATTTGATTTTTCAAGCTATTAATATCGCTTTCTAATTTTTCCCTTTTCTGTAACAAATTATCTTGGAAAGAAGTTGTTTGATGATTAATAACTTGCTCTAAACCTTCTTTAGTAGCAATAATTTTTCGATTTACCCGTTCAACCTGTTCCTTAGTTTCAGTAATATCTTCTTGATTGTTTTGCAGAGTTGAATTTATACCTATAATTTTTTGGTCTATAGAATCAACCATAACTTTTAGTTCTGTAGATAAAGCACTTTTTAATTGTGCTATTTGATTCGTAATTTCTTGCTTAACTGAAGATACTTCTGATTCTAGCTTATCAAGACGATTTTCATATTCTCTCAGCTTAGAACCAAAAATGATATCACGAATCTTGTCAATATTGCCCAATCTTTCACGCATTTCTAGTTTGGTTAATTCGGCCATTGTTTCTCCTAGTGAATTATCTAAATTAGGATAAGCTTAAAAAAACTTACTTTTTTATTTTATACTAAATCCGGTTGATAAAAGTATCTTTTTGGGGTGATAGGGGGTTTGGGGTAATGGTTAGAGAGAATTTTGAATACCATTCGAGCGATGGATTTGGTATTACTTGCTATGTAAGCATTTAGCTATCAGCTATTTATTTTAGCTTGAGATAAAAGCTTTCTTAACTGAAAACTTACCTTTTAACTACTACTACATTTTTAAACAAATTATTATTGAAGCACAAGAACAACTCAAAAACTAGAAATAAACTCCGAATATTCTACCAAAAAAAGAGATATAAAGCTTCCCTTTCTAAAGGGATGAAAAAATTTTAACTCAGTATTTCAAGCCTCCGACTAAATTCGGAGGTTCACTCTCTACTGATAACTGAAATGACCTCCATACCCATTTCCAAAAAGCAGCAAGATTTTTATAAACAAATAAAATAGGATTGCTATATGTCTGTAGATAAACTACAAGAGTTAACAACTAAGTCTATTGATTTACTAGAAACAATTCTTGATAACTCAAATACACCATTATTAGAAAAAGCAGAAGTTGCTTTGCGAATATTAGAAATAGCTCAATCTACTCAAGCAAATATTCAAAATTCCATAACTTCAGCTAGTAACAAAATCATTATACCTGCTACTCCTAAAATACCAAAGTTTATCCCTAATTTTCCTCAGTCTATTTCCAATCATAATCAATCCCAAATTTTACCAATTAATTGTTTACAAATTTATAATTTCTTGGAATTTCTAGAACTAGAAGTAGCACTCAAAGTTGCCATCAAAAATCAAGATAATTTTACCGATTCTTCAGTACATAATAAAAGTACCAATCAAGTCAATAAATTTAGACAATCTTTAGTTCTGCACCATAAATTTTATTCCGAACTTGCCAAATCAATACAAAAGAAAGTCTTAAAAATTCTCCCCTCAGTTTTGGAAAGACTAAACCATCCAAATTTCTCTGTATCTAATATTGTTATTCAATTAACAGCACATAATGATGGTTGTTTTTACACAATTCATAGTGATGCTAATACAGAAATGACTGCTACTAGAAAAATGACTTATGTTTACTATTTTTATCAACAACCAAAATCATTTTCTGGAGGAGAATTAGTAATTTATGAAACTAAAGTACAAGGAAATAATCTTTTTAAACATAATGATTTTAAAGTGATTGAACCTCACAATAATAGTATTATATTTTTCCCCAGTCGTTACTTACATGAAGTCTTACCAGTTAGTTGTCCGACTAAAGAATTTGAACATAGTCGTTTTACCTTTAATGGTTGGATTCGAGAATAATTAATAATTAATAATTACCTCACTGGAGAGTACAAAGTTCTCCTAAAAAAATATTTGTTTTCAAGGGTTAAAGTATTATTGGTAAAGGCTTACAGCACCTACAGTTCTCAGTAGAAAGTTTCTAACTTTTAGATGGCTGAAACCCTTAGCTAGGAATAGTTATTCTTAGAACTTTACACTGTCCAGTTACCTCAAAAGCAATTAAATTTTGGAAACGAATAAAATAGGATTAATATATATAGCAAATTCCTAAGTTATAAGGTATAGTTGTTTTTGTTCTTTTCTATTCCCTGTTCCCTCCATACCTATTCCCTCAAGTCAAAAAATGAATAAAATAGGATTAATATATATAGCATTTCCCTTTTCTTGTAAGGTACATTGATAATCCCCCTAAATCCCCCTTTGAAAGGGGGACTTTTTGTTCACTTCTCCCCTTTCAAAGGGAGACTTTTTGTTCACTTCCCCCCGATGATGCGCTATCCCTGATAAGGAAATCCTGAAACCCTTGTGGGAGCAGGGGATTCGGGAGCAGGGGAGAAGAGAAAAAAACATCATACTAGCTCAGTAAAACTGCGAAGAGCGATCGCTCTTCTAATGTGTTTTTTTATACATTTTTCTCCAGAAAAAGGCGAACTAAGACTTACACATAACTGGTCAATAATGCCCAAGTTTTATGTTAAGAAAATAGTTGTTTTGGTTCTTTTCTATTCCCTGTTCCCACCTTCTGTGTTCCCTGTTCCCTCAAGTCAAAAAATGACGATGGAAATATTACCTAAAGATAAGCTAAACAATCTAATTAATAAATCTCTGGAAATTTTAGAAATAGTTTTAAACGACCAAAATATTTCTGAAAAAGAGCGAGCAAAAATTGCTACTAAAATTATAGAAATAGAGAATCAACGCAGTAGCCAAAATTCATTAAATCAACCAAATAAATCTGAAATCCCTGATAATTTTAAACAATGGATTGCAGAAAGAAAATTGCGCAACTATCCTGACAAATTAATTATTCAAGAAATGGTTAAAAGAGGAATAAAAGAGGAAATTGTTGTCGCAGAATTAAATCATCTTACTACTAATCCCTATTTCCAAGCAGGCAATAATATGACTCAATTATTAAGAAAATTGGAGTCTATTTTAGAAGTCCGTCATCAAATTTATCAACTATCTCCCAACTCCAATTATATAGAACGTAGAAATTGTATTTCCAAAGAGGAATTTTTAACCAAATATTATGCCACAAATACCCCAGTTATTATTACAAATATGATGACTGAATGGAAAGCTCTGTCTTTGTGGAATCCAGAATACTTTAAAACTAATTATGGCGATGCGGATGTAGAAATTCAAGATAATCGTAACTCAAATCCACAATATGAAATTAATAAAAAACGACACAAAAGAGAATTAAAATTAAGCAAATATGTCGATATGATTCTCAATGGTGGTGATACTAACGATTATTATATGGTTGCTAGTAATCGTAATTTTCAACGAGACAAAATTCAACATCTTCTGAATGATATAAATGTTTATCCTGATTTTTTAGACAGTTCAAATATTAAAGGTCAAATCAAATTATGGTTCGGTCCTGGTGGTACAATTACTCCATTACACCACGACCAAACTAACCTTATTGGCGCTCAAATTTATGGAAAAAAACTGTGGCGAATTATTTCTCCTGACCAAACCCCTTTTGTTTATAATTATCAAACTGTTTTTAGTCAAGTAGACTTAGAAAATCTAGACTATAATAAATATCCTTTATTTAAAAAGGTAAAAATTATTGAGGTAATTTTGGAACCAGGAGAAATGATTTTTATTCCTATTGGTTGGTGGCATCAAGTTAAATCATTAAATATTAGTATTTCTCTTTCTTTGATGAACTTTATTTTTCCAAATTATTATAAGTATCAAAATCCAAATTTAGAGCAATAGGGAATAGGGAATAGGGAATAGGGAATAGGGAATAGGGAACAGCCAACATCATTTCTCAAAAAGGAGGAAAAATTATTACTAAGTAACTAATAATTGTCATTGTTAAAAATAGACTTTTAATCTTGGTAAATATTAATTCTTGCTGAAATATAGCATTACTTTTAGTAATTGGTATAAGAGTTTTAGTTTTTTGATCTACTCTTTGATTTGTCGCAATCATAAATAGATTGCTATACCAATTTCAAAAAAAGAATACTACAAAAAAGTCTGTCTTAATCAGATATACTTAAAAATAGCTGGTCTAATTCATTTTAGATAGCTTGATCTTTTCCTTTTCTATTTTTCCACCTTCTTCCTTTTTCTTCTTCCTTTTTCCACCAGAAAATATCTTTAAAATTTGTTTAGAGGTAAACCAATAATGCAATTTTAATCCCAAATATAAATTAATGCCAACCCAGAAAATATCTTTCAAGTTTATTCAGAAGTAAGCCAATGATAAAATTGGGATTCAGACACTAAATATGCCTATCTTCATAGAAATTTTGCTGATAATTAATTTATTTACAAACTCAATCTGGAACTCGCTTTCCAACTAGGTTAGTCAAAGTAATTAAGAATAAATTGTTTATTAATGAATCAAAATTACCTCTATGTACTATCAAATTTCAACATATTCTTGAACAAACAATTATTCTTTTTATTCTTTGATTTTTATTTATCATCGAACAATTGATGCTATAATTTTAAATTAATTAAAAAATAAAGTCTAAAACCTCCGTTTTAGCCAGATGTACTGATAACTGATAACTAATAACTAAAATGACTACTACTGTTAAAGTTAAAACAGAATATGAAGCAATCATTGGATTAGAAACCCATTGTCAGCTTAATACTCATACCAAAATTTTTTCCAATTCTTCCACCGAATTTGGTGGAACCCCCAATACCAACATCGATCCAATATGTATGGGAATGCCAGGAGTATTACCCGTACTCAATCAAAAAGTTCTCGAATACGCTGTCAAAGCAGGATTAGCACTAAATTGTCAAATTGCCCCTTACAGTAAATTTGACCGAAAACAATATTTCTACCCAGACTTGCCGAAAAATTATCAAATCTCTCAGTATGACTTACCCATCGCCGAACATGGTTGGATAGAAATAGAAATAGTAGAAGAAGATGGTACTGCAACTCGTAAAAAAATTGGTATCACCAGACTACACATGGAAGAAGATGCAGGTAAATTAGTCCATGGAGGTAGCGATCGCCTATCTGGTTCTACTTATTCTATGGTAGATTATAACCGTGCTGGTGTACCATTAGTAGAAATTGTATCAGAACCGGATATGCGTTCTGGACTAGAAGCTGCCGAGTATGCTCAAGAATTAAGACGTATTGTCCGCTATCTGGGTGTAAGTGATGGGAATATGCAGGAAGGTTCCCTGCGGTGTGATGTGAATGTTTCGGTGCGACCTGTAGGACAAAAAGAATTTGGCACAAAAGTGGAAATTAAGAATATGAACTCTTTTAGTGCTATACAACGGGCGATCGAATATGAAATAGAAAGGCAAACTGAAGCTATTGAAGCAGGGGAAAAAATTGTTCAAGAAACTAGACTCTGGGAAGAGGGTTCTCAACGTACTATTAGCATGAGGATTAAAGAGGGTTCTAGTGACTATCGTTATTTTCCAGAACCGGATCTTCCCCCTGTTGAAGTATCAAGTCTACAGTTAGATACTTGGAAAAGTGAGTTACCAGAGTTACCGGCGCATAAACGTCACCGTTATGAAAGTGAGTTGGGTTTATCTGCTTATGATACTCGTGTTTTGACTGATGATTGTAATGTAGCCCAATATTTTGAGGCAACAGTGGCAGCAGGTGGAAATTCTAAACAAGCAGCTAACTGGGTGATGGGAGATATTACTGCTTATTTGAAAAATGAAAAAATTAGTATTAATGATATTGCTTTGAAACCTGAAAATTTAGCTGAGTTAGTAACAATTATTGAAGATGGTACTATCAGTGGAAAAATTGCCAAAGATATCTTGCCAGAATTATTAACAAAAGGTGGTTCACCTAAAGAATTAGTAGAGAAAAAAGGTCTAATTAAAATATCAGATACTAAGGCAATAGAAGCAATTATTGATGAAGTTTTAGCAGCACATCCAGAAGAATTAGCCAAGTATCGTGGCGGTAAGAAAAAACTCAAAGGTTTCTTTGTTGGTCAAGTGATGAAAAAAACCCAAGGTCGTGCCGATCCTAAGATGACAAATCAATTAATTAGTAAGAAATTAGAAGGGTAAAACTTTAAGGTTTAAAAGTCGGTTTTTTAGAGGAGTATTGTATAGTATTCCCGATTCTTGTCAGGTAACATATAGCAGGCAAAATGATAATAATAACACCAATTTGTCGGAAATATTCTGTATGTATAAAAAAAGAATCAACTCAACTTCTTGACCTAGTGATAAAGCTCTCATAGATTAAGATGCTTATTTGACAAAAGTTTGAGTCTTTTTAGAGCAAAAAAAGTACAAATTTTGGGTTAATTATGGTAGACAAATTACTTTGACTATTATGAACAACCAACTTTTCTATAACCCCCATTGATCTTGATTTTGTAGGGACGTTCCATAGAACGTCCTTACTCCCTTCCCTACCTTAGCAAAAAGACATTATTCAGCAAAACCTCATTAATTAGGGTTCGCGTATGGAAATATAAAAGTCTTTACATACTAATATTTATAGCCTTTTTAAAGTCTCCATTTATCGGGAAACGTAAAAGTGCAACTTTTCCAGCTAAAATTACCAACAAAGTTAGGATTTTCACCAAACCAACAGTAGAAAAATCAAGGAAAAATTATTCCTCCCACTATTTCTTTTTTTCCACACTTCCCACACTCCCCACCCTTCCAAGATTCTATTTTTTCAGCAAACCCTAATTAGAATTTTGCAGAAATTCTTCTGATGAACTTTTACCAACAACTTCTCGTACTCGATAAATTGGTCGTTTTTGAGATTCGTGATAAGTTCTCATCAGTAACTCTGCTAATAAACCAAAACTAAATAATTGTAAACCAGCTAGTAATAAAACCACAACCAAAATTAGGAGAGGGCGATCGCCAATAGTTTCACCAAAGCCAAATTTTAAAATGGTTAAATAAATACCCAATAATAACCCTATCCCTCCAGAAACTAAACCTAACATTCCAAAAACGTGCATAGGTCTAGTGAGGAATTTCTTCATAAAAAATACGGTTAATAAATCCATCACAACTCGAAAAGTTCGCCCTAAACCATACTTACTTTTACCATAACGACGAGCATGATGATTAACAGGAATTTCTGTAATTCTTGCCCCTTCAATAAAAGCCAAAGCTGGTAAAAATCTATGTAATTCACCATAGAGATTCATATCAGCAATTAACTCCGAACGATAAGCTTTTAAAGAACAACCATAATCATGTAAATTTACTCCCGTTACTCTACCAATTATCGAGTTAGCAATTTTAGAAGGAAGTAGTCTTGTCACCGCATCATCCTGTCTATTTTTTCGCCATCCACTAACTAAATCATAACCTTCATCCAGTTTAGATAATAATAGTGGAATATCTGCCGGATCGTTTTGTAAATCTCCATCTAAAGTCACAATTACTTTACCCGTAGCATACTTAAATCCTGCCGCCATAGCTGCAGTTTGCCCATAATTTCGACGAAGAATTACTGCTTTTAAATCTGTACGTTCTTGAGCTAATTCTGTGAGGAGTTTTGTCGAACCATCCTGAGAACCATCGTCTACACAGATAATTTCATAAGCATAGTTCTTTTGCTTTAAAATAGTAGAAATAGTTTCCAGCAGGCAAGGAATACTATCTACTTCATTATAAATTGGTACGACTATAGATAAATCTAGTATATGGTTATTTATTTTCATTAAACTGTATTGGGATGAAGTTTAACTATTAACACAAAAAAATCTGATTTTTTTCCCTGTCTGTTATCATTATTCTGAACATATTTTTATTTTTAGTTTGGACATTATATACTTTTTCCTTTTGATTCCATGTCCCAACTTTTCGTTCATCATATTGAAGATGCAATACTATATTAACATATCTTTTTAATAAGCTGATATATGAGTGATAAGTGGTGAATGCTGACGGATTTATAAGTTGAATAAAAAATAATTACACTGAATACTAAGACAGTTTAGAGAAGAAAAGTAAAGAGTTAGAAGTTATGTAAGCATTTAGCTATTAGTGGTCATCTTTTAGGTGTTTTGTTAAGAATAGAAAATATACTTTCCTTTGTCAAGGTTAGTTTTTTCCAAAACTTTATAATTCTCCTTAAATTTCTCAATAAGTAAGCATTCAGCAGTCAGCTACCAGCTATCAGCTTTAAGTCATTAACTCATTATTATATCAAAGAAGAAATTAGCCTAATAACGAGAATTCAAAGTTATGTTTACGAAGCATTCTGTTTGCCTGCCATTCCCAGGGAAAGGAAATTAAATTGGTCGTCAGCTAACCTCATAATTCCTTTATTCTTGACAAAAGCTGAAAGCATTCCGTAGAAAATGCTAGGAGCTGTTTGCGCAGCATTCCGCAGGAAATACTTACCTCAATACTGATTCTTTCTCAAAAGGTAATGAATTAGTAGCTGAATCCTGGCTGCTGAATGCTTACGAAGTTATCAATTAAGTTATTTTTTACTTTATGAAAAAAGTTCTGTCGAGTATTAAACCTTATCTCCGATGGGTTATTTTAGGAGTAACTCTATTTTTCCTAGTTAAAACTCTTAAAGACAACTGGGAACAAGTGCTAGAAATTAGGATTAGTGATTCTGGGTGGGTAAGTTTAGGAGTTGCTTTAATCGTCACAATAATGGCTCATGTATGGTCAGCAGTTGTCTGGTTTGGGATTATTAAAGAGTTTCATCAAAAAGTTAATTTACGGTGGGCAATTAGAGTCTATCTACTCACAAATATTGCTAAGTATTTGCCAGGAAATATTTGGCATTTTTATGGTCGAATTAATGCCACAAAACAAGCAGGAATACCTGTTGAAACTGCAATTTTAAGTGTTTTAATAGAACCACTTTTAATGGCTGCATCTGCTTTAGGAGTTGCTTTAATTGGTTCTACTCAAGAAAGCTGGTTTATACAATTTTTGTGTTTTTTGGCAGTAGTTTCTATTCTGCATCCACGAGTTTTAAACCCAGTAATTAAATACTTAGCTAAAATCAAATTAAAAGGTAAAAAATCTGCTGATATTCAGCCAGTTACTGAATTAAAATTAGAGCGGTATTTAGTGAAGCCTTTTCTGGGAGAAATTTGTTTTGTATTGATTCGAGGTTTTGGCTTTTTACTGACTATATTAGCTTTTAATTCTGTTGAATTGAATCAAATTTTTTTAATATTTAGTGCATTTAGTTTAGCATGGTTATTAGGTTTAGTTGTACCTGGAGCACCTGGAGGTGTGGGAGTATTTGAAGTCACTGCTTTAACTTTACTAGAGCATAAATTTTCTCCTGGTATTCTGTTAAGTGCTATTGCATTTTATCGGTTGATTAGTGTTTTAGCTGAAACTTTTGCTGCTGGTTTAGCTTGGTTGGAACAAAAAAGTCAAAACTAAAAAGTCAGCATTCAGCAGTCAGCTTTCAAGAAAAATTTATAACTTCCTGTCACAAATTATATGGGTTTAAAACTCAAAATTTATGATTAAAAATGTAGTATAAATTAAAAGAAAGCTTGCATTTTTATTGCACTCGATCTGACTGCTGTTTGCACAGTATTTTGCAGGAAATGCTTACCTAAAAAGTAAAAAAATTGGTAAACTTTTCAGCTAAAAGCAATATTTTTCTTGTCAGTAATTTGGTAATAAAATTAGCAAGTTAATTTTCCCTAGGCACTTAATTTATTTCCGAGTTCAAGTAATTTGAACTAATATAATAGTCAAAGCAAAGGACGCGGAAATTTCTAATACCATTTCTCCATGAAGTTGCACTTAATAAAAAGGTAATAGTTGTTGAAAAATTCAGGTCTTGGTAAGAATTATTAGGTGCATTGTTACAGAAAAATGGTATCAATTCTGAAACTCTTTGATAATCTCCTATTCCCTATTCCCTATTCCCTATTCTCATCAATTTGCCATCTCATTTTTATCTGTCAGTGACCTATCATATTTCTGTTTAATTTCTATTACCAAGTTCACTTCATCAGGATTATTTTTCACCCAAACTTCTCGGTCTTGACGAATTTTTTCTAGATGAGATTCAAGATTTTTTGAATTAATTAAAATTCCAAAATCCTCTGGAACTTCTTCTTCTTTGTAAGAGAGAATTCGGTTAAGAATTAAATTCCCTACTTTGGGAGTATAATGAGAATTTTCTGTATAATTTTCCATATTATTATGAATAGGTTCAGTTGTGATACTGTTGTATCCAGAAAAATCAAATACAGGGGTAATTTTTACAACTTCACGTTTCCATTCTTCAAAAATTAACCATTTATCTTTCCTTTTCATTGCTTCCCAGTGAGTCGCATGAGAAGGAGAAATAAATAATATTAACTTAATTTGATTTTTTTCAGATAAATCTACTATTGTTTTTAATTCATCTAAAAATTGAGCAGATAATTGATATCTGGCATATCGATGTTTTACATAGTAACTGATAAGTTGGTTAAATCTCTGCTGAGTTTTTTCAGGGTCAACATTTAACTCAGGCATAAATCCATTTTCTCCGTAACCAAGGTTATTTGCTGGAGTTTTACGACTATCAATTATTGTTTCTTTACTTGCCAACAATGCATCTAGAGAAAAGGTGATATTAATAAAATCTTTGGCAGAAATATGCTGTTTTTCTAATCTATTTTCAGAAAAATTCACTTGATTTTCCTGAAATGAATTAAACGTAAAAAAATCTAATCCGATAATCACTAAACCTAATTTTTCCTGATTAGTGATCGCGTGTTCTAAATAGCGTCGTAATTCATAAATATTGGGGTTATCAATGCTTAAGTTATAAGCTGGATGATGATTTTCTAAAGCAGGATGATTTGGGTCTAGAGCGCGTTTTGCTCTGGAGGAACCTAGAAAAACTGTAACAGGTTTAATTCGGATAATATCAGTTGCTTTAAAGAGGCGATCATTATTATCTTTCCGAGGTTTTGAATGATTTATTCCGATGAAATTAGGAGTATTAAATACATCATAAGGATTGACAATAATATTTAATATTCCTACTGTAATTACAGGGAAAAATACCGACAGTAAAAATATCCAATTAAATCTACGATATTTTTTTGATTTTTGGGAATATGAAACTAGGGAATAGTTAGGATAATGTTTGTTATTGATATTCATAATTTAGGTGCATCTCAATTTTCAAGAAAGCCAAAAATTTATCGCTTTTAGGGAATAGAAAAAAAGTATTTTTGTAAATAGTTGAGATGCACCCGGTAATTGATTTCCGATTCTAATGTATATTTAAACTAACATCAATTTTCCATCTAATTTTTATTTGCTAGTGAAGCATCATATTTTTGTTTAATTTCTATTACCAAGTTCACTTCATCAGGATTATTTTTCACCCAAACTTCTCGGTCTTGACGAATTTTTTCTAGATGAGATTCAAGATTTTTTGAATTAATTAAAATTACAAAATCCTCTGGAAGTTCTTCTTCTTTGTAAGAGAGAATTCGGTTAAGAATTAAATTCCCTACTTTGGGAGTATAATGAGAATTTTCTGTATAATTTTCCATATTATTATGAATAGGTTCAGTTGTGATAGTGTTGTATCCAGAAAAATCAAATACAGGGGTAATTTTTACAACTTCACGTTTCCATTCTTCAAAGCTTGACCAGTGACCAGCATTTTTAATAATTTCCCATTGAGTTGCATGAGAAGGAGAAATGAATACTATTAGTTTTATTTGTTTTTGTTTGCAAAAGTCTACTATTTTTTTCAATTCAATTAATTGAGTAGGTAATTGATATTTGGTAAAAAATTTATAATAATACTTTATATTAGAGTTAAATAATAGCACCTGAGTTGTTTTTTGGTCACGATAGCGTTCTCGAGATCAGATAAATCCACTCTCTTCATAACTAATACTATCTGGTGGATTTTTTTGACTATCAACTATGGTTTCTTTACTTGCTAAAAGCATATCTGAAGAAAAGGTAACGTTGATAAAATCTACTAGGGATATATTCTGCTTTTCTAATCTATTTTCCGAGAAACTTGGTTGATTTTCCAAGAATTTGTTAAACATAAAAAAATCTAACCCCAGAATAATCAAGTCTAATTCTTTTTGATTAGCGAATACATGTTTTATATAAGGTTTTAATTCATAAGTATTAATGAAACTCAGCCCTAAATTATAGATAGGTTGCTAATTTTTTAATGCTCGATGATTAGGGTCTAAACCATTTTCTGTCCTAGATTAACCCATCAAAACTGTTACAGGTTTAGACCGAATAATATCAATTGCTTTATAAAGGCGATCGCTATTATCTTTTCGAGGTTTTGAATGATTTATTCCCAGGAAATTAGGAGTATTAAATACATCGTAAGGATCGACAATTATATTCAATATTCCTACAGTTACTACAGGCATAAATGCCGACAGTAAAAATATCCAATTATATCAGTAATATTTTTTTCTATTTGTTGCATTTTTCTCTGATTCCTCAGCATTTAAAGCTTGATAGTAAGTAGAATTAACCTGATTATTAATACTCATAATTTCTCTAAAAAATTAAAATTGGAAATAAAGAAACTCAGACACACGGTTCAGTGATAATAAAGCTAAACTTGTCAAAATACCAATCCAAGCTGCCCACCACCAAGTAGGTTTTAGCTTTGCTAAAATTTCCTGAGTATTTGGTAGAAAACTTACAGAAAAAGTTAAAGCTATTAAAGTCAATATTGAGAAAGTTTTACTACCCCAAAGTTCTGGCAAATAAGTTAATTCCGACCAAGATTTAACCTGAAAACCAAAATTAGTTAATATAGATAATTTCCCTTTAGCTTCTCCTGGTATAGCTATTCCATTAAAACCGGTCATTGTTTGTAAAATATCTAAACCATCTTGAATATTTTCGGCTCGAAATAACACCCAACTAATAATAACAGAAATAAAAGTAATTGCCCATGCTAATAATTTTGGCATCGGAATATTTAACTTTCGCCAACCATGATTAATACATAAATAGATACCATGTAAACCTCCCCAAATTACATAAGTCCAACCAGCACCATGCCATAATCCACCTAATAGCATTGTTGTTAAAAGATTAGTATAACGACGAACTTCTCCGCGACGACTTCCACCCAGGGAAATATATAGATAATCTCTCAGAAAATTTGATAAAGTAATATGCCAGCGTCGCCAAAAATCACTAATAGAAGTAGCTTTGTAGGGAGAGTTAAAATTAATGGGTAATTTAATATTAAACATTAACCCTAAACCTATTGCCATATCTGAGTAACCAGAAAAATCAAAATATAGTTGAAAAGTGTAACTTAAAGCCCCTACCCAGGCTTCAATAAAACTCAAATCAGAAGTATTATTAAATGCTAGTGTTACCCAAGGTGATATAGTATCAGCTATCAATACTTTTTTACACAATCCTAAACTAAAAAGACTCAAACCCAAAGCCATATTTTTCTGGGAAAAAACATAATTACGCAATTGACGAAATTGCGGAATAAGTTCATCGTGACGTAAAATAGGTCCGGCGATTAATTGAGGGAAGAAAACTACAAATAAACTATAAGTGAGTAAATCATAATTAGTTTCTCTAGTTTCTCCACGATAAGCATCTACTAAATAAGCTATTTGAGTAAAAGTATAAAAAGAAATTGCCAGAGGTAAAATAATTTCCCCAGCATTGAAATTTGTAGAAACTACTGAATTAAAACTATCTAAGAAAAAGTTGGCATATTTATAATAGGAAATTATTACTAAATTTACAGCTATACCTAACCAAAGTAAAACATTTACTTTCTTACTTTCTGGTTTAGCTTCAGCAATAAATTTACCCATTTGATAATTCCATAAAATTGAAATTATCAGTAGAGGAACATAGGCAACATTCCAATAACCATAAAAAGCGAAAGAACTAGCAGTCAACCAAACCTTAGCTGCTTTAATTAAGCGAAACTTAGTTAAAGCAAAAAATATAATCAAAGTTAAAGGTAAAAAACCAAATATAAAAACATAAGAGTTAAATAACATACTTAATCACTATTTCCCTAATTGTCTGCAAGTATCCAGCTATTAGCCGTTAGCTCTAAGCTTTTTAATTAATATCACCTTTTTAATAAATGACGTAATCATCCATTATTCATTAATAAACCATACTCTATAATTCTCGGAAATCTAGCTGATTTCTTTTTCCTCTTTTAAAGTTAATAAAGCTGATGACTGATGGCTGACTGCTTACAATTAGATCTGAACAATATTTTTTTATCTTATCTGATAAGTAAGCATTCTGCATCGTCAGCAGTCAGCAGTCAGCTATTTATTTTAGTTTGAGATAAAAGCTTGGCTTTGTTGAGGTAAATTGAATGTTACTATCAAAACCGACTTTAAAGGTTATATTCACAGGACTTACGCAAAGGTACTATCTATAGAGTTCAAAAACGATTGCGCAATAGTTTTGGAAGCCACATATAGCGTCTGGTGCGTAAGTTCTAATTTATTTAAAGTCATTTTTAAGATTTAGATAGGGTTTACTGTTTGCGCAGCATTCCGCAGGAAGAGATAACGACTAATAGCTCCCAGGAAATGCTTACCCTGATAGTGCAGTCTGCTATTTTGTAAGCATTCAGCACTCAGCATTTAGCAGTCAGCTATTTATTTTATTTTGAGATAAAAGCTTGGCTTTGTTGAGGTAAATTGAATCTTACTATCAAAAGCGACCTTAAAGGTTATATTCATTTCAAGCCATTTTTATATCTTAGATAGGATTTGCTGACGGCTAATAGCTGGATGCTTACGCTATTTTTCCTTTGAGCTATCCTAGTTTTTATTTTATTACATAAAATTGAAAATTACTATAAATCTTTGGTAAAGGTTGAATGCTATATTTACTAACTAAGCATTTAGCTATTAGCTGTCAGTAATAATATCCTGCCTTTAAAGCTATCCATTATAAAATTCTATTTCAAGAGATATGTTGATAAAATATAGTTTTCAAGGAGAGGTCTAAATCTCAAACCAAAAACAATATCTGAATTCCGCCTCAGTAGGAGGCTAACTAACTGCTAAATGCTTACTTTATTACCACAATAAATTAGGTTGTTTACGAGGAGGATAACTTCTTCTTTCAACTTCTCTTTGATTTGGTATTAACTCTACAGAATGTTGTGGCAAATTATCTTTATTCAAAGAATTTAAAAAATTTGATATTTCTTGATCGTTAGGCTTAAGTCTCACTGCCTCTTGAACAGCTTCTCTAGCTTTTTCATAATTTCCTAAACGATAAAAAGCTTCCCCTTTTCCTATCCAAGCATCCGCAAAATCAGACTTTAATTGAATTGCCTTATTATAGGCAGCGATCGCTTCTTCATATTTCTGCAAATTGGCTGCTAAAACATTCCCTTTCAGATACCAAACTGCAAAATCATCTGGCTTATATGTAATTACTCGATGAAAAGATATTAATGCTTCATGAGGTCGATCTAAATAAGCAAATAAAGCTCCTTGGTCTCGCCAAGCTAAATAGAAATCTGGTTTAATTTTTACTGTCTTTTTATAAGCATCTATTGCTGCATTATATCTACCTAAAGCAGATAAAACATTTGCCTTTCCATACCAAGCTGGATAAAAATTTTCCCTGATTTTTATGGAACGTTCAAAAGCTACTAATGCTTCGGCAAATCTTTCTAATCTATATAAATGATTCCCGCGATTTGCCCATGCTGCTGCACTAGAAATATCTGTTGTTTCTGGAACTTTTAAATAAGCTTCTATAGAAAAAACTTCTTTTCTAGTTAGTGGTGGTGGGGGTGAATTTTCTAGTTGAAAATTTAACCCAATATTTAACTTATTTACTGATTCTAAAAAAGTATTAATGGGAATGCCATAACTAAAACCAATATTTACTCTTGCTACTGAATTAGATTCTTCATCATAAATTTTTGTACCTTCAGAAGCACCATGAATTCCAATTACTCTTCCTTGAGTATCTAAAACAGGTGCGCCACTTAAACCTAACTCCGTAATATTGTTATAAAAAAGTTCATAACCATTAGAAACCGGATCTTTAATAAAGGCTAATTCATAATCTTCATTAATTAATAAACCAGGACTAAATAAATGTTCTCTTTCTGCAAAAGGTAATCTCGACTCAGGCCAACCAGAGACAAAAACATGACGAAATTCTGCTTGATAATCATATTTAGCTAAAGTAGCAATTTGATATTTTTTATTACTCCGAAATTCTAAAATTGCTAAATCAACTCTTGGTAATTTAATGATTCTTTGATAGTCAATTTCGTATCTTTCTCCATCTTTAGTAATAATTGCATATTCATCTTGAGTTTCGACAACGTGCTTTGCAGTTAAAACATAATAAGTATCTTTTTTATGAGAAATAATTATTCCGGAAGCGGGATTTATAGCATCAATTAATACTGTAAATTCTGTAGAAATTTCCTTTATTTGATCTGCCATTAAGGCTAAAGCAACAGGTTGTTTGAAAACAATTGTTGTAGCAGGAATTAGTAATAAAGAAGAAGTTATAAGTAAGGGTTTAATAGGGAGTAAAAATTTGACGAAGCTCCGTAAAAAATTCTTAAATTTCATATTTTTTTATAATAAAAATTTCTGCTTACTAAATTTATCTCTAGAGGAAAGTCAGAAATTATGTTGCCTATAGCGCCATAAAAGTTTCTACTTATTAAATAAGAAGAGGTAATTATTAATTATTCAACTATTTCCATGACACGAAGTAGACAAAATATATGGATAAAACTGCCAGTTCAGTAATTCACCAAAATCATCAAAAAACAAATAATTTAAAAATTTAATACTAACAGTTTCATCAAATTTAATAGTCGATATAGATGCAAAATTTGGAGCCAACTTAGCCACAGTTTCCATAGGAATAGCAAATGCTAAATGACTCATTTTTTGACGCAAAGTTAAAGTTGGTTCAGAACCATCACGATATACATAAGGATTTCCCCATAAAGGATAAGCGTGCATTCCATTAATACCAACTACTTGTCCGTAAATATTCAGTAAAGGACCCCCACTCATACCCTTTTTAACAACATTAGTGTAGCCAACTTGATAACCCTTTTCTAAAGGTTGCTTAGACAAAATTGAAACTCTTCCTCTAGTCAATAAAAATTCTGTGTCTTCAGATTTTTCCAAAGTAGGAAAACCAGCAGCAAAAGTTTTATCTCCTAGAGAAAGAGTAGTAGAATTTTCCAGAGAAGCAACAGCATAAATTGAGTGAGTGCTGCGAAATTCTAATAAAGCCAAATCATTTCCTTGAAAATTTTCATTTTCTATTTTATTTGCCTGATAAAAAATACCATCTGGAGTCTGAATAAGATAAGAGTTATTATTAGTATTTAAAACGTGCTGATTCGTAATAACTGTATAAACTTCTCCCTCCTGTTTCAAAATAATTCCTGACCCCCAACCAGTTTCCGAAATAATCTTAACAGTGATAGATTTAGCTATACTTTTAAGTTCTTTAATCGTGCAAAAATTATTACATTCAACACAATTTTGAATTGGGATTTGAGTTGCCAAACTTTCCAACTCAGAAAACTTTTGAGGCAACATTTGTATAGGCAAAAAAAATAAACCACTATTAATATAAGTTGCTAAAATTAGCGATCGCAGACTCACCAAATATTACTCCATTCTCTGGTTTGCTAAACTCTTTAAATAATCATTGAAGTTTAAATAGAAACGGGAACTACTTTCATACAGGGGACCTGTAGAAGCACCAACTCGAATATCAAATAATTTTTGAATTGTTTGACTAGCATTTTGTTGTGGTTTAAGAGTAAATAATACTCCTTGACAAGGACCACCATTTTTACTAGAAACACAAACAACTGGTTGACGATTAACAATGCCAGTCGTAATGTAATTTAGTCTCTCATCATCATAGAATAATTGAAATTTATTTGATACTTGACGACAACGAGTCATGGGAGTATATCCAGCAGATAAGAAATAATTAGAAACCCAACGAATGACTGGATAAGTACCTTGTGGTGTTTTAACAAAAGTAGTTGGAATACCATTTTTACCTTGTTCACAATAAAATTTATTAGGTCGAATTTCAGGTCGAATTTCTTCAACTACAGACTGTGTTTTTTCGCAGGAATTTGGATTATGTTGCTGGCAACTTTCTAGTGCTTTTTGATGGCAACTTTCATTTTCTTTACACACAGTTTCTTGGTTTTCTTGACATAATTGCGGTTTTAATTCACAAATTAATTGAGGCTTTGGTCTAGCAAAAGCGGAATTATTGAGAGTTAAATTAATCCCAAAACATAAGGCAAATGCTAGGATGATTTTTGTGCAAATATTGATTTTCATAGCTACTAAATATTGAGATATTTTTATTTCAGGTTTTACTAAATTAATAATTGATAATTCATGAATAATTATGGTTAATAAAACCTTCATCTAATTTCTCAATATTTTTACTATGATTCCGGAAAAGTATTTGATTTAATGTTAAGCATTTAGCCATAATCTGTCATTTCAGTTATCAGTTATCATTACCTCTTACTTAAGCCAGAGGCTTGAAATACTCAAGTTAATTTTCTCTTGGTCGATTCATTCTTGTGTTCTACTATATTTTCATAAGCATTCAGCTATCAGCTTTTGAATGTGGGAAGTAATGACTAAGGTTAGGTTTTATTACCAATTTCATTTCCTACGGAATACTGTACCAAAATAACCATGAATATTCCTTTATGGATAATGCTCCTCTAGTGGAATAATGAGTGAATTACAAATAGTTGATAGCTAATAGCTGAAGGATGAATCCTTACATATTTTCAAGTAGATAATTGAATAAAAAAAAGCTAATCTTGAATTTAAATCATAGTTAATAAAGCTAATAACTCATAGTTGACGACTGAATAATTACAAAATATTTTAAAAAAAATACAGTAAGCATTCAGCTATTAACTGTCGGCTATTTTTGCGGAATGTCGCGCCAACAGCAAATCCTAATCTAAACTTGAAAATAGCTTTCAATGAAAATAACCTTTAAAGTCTTCTTTGATAGTAAAATTGAATTTACTTCAACCAATAAAGCTTTTTTATCAAACTCAAATACATAGGTATTACTGAAAAAGTCTTTTGATTGAGAGAGGTAGTAGGAAGTAGGTAGGGAAACCTTTACCCAAGGTCTCTACAGAATCAAAAAGAATCAAGATTTATAGAGGATATAATCATAAAAATTATCCCTTTATTTTCTGCCATAGTTAGGGGAAAATCCTAAATTTAGGATTTTTCGGGAACCGTGCTTTCCCAACCTCAGAATTTGCACTTTTGACCTACCTAAAAATCCTCAAAACTTTATATCTAAAAGCTTTTATATTTATTCAGAAAAGCCTAAATAGCTGAAGACTAAATGCTTACAAAATACATTGCCAATTAAATCATTTATATATAGTTTTTATTAATAATTTTAGGTTCCAAAACTAGGTTAATAATTATCAGTTATTGTTGTCTTTGTTATTGTAAGCATTCCAGAGGAAATACTTACTTGTGATCTTTTTTCTTCCAGTCAATACCCAACCTTTTTAGATAATCCCAACCTCGTTGAGGCCAGACATGATCCCGACCAGTTTTATCAGCTATCCAACGAGCTACTTTTGGACCAGACCAAGTCCCACCATCAGGAGCAGGCCCTTGTAAAGCCATTAATAGTTCCTGCTGTTGAGCAAAAGTCAATAAAGATTTAGCAGGAGGTGGTTGACGATCCTTGCTACGATTTTTCACAGACTCCGGTCCTTCTCGGTTATAACGTCCAACAATTTCCTTGGCATAATCATAATTAAGCCCAATAACTTGAGCTGCCTTTTTAATAGACCATTGTTGAGCAATTAAAAGCAGGAGATGCCATCGACGGGATTCGATGGTATCTGGAGCTTGTCGATAGCGAATTTTCAATTCTTCTGTAGTCAGATAGTTTTTCAAACGAGCTTTTGGTGGCATAGCTCTTACTAAGAAATCGTGGGAACTTCATAGTTTCTCAGCCTATCTGTACCATATTCCGGATAAAATATAAGTTTGAATTTAAAAAATTATCATCAGTAAAATTATCTAATTTCAACTTAAAACTTAATATTTGTAGCGTTTCTTAAGCTTGTGAGGTATAATTTTATTTGGTCTTTCTATTCCCTGTTCCCTCCATACCAAGTCTAAAAATTTTGTCACAAATATTAAGAATTGCTATATCAACTTTTTACGTTAAATATCTACAAGGTTTGTGCTAAAATTCAGCTTGTGTTAATGCGGGTAGACTAATAAATTCTTTTCTCTAGTGATTCCCAGTTGCGCAAATTCACTCCCACCAAAGAATCTCCTGTTATAATTAACAGCGAGAATCTCAAAATAATCATAAATATTTTAAATTTTAATTTGTAGGAATAACGGTATAAGCATGGCATCCATTAGCGAGCTGCATAAACAACTAATCAGCAAAGAACGCTCTGCTGTAGAAATTACTCAAGAAGCTCTGGAACGCATCAACCAGTTAGAGCCAAAGTTAAAAAGCTTTATCTGTGTTACCGCAGATCAGGCCATTACTCAAGCTCGTCTGGTGGATGCCAAAATTGCAGCAGGAGAAAAAATTGGACAACTGGCAGGGATTCCGATTGCCATTAAAGATAATATGTGTACTAGAGGTATCCCGACTACTTGTGGTTCTAAAATTCTCGAAAATTTTATTCCCCCTTATGAATCTACGGTGACTCAAAAACTTGTGGATGCTGGAGCAGTAATTTTAGGTAAAACTAATTTGGATGAATTTGCGATGGGCAGTTCTACAGAAAATTCGGCCTATCAAATTACGGCTAATCCTTGGGATGTAGAACGAGTACCTGGAGGTTCTTCCGGAGGATCGGCAGCAGCAGTGGCATCTCAAGAATCTATAGTAGCATTAGGTTCAGATACAGGTGGGTCCATTCGTCAACCAGCATCTTTTTGTGGAGTGGTAGGAATGAAGCCTACTTATGGCTTGGTCTCTCGCTATGGGTTAGTGGCTTATGCTTCTTCTCTGGACCAAATCGGTCCTTTTAGTAGAACTGTCGAAGATTCGACCATTTTATTGCAGGCGATCGCTGGTTATGACCCGAAGGATTCTACCAGTTTGAATGTACCAATACCAGATTACAGGAAAAATCTGAAACCTAATTTAAGACCTAGAGGACAACTGAGAATTGGTCTAATTCAAGAGACTTTTGGCGAAGGTTTAGATTCATCTGTTTTAGCAGCTTTCACTAAAGCGGTGGAACTACTGCAAGAGTTAGGAGCAGAAATTCAGGTAATTTCTTGTCCTAGATTTAGATATGGTTTACCTACTTATTATATTATTGCTCCCTCAGAAGCTTCGGCGAATTTAGCTCGTTATGATGGGGTTAAATATGGTTTCCGTACTCCTGATTCAGAAAACCTTTTAAGTATGTATGGGAAAACTCGTGCTGAAGGTTTTGGTTCAGAAGTTAAGCGCCGAATTATGATTGGTACTTATGCTTTGTCGGCTGGATATTATGATGCTTATTATCTGAAAGCTCAAAAAGTTAGAACTTTAATTAAGGAAGATTTTGATAAGGCTTTTGCTCAAGTAGATATTTTGGCGTGCCCCACTGCTCCAACTACAGCATTTAAGGTGGGTGAAAAAACTAACGATCCACTGAATATGTATTTGTCTGACTTAATGACTATTCCAGTTAATTTGGCTGGTTTACCTGCTTTGAGTTTACCTTGTGGTTTTGATGAAAAAGGTTTACCTATTGGTATGCAATTTATTAGTAATGTTTTGAAAGAATCTTTATTATTTGAAGTTGCTCATGTTTATGAACAATCTAATGATTGGTACAAATATCAACCTCAAATTTAGAGAGTTAGTTTTTATTAATGAAACTTTGGGTTTTGATAAAGTGTAGGGAAATGGAATTTTATTTTAACAGTAAATATTTACCTCATAGGCAATTAGGAGTTACACAAACCAACCAAAAAGCCAGATGGATTTCTTTCATATTTAGCCTTTCAAATAAGTAAGGAGTTACACAAACTAACCAAAAAGCCAAATTGATTTCTTTAAGATTTAGCCTTTCAAATAAATCAGGAAATTTCAGAAATCAGGAGTTAAACAAACCAACCAAAAAGCCAGATGGATTTCTTTAAGATTTAGTCTTTCAAATAAATCAGGAAATTTCATTAATTAACCAAAAAGCCAAATTGATTTCTTTAAGATTTAGCCTTTCAAATAAGTAAGGAAATTTCAGAAATCAGGAGTTACACAAACCAACCAAAAAGCCAAATTGATTTCTTTAAGATTTAGCCTTTCAAATAAATCAGGAAATTTCAGAAATCAGGAGTTACACAAACCAACCAAAAAGCCAGATGGGTTTCTTTAAGATTTAGTCTTTCAAATAAATCAGGAAATTTCATTAATTAACCAGGTTTCTGGGTAAGTCCTGACAATTTTATACCAAATCTGTCTAAAGGAGTGAAAAGTAAGGTTAAAACCTTTTTTGTATTAGGGTAATAGAGAATAAAAATTATTATTGAGTTTCGGTCTCATGCTTTGCTTTGCCATGCTAAAGCCAACGCAACGCTCACGCAAATAACCCAACCTAAACTTATGGCACCATTTTTCAAGTGAAACAGTCCACTACAAATTTACACTAATACATTTAGTCTAAAGTCCAGTTTTAGTCATAGTTTTAGAAAAATATATTTGACAAAAGTAACTATTTGTGATAAGTAAAAATAAATCAAATATTAAGATTAAAAAAATTATAACTTTAATATCTAAAATTTATCTAGATAATCAACAATCTGAGATAAACTTAGAAAAATATATTTTGTAAAGTAAAGCTGTAGCCGTAGATGTCAGACTGGGAATTTTTGCTACAGAAAGAGGGAGACCAAACCTGGCTACCCTTAGAATTAGCCGATGTGGAAATTCTAGAGGGTCGCTATCGGATAGTTGCGAATACTCATATAGCTAATACAGAAGTCCAAATTCAGATTATTCATAATTCTAATGAAGAAATCCCTCCCATAAGGCGAGTTCATAAACGTTCTAGTCGTACTCGCTCTCAAGGTCTCATATCTATTATTCCATTTACCAGACTCAAACCAGGTAAGTGGGAGTTTCGCTGTTTAGCTAAACCAACCACATCATCAATAGAAACAAGAGAACATATTGTCTATCTAGAAGTATTGTCTAATGACTGGGATAGTTCAGATTTTTCACAACAACTAGAACCACAAAGTCAAGAATTATATAAAGTAAAAGATACTGAACCTGAGCTAAAGAATTTGATAACTAATGAAAATATTTCGTTTTTTTCAGGTCAAAATGAAGTAACAATTAATCAAGAAGAAAATATAGGAAAAAACTATCCTGAGTTGCCAAAACTTGAGACAATTAAATCAGATGAAATAGAATTATTAGACAGTCAGATTCAAGAGAAATTACAAGCATTATCAGAAGAATCAGAAAGTATAGAAAATCTGACTGATTTACTAGATAGTTATAAACAGCAAACACCAAACATTCAAAATCAAAACGAAGAAATTAAAAATATAGAGAGTCAACTAAGAGAACTAACTGAAACCCTGAACAATAGCTCATCAATATTGGAGGAACTGCAGAAAGAGCCAGATATAAAAGTAGAAGAAAATCAAGAAACAAATACTAATACTCAAGCTAACTCTATTCTAAATTTATCTCTAGAACTAATTTTAGATAGATTATCTTATATTGCTCAACCAGGAGAAGCATTAACTATATCTGGACAAATAATTATTGATAATCAAGATGAGAATATTCAATCTAATGAAGGCTTTAACAATCTACTTGCCCAGGATAATTTAACAGAAAAAAATTATGCTCTTGCAACGAATAATACTCCCATAATCAATGGGAACTTAAATATTTGTTTGCGTAATCCTCAAACTTCAGAAATTTTAATAGAAGTAGAACAAATTTTACCAGAGCAAGCTTTACCTATTTTCTTTGCCTGTATAATTAATGTGCCAGAAAATATGAAAACTCGTCTAATATTAGGAGAAATTATCCTCAAAAATAATAATAATGTTTTAGCAAATCAATCTTTTACAATTACCGCTTCAGTTGAAAACTTACTAGCTGTAATTGATGATAATTTTTGGGAAGATGAATATCAGGAAATAGTTGATCCGAAAACAAATTTAATAGCAAGAAAGCCAGAAGAAAAACATAATTCTTTTCAGGATTTAGTCAAAAAAATTAATCAGACTCAACCAGAGCAGAAAACAGATAGAGAAAAACCTTTACCACCACAAATAAACAAACCTATTACAGGTAAGTCAAATTCTGAAATATTAAAATTACCAACATTTGGAAATTCACTACCGGATAATAGTAATAGGGCGAAAAATCCAACTAAAATTAATGATTTGGCTAAGTCAAATTATACTAAAGATTCTGATGAAATGGATGATGTTTGGAGAGATTCAGAACCGTCTGAAGAAGAGACAAATTTACAATCAGAAGTAGAGTCAAAGTCAGAAACTTTTAATAAAGAAGCAACACTTGAAACTAAACAAAATCTTGTACCCTTTCCCACAAACTTTACTCCTATAAATCACGAATTTAAAGCTTTGAACTTGGAAGATAGATTCTTTTCTCGTTTAAATTCCTTGATTAACGATTCTGAGTTATTGCAATGGATGAAGATTTCTTCTGTGGAACCAACTGAGAAAACGGACAAGGGTAATACAGAATTAGATAAAACAGAAGAATTACAGGATAATGATTCTATTAGTGTAATGGTTGATGATGAAGAATTTGCTAGTGAGGATAATGATGAAATTAATTGGGAAGCAGAAGAATTTGTGGTCGAAGATGAACAACCAGAAGAAATCTGGCCAGGCCAAGAGAACCAATGGGACTTTGGTTTAGATAATCTTTCTCAACAAAAAGATGAGTCTATTTCGACAAAACCTTATATTTTATCAGATGAACAACCATTGCCAGTTCCTAATTTAGAATTGATGGCCAAAGATATTGTTGCCGGACGAGCAGTAAAAGTAAGGGTGAAATTACCAGAAGGTTTACCTCGGATTTATGTTAAAATATGGGTTTATGATCGCCAAGCTCAAGCAATAGTAGCTGGACCTCGCTGGTTAACTGATTTTATCCCAAATGGAATGGGAGAAGTAGAAGTAATTACAGACTTAGATATTGCTTATGGTTGTTTGGAAATTAGGTTTGAGGCGATCGCGGCAGAAGTCCAAACTGACCGCGAAAGTCATAAAGCAGTTGTTGAGTGCTTGGTAGTTCCTCCACCACCACCAAAATTGCCTTTTGATAATGGATAATGAATTCATTTATCAATTAATAAATACAGTATATTTTGGACTAATGATGTACAAGACAAAATAGTTAAATCCTTACAGTGGGAGCATGTTGCTCGTGTGGGTGTACCTCATCTCCCCCCTTCGGAAGGGGGGAACAAGATGTAGGTTGGGTTGAGGGAGGAAACCCAACAAAAGTATCCCCCCTAACCCCCCCCTTCGGAAGGGGGGAACAAGATGTAGGTTGGGTTGAGGGAGGAAACCCAATAAAAGTATCTCCCCTAACCCCTCCTTCGGAAGGGGGGAAAAGATGTAGAGGACGTCTAGTAATTTCAGTTATCAGTTATCAGTGAAGTCAAAAAACAATAAATTAGGAGACAATACCTAAAATGAATTTACTAGATAAGGTATTTGACAATGGACATCGAGGTATATTCTCACAACCCGAAGCAATAGCAGCTATTGCAGTATCTGCTATTGCTTCAGATGGCTATATTTTAGATGAAGAAACAGAACGAGTTATGTTGCTTTTGTCTGAAATGGAAATGTTTAAAAGCTATTCAGAAAAACAGATTACAAATATGCTGAATAAGTTGTTCAATACAGTCACCGAAAAAGGAATTAATAATTTAGTAGCTATAGCTAATGATTCCTTAAATAAGGAGCATAAAGAAACAGCTTTTATATTAGCTGCCGATCTAGTTTTAGTAGATGGGGTCTTCTCCGGAAAAGAACGAGTATTTTTACTTCGTTTGTGTCAGGTATTGGAACTGCATCAAGAAACAGCTTCAAAAATTTTTGAAGACAAATTAAAAATTCATCAGATTAGTAAAAGGAAGTCTAAAAAGCAGAGAATTAATCAAAACTCTGAAGATAAGTCAGAAGTTGAAATTCTCTTTGATTAATTTTTGAAAGAATGAGAATATCCTCAACTATCCTGGTGACTGCTATAAATATTTGTTCTAACTTTTAACCTATTTATCAGCAATAATTTTTTCATAAGCTTGAATAGTTTGTGTAGCGATCGCCTGCCAACTATAACTATTTTCAGCTAATTTTTTAGCATTCAAACCTCGTTGTTTTCTTTCGGTTTCATCCTGCAAAGCTGACTTAATTAAAGTAACCATATCTTCTATTTGACAAGCACCAACCCAACCTGCTTTTGCATTTGCGACATCTTGACAAATGTGAACTTGGTCAGAAATAAGGACTGGGGTGCCTGCTACCATTGCTTCTGCTACGGCAATACCAAAATTTTCATAATAAGAAGGCAATACAAATAAGTCAGAAACTTGCAATAAACTTGCTTTTATTTCTCCTGTAACAAAACCTGTTATTTTTGTAAATTTAGCCAGAGGTGAATTTTGTATTTTTGACCTAATTTTTTCCTCATAATTAGGGTCTTGAGGGTTAGCACCTGCTAAAATAAATTGAAAATTTATCCCTTCAGTCAATAACTTTTCTAAAGCAGGTAATAATAAATCTAATCCTTTTTTTGGTTCAATGCGAGACATAAATAAAATTATCGGATATTTAGTTTCTATACCTTGAGATTGAAGAAAATTAACTAAACTTTCCTCTGGAATATTTTTGGGAGGATTAACACCTAAAGGAATTACTAAATCTTTTGTAGATAAACCAAATCTTTCAGAAATTTTTGCCTCTTGGGTACTGGTAAAATGCAAAGCAGCAGCATGAGCAATATTCCGCTTTTCTAACAGAGAAACATAAATTTTTTTCAGTTGTTTTTTCTTGCGTAAATCAGCAGGATCTAAAGTTCCTAAAGGTCTTAAAATATAGGGTAAATTATTAGTTCTAGCAACAGTTGCAGCTATAGTAGTTACTGGAGAAAAAAGAGCATGAATATGAGCTAAATCAAATTCATTAGCGTGTTGATTTAACCATTGTAATAATTGTAGAGAAAATTTATAACGACGAAACGGAGAACAACGAAAATAACGAATTTGATAACCATTTTGTGTGACAGGTTTATCTAGGGGAACATCTAAAGGCGGTTGACCAATATCCCCATTAGAATCTGTGGTAAGAATAGTAACATCTATATTTTGGGCAGCAAGAGCGGTAGAAAGTCCTGAAACCATTTGACTAGGACCGCCGTAAACTAGAGAAATAGAAGGTATTATTTGTAAGATTCGCATAATTTTATTCAACTATATTTGACACTGCCATAAAACCTATATAAAACATCATAACAATTAGACATCTCCAGGAAAGACGGAGCAGGGAACAGGGAATAAGAATTGATAATTTCCTATGGGAGAATTGATTTTACTTTTTATTTTTGGAGATGTCTATTGACATTTTTATATGTACGGACATTGCATACAACAATGAAGGCGAATCCCATTCGCCCCTGGAGTTTTGGTTATGACCAAAAAAAGAGGTATAAAGCCTCCCCTGGTTCGGGGATGAAAAAATTTTAACTCAGTATTTCCAGCCTCCAAGTTTAGTCGGAGGTTCACTCTCTACTGATAACTGATAACTGATAACTGAAATGACGATGTGGTTTATCAGGAAAGAAAAGCGCTGTAAGTTGCATAATTTTAATACTACAACTTGAACTGCCGAATATGGGTTATATAACCCCTAACCGTGTCTTTGCAAAAGTGAGGACTAGGAGACAGGAGTCAAGATTCAGGAGACAGGAGTGACGATATCAATAAATAAAAAATAGCGTTAGTATACATCATTTCCTCATCCTTAAAAAGTTGAACTTTTTCCAGACTTAAAAAGGCTAAAACCTTTACCAGTAAAAGCTTTTATATTTAATCAGCAAACCCTAACTGATAACTGATAACTGAAATGGCCAACATATTTTGAGAATAATCATAAAAGGATTAAATTTGCTGATTTTTTACCACTTTAAAATTAGTTTGTCAAGGCTTTGAGCTGGTTAATTTTAATCTTAAGTGTTTTTACTGAAAATTTATAAATCTCTGGGAAATTTTCACCAATTCTTCATAAAAGGGTGTATATTGATTTCATATCCGACTAATAAAAAATCTTACAAAAATATAGTACAGTCTTAAAGTTTTGGATTAGTTAATAGTAAATCAGGTCTAAAAAATTAGAACATTATTGAATAATCTATAGATTACTCACTTTTTCTCTTCTGTTTACTCCTGATTAACTCTGTTTAGAACTTAGCCTCAGTTGCTGTATTATGTCTTTTTTGATGAGTTATAGAGTTAGTCAGAATCTTTGAAAAAATTGCTATAAACGCCAATAGCTCGGGTGCATCTCAATTAAACGATCAGTAATTCTACTTAACCGAAGAGAGAATATTCAAACTACTTGGTGAATTTACAGGATAAGTAGTTGTGCAAAATTATTTGTATATAATTTCGTCTCTAAGTCTGACCAATTGAGAAATCAATGCACAATTATAGCGGATTCCACTAAGCGTGAGGAGCGCCTGTCACAGGCAATATCTACCCGTCGCGGGCAAGATGCCCGCACTAGATTTAATTCTGACAGGACTTACGCAAAGGCTCTATATATATTGGTGCATTACGAAGTAGGCTTTTCATGTCGCGTAGCAAAACACACCCTACCAGTAGCGTCCATGGCTTTAGTCCTATCTGAATATCTGTACTTAATGTACCTGGAATCTGCTAATTTTGCTTAAGCACTTAAACTCAGACTGTAGAGTATCCTGATTGTTTGTATTTCGCGATCGCCTTCAAGGCCAGCGAAAATCAAGCAACAAAAGCACCATGTAGAAACATTGCAAAAACTTTAGTTGAGGTGCGTTCAATATGAACAGGGTTGATTTCACAGTTGCTATCCCTACCTACAATGGGGAAGCTCGTCTACCAGATGTATTAGACAAATTAAAATCACAAATAGATACCGAGAACTTCTCATGGGAAGTAATCGTAGTTGATAATAACAGCACGGATAAAACTGCGGAAGTAGTAGGAGATTATGCAAATCATCAAAAGACTGACTGGCCTAAATTAATTCCATTAAGATATGCTTTTGCAGCAAAGCAAGGAGCGGCATTTGCTAGAGAAAGAGCAGTGGAAAAAGCCAGAGGAGAATTTATTGGTTTCCTAGATGATGACAATTTACCTGCTCCTGAATGGGTATCCCAAGCTTATAGTTTTGGGAAAAATCATCCTCAAGTTGGTGCTTTTGGCAGTCAGATTCATGGATACTTTTTTGAACAAAATTCAGAATCAGAATTGCCAGAAAACTTTAAAGAGATAGCTTGTTTTTTAGGAATTATAAATCGAGGTAATAAACCAAGTTTATACAAGCCTAAAAATAAGATGTTACCCCCTGGTGCTGGAGTAGTAGTTCGTAAACAAGCCTGGGAAAAAGCAGTTCCCAAGACATTATTTTTGAATCATACTGATAAAGAGGCTGGATTAGCTAGTGAAGATTTAGAAGCTTTAAGACATATTCAGCAAGCAGGTTGGGAAATTTGGTACAACCCAGCAATGGTGGTTCATCATAAAATTCCTAATTGGCGACTGAAAAAAGATTACTTACTCAAGGTAGTTCGTTGTGTAGGTTTGAGTCGAAATCGTATGAGAATGATGACTCTCAAAAGTTGGCAAAAACCTTTAGCTTTTCCAGCATACATGGCTAATGATTGGCGACAATTGGTACTTCACAGGATGAAAAAAGGTAAGTTAATCAAAACTGATACTGTGACAGCTTGCCAAACAGAATTTTTGTGGAATACAATCAAAAGTCCTTTTTTCCTGTGGGCTAAACAACAAGAGTCTCAAGCTCAAGCCAGAAGTTACCGACGACTTGATGGCAGTGAAAATTGGTTAGAGATTATTGCTACAGCTATTGAAGAACAAAACTGTTGTTGTGGAGAACAAAACTTTTCTTTTAAAGAACAAAACTTTTGTCTTTATGGTCAAAGCATATCTCCTATTAGCAACCAAGATTTAAACAGAAGACATTTAGAAATTCTGCTGCGAATAGAAGACAGAAAAGGGAAGATTATATTACCTGGAAAGTTTATACCTACTGCTGAACGTTACAATTTTATGGGAATCATTGATAAATGGGTAATTTGGAAGTTGTTGAGTCAACTTTCTGGGGCTAAAGTTCAAGACAATAGATGTTTGTATGAGATTAACATTAGTGCTGCTAGTGTCAATGATGAAACATTCGTAGATTTCTTGCGTCAGCAGTTTGATAAGCATGAAATTTCACCAGAAATAATTAGTTTAGGAATCAGTGAAAGTATTGCTATTTATAATAAAGAAAAAGTAGCAAAACTGATGAAGATGCTGAAAGAAATTGGTTGTCAGTTTACCTTAGATAATGCTGGTCATCTTACCTCAGATAATGATGGCTATCTTAGCTCCATGTCTGAGCATATCAAACAACTACCTATAGATTATCTGAAAATTGATAGCAAATTAATTCAAGGAGTTATTAACAACAGTAGAAATCTCATCAGCATAGAAAAAATCCATAGTCTGGGTGATAAATTAGGTATTAAAACGATTGCGGAAGCGGTTGAAAACAGCAAGATAATGGATAATATTATTACCCAAGGATTGCATTATGCTCAAGGCTATGCTATAGATTCTCCTAAACCTTTGAGATTTACCTAAAATTAAAATAGAGCTTGCTGATTACAGCAATGCCTAAAGATTGTGAGGTACATTTGTAACACAGCCTTCCAGGCTGTAACAACCTGGAAGGTTGTGTTCCCAAAAGCAGTTGCGCCTTAAAAGGAGAGGTTTTATACTTTTATTTTTCAGTAACGAAATGTTAAAGTAGTTGCAACCCTTATCTATTGCTTCCTTGTAGTCAGTTCCAGTCGTTTCGGACGTACTTGTAATTTTTTTCGTCTATAGCAATCAGGAATGATTGATGAGATATTTAAGAATGATCAAGATCAATCAAAATCTTTTTACATTCTGACTCCTGATTTCTAACTCCTGAATCCTACCTAGTTACGACTAAAATCTCACATCTGATTCCTGATTGCTATACCGACCTTAAATACAACATAAGTTATGATCGACAATAACTTTAAAAGTCTCTATGAAACAGATAAAGTTCACGGTAGCGATCCCTACCTATAATGGGGAAAAACGTTTACCAAAAGTTCTGGATAAATTGCGAGAGCAAATTAACACTGAACATTTTGATTGGGAAATTCTGGTTGTTGATAATAACAGCAAAGATAATACAGCAAAAGTAGTTCAAGATTACCAAAAAAATTGGTCGCAGTCTTATAATTTAAGATATTGTTTTGAAGCCGAACAAGGATTAGCTTTTGCTAGACAGAAGGCTATCGAAGCAGCAAAAGGAGAATTAATCGGTTTCATAGATGACGATGTTTTTCCAGCCCCAGACTGGGTATCTATGGCATATAAATTTGCTCAAGAATATCCTAAAGCAGGAGCTTATGGCGGTCAAATTCATGGTGATTTTGAAGTAGAACCTCCTGAAAATTTTGGGAGAATTAAATCATTTTTAGCAATTAAAGAGCGGGGTTCAAAAGCTCATTTATACAATCCAGAAAATTTAAGTTTACCTCCAGGAGCAGGATTAGTTGTTAGGAAAAAGGCTTGGTTAGAAAATGTTCCTCAGCGCCTAGTTAGAACGACAAGAGGAGGAAATGATTTTGAAATATCTCTCCACTTACACAGGGGAGGCTGGGAAATTTGGTATAATCCAGATATGCACCTAGATCATAAAATACCAAGCTGGAGATTAGAAAGAGATTATCTACTTTCTTTATCTAGAACTGTAGGTCTTTGTATTTGTGAACTACGTTTGATTAATATCAAAAGTTGGCAAAAGCCAATTGTAATGACTAAGATAGTTATGGGAAGTCTACGCCGAGCTATCTTACACATTTATAAATACAGACAGAATCTTCAAACTGATTTAGTAGCGGCCTGTGAACTAGAATTTTTCTTGAGTAGTATGCTCAGTCCTTTTGAGTTGATTAAAAAACAGTTTATGAAGAGTATTGCTGTAAATAAAACTAGCTAAGAAAATTATTTATACGTCTCCCATAGTCATAAGGTACATCACAAGTATGGGAATTACTATAAACTGTTTGATTTTTGTCAAAAATACCTCAGATATAAATCATAGAAAAAGGAACAAAAACCTATGAAAAATCCTGTTATTGCTATTGGATTAGATGCAGCAGACCCAGAGTTATTAGAATCTTGGATGTCTCAAGGGTATCTGAAGAATTTAAGTAAACTCCGAAAACAGGGAGCTTACGGTCGCTTAACAGGTCTAGACCACTACAAAGCAGAAACTCCCTGGACTACTTTCATAGCAGGTACACGGCCTCAGAATACTGGATATTGGGGCGGTATTAAGTTTCACGAGGGAACATACAAAGTTGAAAATGTTGGTGCTTATGATTTTGGAGATTATGCTCCATTCTATGCTTTGGGAGATGATTATCGAGTATGTGCATTCGATTTGCCTAAATCTACTCTTTCCCCAGAAGTTAATGGTATTCAGGTATTAGCTTGGGGTGCGCATTCTCCTGGTACTCCTAGTCATTCTCTACCTGCAAATATACTGCCAGAAATTAATCATCGTTACGGCAAACATCCAGCATTGCATAAAGATCATGGTGATTGGTGGGATGGAGCTTATTTAACTCGTCTGCGAGAGGCACTAAAAGCAGGTATTTCTAAGCGTATTGATATATGTCGTGACTTGTTGCACCAGGAGAAGTGGGATTTATTTTTAACAGTATTTGGCGAACCACATTCAGCCGGTCATGATTTTTGGTTCCTCAGTCAACCTGATCATCCTTTATATCAGTATAGACCAAAGAACTTGTTTGACCAAGACCCACTTTTGGAAGTTTTTGAAGCGACAGATCATGCAGTGGGTGAAATCTTAGCAGCAGCTCCAGAAAATGCTTATTTCATGGTGTTTTCTGTTCATGGTAGTGATAACAATACTACTGATGTTTCCAGTATGTTCCTTTTGGGTGAGTTTCTTTATCGCTTTAATTTTCCTGGTAAAGCAATGATTGCTCCTGGAAAAGTTGGAGGTCCTGTGCCATCACCTGTATTAAAAACAAAACGCAAAACTTGGGCGGGGGAAATTTGGCAACGCAAGTACGATCCTAACCCAATTAGAGGTTTATTAAGGGAGTATACACCCAGTAAGTTCCATGATTATATAGATAAGTTTTTTGGTGTGGCTCAAAATCCTGATTTAGCTTCTGCTCAACAGTTGCAAAAAGAGTCAGACCCATTTTATTGGGAGCCTGTCAGTTGGTACAAACCTTTCTGGCCAAAAATGAAAGCGTTTGCTTTACCAAGTTTTTCTGAAGGCTATATTCGGATTAACTTGGAAGGTAGGGAACCTCAAGGAATAGTTTCTGTCATAGAGTATGATGCTTTGTGTGAAGAATTAACTGAGGAATTATATGCTTTGAAGAATCCCAGGAATGGGTTGTCAGTTGTGAAGAAAGTGATGCGGACGCGCCAATCTCCTCAACAAAGGGATCCCAAACTACCAGGTGCTGATTTGGTGATAGAATGGGATGATAAACCTACTGATGTTATTGATAGTCCTAAGTATGGACGTATTGGGCCTGTTCCCTACAGGCGTACAGGTAGTCATCGTTCCAGAGGGTTTGTTATGGTGCAAGGTAATGGTATTACTCCCGGTTCAATTTTGCCCGAAGGTAATGTTATTGACCTTCCACCTACTATTCTTCAGTTAATGGATGCCCCAATTTCTCGTCGTTTTGATGGTAAGTCATTATTACAAACATCTGTTGCTTCTTTAATGTAATAGTAGACTTTTGGGAGTAGCGATCGCTATTCTGAAGTGATAATTTATATTTCACACATTAACAGGACTTATGCAAAGAAACCCGGTTTATAGGGTAAATCATTGTTTTTGACAATAAACATCTACGCTCGTATCGGTTTTCTGGGTTCCCATGGCTTTAGTTCTGATTAAGTTAATGTCGTCACTACAAATTCTCAGGTGGGTAATAGTTTAAAAATGCTTTTATTTGTCATACCTTTGAAGAGCCAGCAGACTTCTAAGTCATGGGAAACTGTATCTAGACTTTTTGAAAGAACTATTAAGTCTGTTTGTAATCAAAGTTCTAATTCTTTTAGGGTAGTAGTAGTGTGTCACGAATTGCCCAATAATCAATATATACATCCTTATGTTGATTATGTGAGAGTAGAATTTCCCCAAGTTTCTAGTCAAGATCAAGTAAATTTACTGATAAGAAAGCGAACAGATAAGGTTAGGAAGGTACTAACTGGGATAAAATATGCTCAAGAAAATTATAGTTTTACTCATATAATGGTTGTCGATGCAGATGATTGTGTTAGCAAACATCTAGCACAGTTGGTTGAACAAAGTCCTCAAAATAATGGTTGGTTTGTCAACAAAGGCTATTTATATAAAGAAGGTAGTAAATATCTCTATATTAAAAGGCAAAATTTTGATCGTTGGTGTGGAACATCAATTATTTTGAGACGTGACTTATATCCATTACCTGAGACTCTAGAATCTAATAATTTGGATTACTACAATAGGTACTATATTCCTCATAGCAAAGCAGTGGAGTTGTTGGCTAATCGAGAGACACCAATATCACCTTTGCCTTTTCCTGGTAGTGTTTATATTGTTTGCCATAATGAAAATGTATTAAGAAAAGAAAATTTAATTAATCCTAAAGGGTTATTGCCTAAAATCAAAAAAGTCTTATTCAATTATCGTCCGATAACATTATCAATTAGAAAAGATTTTGGTTTATACTAAAATTTTTTTTCTTGAATACGGATGGTAATATTTCCGAAAACTTCTGTATGGGTGTACTGCGTAAGTCTTGTTATTCCTAATTAGTGCTAAATAATTTTAGTTTTTTTTTATGAAAAATCTAGCTCATATCTGGAGAGAAGAAAAAACCGAAGCAGATGGTTCAGTTACTATAACTGCTATTATAGAAGACTCCAAACAATCAAAAATTCCTTTATGGTATCGTGTACCCGCAGAACATAGTTCTAAAATTACTAAAAGTTGGGATCCACTGGTTGTAGGAAGCATTTTTTGGGGAATGAAAAGAGGAGCAGATTTGCACGTTCATGGTGAAATTTCTCCTTCTTTATTACGCAACCTGGAAAAGTTACAAATAATATGGGCCTGCTGGCGACCTAAATCCTTTAAAAAAATTGATGTCATTGCAGATAAAGAAATAGAACAGCAAAGAGCAGATGATGCTGCTGGAGATATTATGGCTTTTTCCGGTGGAGTTGATGCTTGTTTTACTGCTTTTCGTCATGCTGCTAATCGCTGTGGTAGATTAAGTCGAAATTTGAAAGCAGGATTGATGATTCATGGTGTTGATATTCCTCTGAAACAAAAAGAAGTATTTGAACGCGCTTATCAAAACTCAGAAGCAATTCTTGAGAGTCTGGGGGTAGAATTAATAACGATGGCGACAAATTTCAAGGCTTTAAGTTTAGGACAAGATGCTTTTGCTGGTATGACTGGTTCCTGTTTAATGTTATTTCAGGGAACATATAGAGCCGGATTAATTTCTAGTACAGAACCTTACCAATCACTGGTAATACCTTGGGGAACAAATCCATTAACAGATCCTTTAGTTTCCAGTGATGCTTTTGAGATTATTCACGATAGTGCAGATTTTACACGTACTCAGAAAATGGCCATGTTGTCTGAGTGGCCTGAAGCTTTATCTAGACTACGGGTATGTTGGTATGGTCCTCAAAATCAAAAGAATTTTGATCGTTTGAACTGTGGACGTTGCGAAAAGTGTGTTCGCACAATTTTAAACTTGCGAGTTGTAGGAGTTCCACTACCAGAAAGTTTTGAGCAAGATGTTAGTGATGCTCATATATCAAGTTTAAGAAATCTCGATCAAACACAGGCTAATGAATTTAGATCAATACTTCAAGAAGCAGAAAAGGCAGGCATTTCTGCTTCTTGGGTAAATGCTTTGAAGTTTTGTTTATGGCGCAACCGTCTGGAAGCAAGATTAAAACTATTTTGGTATCCTATCAAAAATACAATTTATAATCTATTACCAGGATTAAAGAAGCAAAAACAAAAGGCAAGTATTTGGAAACCTTAACGATAACGATACTTATGCTGAGAAAAAACTCAAATACAAAATTAATTACACAAAGGTTATTAAATCATCCATCCTTTGTACCATTTTCACAGAGTGCTTTGTGTACAATTCGGATCGTCACTGGTTTCTTAGATATTAATTAGGACTTACACGGGAGGAACCCGGTTTCTAGGATAAATCCTTGTTTTGAGTAATAGATGTGTACGCTCGTACCGGGTTTCTGGGTTCATATGGCTTTAGTCCTGATTAATGATATCTGTATAAATAGTTAAGAATAACATATCCAGGAAAAAGACTAAAAATGAATATTATAGATGAATTAGATGATTTTATCAATCAAACAAGAGAGTCTAAAGAAGTTAAAAGAGCCTTGGCAGTAAAAATGATTTTGTTAGGAAAATCCTACCATGAAATCAAAGAATTATTAAATGTTTCTTATAGTTTTATTAGTCAATGGAAACACCAAGCACTATTTCATGGTGTAGAAAGTTTAAGACTTGAGTATCAAGACAGAAAAGGTTTCTTAAATGCGCAAGAAAAACAGGAAACAATTGAGTGGTTAAGGGCAAAATATTATTTGAAATTATCAGATTTACAAAACTATTTACAGAATGAATATGATGTAGTTTTTGAGTCGGCTCAAAGTTATTATAATTTACTTAAAGAAGCAGGAATAAGTTGGAAAAAAACTCAGAACAATAATCCCCCTAAAAATGATGAATTAGTGAAAGCTCAAAGAACTGGTCGAGGGATGGCAAGGATACCTCTCCATCCCTCGAATAAGAGAAAAGATATAGAGGAATTATTAGCCAGATGGGAACCGGAAATACAAGCTGAAAATCTGACAGTGTTTATAATTGATGAATTTAGGATTGCTATATATAAGACATATACATAGCAGAAAGTAAACAGTAAAATGTCATTTCATGACGTTTTATGAAGCAGTAAGTAAGGACACATAAAATTATTATTTAGAGAAAAAATATAAGTAAAATGACTATTACTCAAGATCAATACAAATTTGATGAGTTTGTCAAGAAAGACTCTCAGGCTAAACTAACTAATCTATATCGTGTAGTTTTAGCTACAATCGGTGGCATACCCTTATCATTGGGAATGAAATTACGAAGCTCTATGTATAGTCTAATTTTTGCTAACTGGGGAAGTAATATTCAAATTCAACACAATGTGGAATTTAACCGTACCTATTGGATAGAAATAGGCAGTGGGGTTTATATTCGCTCTGGGGCTAATATAGCTGCAGATGGTTTAAATAGCTGGATTAAAATAGGTAATAAAAGTAGATTAGAACGAGGAGTAGATATTAGAGTCCATGATGAGGGTTTAATAGTTATAGGCGATCGCACCAATATAGGTCCTTACACTTGTCTTTCTGGACGTAATATTGTGATAGGTAATGATTGTCTAATTGCTTCTCACACAGGAATATATGCAAATAATCATATATATTCAGACCCAAATCGCAAGATTAAGGAACAAGGCCGTTCTTATCAAGGTATTGTGATTGAAGATGACTGTTGGCTGGGTAGTGGAGTTAGAGTAGTTGATGGTGTCAGAATAGGTAAAGGTAGCGTGATAGGAGCAGGGGCAGTGGTAACTAAGGATATTCCCCCTTATTCTATTGCAGTGGGAGTGCCTGCAAAGGTTATTTCTCAACGAATGAAATCGGACTAATAATGAATAATTAGGGATTGCTGAAAAAGTCTTTTTTAAGGAGTAGGGGAGCGCTTGAGTAGGGGAGTAGGGGAGTAGAGGAGCAGGAAAGTAATTTTTTTTGCCCAAGGATGTGCCTAAAATGGTAACTTTTTCAGCATTAATAGCTGAAAAGTAGGTACTTTTTCTATACCTAAAAATGCTAAAAGCTCGATCTGTCAAAGTTTTTACATTTCCATACGCAAGCCCTAATTAACAATTACAGGACTTACGCAGTTGAACCCAGAAACCCGGTACGAGGGTAGATTATTACTACTCAAAACAACGATTTATCGTAGAAACCGGGTTTCTTTGCGTAATATCATGTCCGGTAGCATCGGTCTTGTATAGAGAAGGTAAGGAAGAAGGAAGAAGGAAGAAGGAAGAAGGAAGAAGGAAGAAGGAAGAAGGAAGAAGGAAGAAGCTTTAAGAGAAGAAAAAAACCTTAAAAAAGGTAGATAGGGCTTGCTGATTAAATATAAAGGCATTTACTGGTAAAGGTTTTAGGCTTTTGAGATCGTGAAAAAGTACCAGATTTTCGCTTGATAAGATTGAAAAAGTCAGTATCTGGGTAAGACTTGAGCAGAATTGGCAAGGGATAATTTTTACAAGTACATTCTCTAAAACTCTTGATTCCTCTTGATTCTGTACGGACTTTGCATGCAACGTCCCTACTCCCTACCTTCACCATCAGACTTTTTCAGCAAACCCTAGATATTTCTCCAATTTTTACACAAACGATACCAACGGACATGATATAAGTCCTAAATTATAGCAATGTACGCTGGAATATTTACACATTATAGGACTGATGCAGAGACGCTATATGTAGCGTTAAAAACTATTGTACAATAGACATCTCCAAAAATAAAAAATCAAATCAATTCTTACCCATAAATTATCAATTCTTTCTTCCTGTTCCCTGTTCCCAGTTAAGCGTTCCCAGTTAAGCGTTCCCTCTTTTCTGGAGATGTCTATTATAGGACTGATGCAGAGACGCTATATGTAGCTTTAAAAACTATTGTACAATAGTTTCAGGACTTACACGGGAGGAACCCGGTTTTTAGGAAAAACCGGGTTTCTGGGTTCGCGTGGCTTTAGTCCTAATAATATGAGAATATTTTAGACAGTTATGAAATGAGCAGAGGTAATATCATTTGCGACCACTCCTGGAAGTACAGCTAAAACTTCGTCAGTGAGGGTAACTTTAACTTCAGTGTTTGCCCCTGCATCTTCAATTGTTAATTTACTGAAAGTTAAACCACCAGATAGTCCAAATAAATCGTTACTAAGTTCAAAGTCTGTAATCAGGTCAGTTCCATCTCCTTCACTGTAGATAAATAAATCATCTCCACCGCCACCAGTAATGGTGTCATTTCCAGCGCCACCAGTAAGTTCATTGGCAACATTGTTCCCTGTGAGTTCGTCATTACCATCAGAACCAATTAAGTTTTCTACATCTATTAGAGTGTCTTCGGCAACAACCGTATTAATGATAGCATCTTCCCAAACCTCTGCTAACTTATCATAACCACCAGATGTCAGGTGGGTACCATCAGAGGTAAAGTCACTGGGAATGAGTGGAGCATTAAAGATATCTACAAAACTGACATAGTTACCAGCATTTACTTGGGGTTGGACAATTTCGCTTTCAACACGGCTACTAAACTCAATAGTTTTAGCCTCACGAGTAGCATTTGCAGTATTTGGCAGAATAGAGCCAACCAATACATGGGTATCAGGTGCAGCAATAACAATCCTATCCACAAGTTCCTCTAAATCAGCGATCGCCGTATCTACATCATCACCTTCCCTAATGTCATTAGTACCTGCCATTAATAACACCATATCTGGGTCATAAGTGCCCAAGGTATCTTCAATAGTTGTGTATGTTGCTACTGATGGTGTATTGTAACCTTGAAATTGAGTGACAGTGTTATCTATAAGGTGATTAATAGTGAAAGCACCGCGACCTTCATGATCTCTATCAATATCAGAAGGACCATTGTAGGCTGTACCAACAAAATCTAAATTGTACCCAGCACCATCTAAAGACCTCCATAGGTTGATGCGATACCCACCGGGACTAGATTTACTGTATCCACTGGTGTTGGAGTCACCTAGAGGCAGAATTTTAAAATCTTCAGACCAAGTTTCAAACTTACGAGAGACATTGCCAGTTTCGAGGTTAGCAATAACTCCACTGGTTTGGTTGTTGGCATAACTGACTGTATCATTACCATCATCGCCATCATAGATATTGTTGCCAGAACCCCCAAATAAATTATCATCTCCCCCAGAACCATTGAGAGTATCATCGCCACCAAAACCATTAATATAGTTATCCTGTTCGTCTCCTGTTAAAATTTCTCCTGCTTCGGTACCAAGTATTACTTCATTATCTACAATTGTTAAGACTGCTGTATCTTGAGTACCAATAGTGGCTCCTCCTGTGGGGTTTGATAAAGCTAAATTAATAGTTTCATTTCCCTCTGTTTCACTATCATCGACGATGGGAATATTCACGTTTTTTTCTGTTTCCTCATCTGCAAAGTTAACCACTATAGAAGTATGATCATAATCTTCAGGTGCTGTTGCTGTACCATTGCTGGGGGTGAGTGTAACGCTGACTGCTCCATCACTACCGTTGCTACGAGTTATTGTTACTGC
>NZ_JAYKGW010000156.1:0-31253 GCF_035285525.1 Okeania sp. | reverse complement strand
TAGAACAGGACTTTGGTGCATTAAAGAAGAAAAGAATGTAAGAAGGAAAAGACAAATCCATTGATGATATTATTAGAGATTATTGCGCTTCGAGTGTGTCCCACTCTTATTCAGAATGACTATATTTGCGAAAACTCCTAATTTGTCGAGGCTTTGGAGACCAAACCCCTAGGATATTGAATTTTATTAAAACTACCATATTTTATATAAAAAGTAAGAATTTTAGTATTTCTATTGGTATCATGTCCGGTTCCATCGGATTTTTCGGGCACCGTGCGTGTATAAAATTGCAGCAGTTTCGGAGGCGCGTGAGGTACAAAATTTTATTTTCTGTTTAGTAATTATGGTAACACAACCTTCCAGGTTGTTACAGCCTTGAAGGCTGTGCTACAAAGATATTTAAGTTTACCTCACCATCCTCATGCATTGCTGTAAGGTGAAAATGGCATAAAAGCTTCTGCCTTCAGCATAGCTGCCTTTCTTCCTCTTTTCAGACAAAAAAAAGAGGAGTGATTAAAAATAAATCACTACCTCATATCTTTTTTCTAATTAGATAGTAATTAGATGATTAAAATGTCGCTTTGAGTTAGATTTGGAGTACCATTGAGACGTGCAATAGTAACCACGTCACTTAAATCATCAGGACCGCCATTACCACTAGGATCGTACTTTAATAGACCTGAACCTGCTAATGTTGGGCTGTCTGGATCTGGTATTTGTACTGGGTTGCGCTCGTAGATAATTACAGGATTTGCGACTCGAGCAAAGCCATTTTCATAGTTATCACCTGAAGGAACAGAAACGAAATCATTAGCAGCAATAGCTGAATCTGCACTAGAGCTGGCTAAACCAAATCCATCATCCAGAAGTATGATTTGGTCATCAGCAGGATTGAAATCTACAATAACACTGTTTCTAGCATCTGTTATACTAAAGAAAACAAAGCTATCGTTTCCTTCCCCACCAATTAATGAGTCAGCGGTACTATTAATACCTCCTACAATATAGTCGTCACCAGCACCACCAAGAATTGTATCAGTGCCACTACGACCAAATATAGTATCATTTCCTGCACCACCAACAAGGCTATCGTTTCCTGTTGCTTCACCTACAAGACCCCCCTCAATGAAGTCATCACCAGCTCCAGCAACTAAGGTGTCTCCTCCTACACCACCAATTAAGCTATTATTACCTTCAGTATCTATAATAGATATTCCTGTACCTGGATCCTGAGGTGAAATGATAGTATCATCACCTTGTGTGTTACCTATTAATTCGTCGTTAGTTGTACCAAACTGGATAAAGTCATTGCCAGTACCACCATTGAAGTAGTTAGTTACACCAGTATTAGTATTACCTAATAGACGGTCATCGCCTGCACCACCAAGGAGAGTAATTTGAGTAACAGAAGTACCTGTAGTAGTAGCATCTATAGTGTCATCACCATCACCACCATCTGCGTTGTTGAATATACCACTTAAACAGTCATTACCTAGACCACCGATCATTGTGTCAGTTAAAAATCCTGCTACTAAGGTATCGTTTCCTGCACCACCATCCAATCTGTTGAGACCAGAAAAACCTGTAGTATTAAGTGGTACACCACTAGAGGTAACTTTATCCGGGCTCTGGTTCTCTGGAAGCAATCCTGTTTCAATGTAGTCATTACCTTCACCACCAATCAAGGTATCTCTTGCCGCTTGACCACGAATAGTATCGTTTCCAACTCCACCATCTAGAGAATTTCTACCATCTTGGAATGGCCCAACTGCACCTATAATGGAATCATCACCTTCACCACCAAGTAAAGTAGACCTTGATATTTCAGTTAGAGCTGTAGCAGTGCTATTACCAGGAATCCCTATAGTCTCACGGTTCCGGTTAATGATTATATCATCACCTACATCTCCACTGGCGCGGACTTGGCTACCAAAAGAGTATATTGTATCGTTATCCTTTCCACCAAAGATGGTATCTTTACTGCCCCAAGCTGCAACGAAATCTGTACTTGAGTTTGCAGATATAAAGTTCTCATTGCCTGTTGCACTAGATAGTGTAGCTAGATTCGCTGGATCGAGGTTTGCTGGTACTCCATTACCAACAGAAAAACTAATAGTATCTGCGCCTTTACCACCATACAGACTATCTCTTTGGCTCATAATCAGGATGTCATTATCTCGATTACCAAATAACAGGTTATTTCCAATCAAACCTCGGAGAAAGTCATCTCCATTACCTCCATAAAGGCTAGCTCGAGAAGCAGCTACTAAGGTGTCATTGCCCGATCCTGAGGCGTTATTTACTGCATCTCCAAATCCCAAACCTGATGCAGCTTGGAAATCTAAGGAATCATCTCCAGCACCGCCTGCAAGAGTGTCAGCTAAACCAGAGTTCCCTACGCCAGATGGACCTCTAGATTGCAAAGTATCGTTTCCTTCTCCACCTTGAACTAGACTACCTCCTAGGGTAGAAGTCAATATTAGGTCATCTCCACCCAGGGCATTAATCGTATCAGGTTTCTGTTCTCCTGAATCGTCCTGATCGAAGGTATTGTCTCCGTCAGTTAGTGTAACCATACCGTTTCACTCCTCTATATCTATAAATTTATGGTCAATTGTGCTATTTGGTTATACTACTTAAGATCGCCAATGATGTTATTTTTGGCTGTAGTTTAACTTGTTTACCTAAAATAAGTGCAACATTTAACCTACTCAAAGCTATGTGCCCTGAATATGTATAGCATCACCAGTTAAAGTGATGGCTGTTGCCGACAAAGTCTTGTGAAAGAACAAGACCCATAGTTTTCAGTTGGGCAGCCCGAAGCCTACTCTAAACGGCACTGTGGCAACTCAGATGTTTATTATTTAACGTCGCTTAACTTACGACCATTTATCCAATGATAAATTTTAGTTTTTGGCCAGGCAGGAGTATTCCCTTGTTAAACAAGTTACTAACTGTAAAATTCCTTACTTCACTTGTGAATTTTTGTCAAGGAATTAACCAAATTTCCGACGAACCTTTTTCAAACTAAATAATTGCAAATTAAGTAACCTTTAAAAGGTTTCTTCAGGTTTTTGGTCAGCTATTACTCCTCTACCCTTTAACTAGAAAATTGAACAGCAAAAAAATGGCCGATTATGTTTTGCCTGTGAGTTTAGCATTATTAACTTTGAAGTACAAGGTACAAGCTAATTTTTATTCTCAGGCTGCTTTTTTAATGATTGATTATAGTCTAAACATTACCGGAGGACGGAATTAATTAATTTTAGGTTCCCAGATATAGCAATTCTACTTTGCTGTTATAATACTAGATTTTGTTAGGTGGTAGTTAGGAACTAAAATTCATAATTTAAAGGTCAGGAGTCATAATTTTTCAAATTTTCAACCATCATAACAACGATTTTGACCACCAATTTCGGATTGCTGTTTAGGTCAATTTTGAGTTTACCTTTAATTTAGACTAACAAGAGAGGATGTTTTGGTTTCCCTGTTTATAGTCTATGTTAAGGCGCGATTGGCAACCTGATTAATTAGTTCTAAATGTTTTCTGAGTAGATCTGATAAAGCATAACGTTCTAGAACAGTTTGGCGGGCTTTTTCTCGTATTTCTGCCATACGAGTTGGATGCTCTAGAACTTCATCAACACGGTCGGCTATTTGCTTAGGAGAAAAGAAATCTACCAAAAGGCCATTTTCTCCATCTTGAATCACTTCTTTAACTGGTGCTGTATCAGACCCGACAATTAAACAGCCAGTAGATAGGGATTCAATCATTGACCATGATAGAACAAAAGGTCTAGTTAAATAGATGTGAACATCGGATGCTTGAATGACTTTCAAATATTGTCCATAAGGCAATGACCCAACAAAATGAACTCTTGATAAGTCTAAGGGGATTTTTTCCAGCATCTCTTGTTTGTAGCTTTTACCATTGGGTAAAGATTTACCATAGCAAACTCTTTCGGAACCGACTACTACCACATGACAGTTTGGCCTTCTTTCTTGGATGTAGGCGATCGCTTCAATAAATTCTGGAAAACCTCGATATGGTTCCATTCCTCTGGCTACATAGGTTATAAGTTCATCTACTCCAGATAAGTCTAGATTGGGTAGTACCAGTTTAGCTTCAGGATTTGGTTTAAAGTAATTAGTATCTACCCCATCGTGGAGTACGGATAGTTTAGTTTGAAATTCTGACGGAAATTGGGAACGCTGCCAATATGTGGGAGACAAACCCCTATCACAAGAGTATAAGTCTATTAATATGGGGGCGTTTTTTACCCTAATTCTGGCCATATCATCTACTGTTAGGGGTTCTGCGGGGTCAAAGTCGGCATCAGCACCTTCAGAATGATAGAACCATTCAAAGTAGCACAAAAGTGGAGTTCCAGGAAATGCTTCTTTGACAAATAAGGTTGGTCCCCATCCAGAATGACCGCAAATTACATCTGGGACAAATCCTTGGGACTTAAGTTGTTCGGCCATTCTAAATACGGCTTGTCCATAAATTACGGCACTTTCTAGGGGACGCACATAATGGTGGGTTTCTGGACGGGGTTCTCGACTGGGGTTAAATAATGCTTTATGGACTCCTGGTATTTTCCATTCTGGCCGTTCGTTTTTTGTACCAAAGACGACTTGATTTTCTGGGTTTGCTCCTAATGCGGTAATAATGTGACGATATTGGGCAGGAAAATTGGGGTGTAGAAATAAGACTTTCATTGGTTTGGTAGGTATTTTAGTTTAACACTAATTAATTAGGATTTTAGGGAGTAGAGAGTAGGGAGTAGGGGCGTTGCATCCAACGTCCTTACAAGGAAGTTATAGCGGACTCCAGTTTGGTAAAGTATACTCACGGGAGCAAGATGCACGGTTCCCGAAAAATCGCACTGAAAGGATTTAATTATTAAATCTGTACTTCTTCTTCCTGAAATCTGCTGTATATAAGGAGGTACAAGGTTCCTGAGAAATCAGAAAAATCAAGGGATAATTTTAGGGTTTTAGGGAGTAGGGAGTAGTTAAGAGGAATAGGGAGTTACATAAATACTAACTTTTTCAGCATTCTTAAGCAAAAATATGGTACTTTTTTTTGACCTAAAAATGCTTTGACCTCTATCTGTGAATCCTTCTATATTTAATCAACAAACCCTAATTATTAATTATTAATTATTCTCTAGGTGCTTGGCAAATCCACACACAATCTCTGGGAACTGAGTTAGTATCTTTATGAATAATTTGGTAGTTAAGATGGGAGAGAAATTTTTCCATTATTTTATCTGTCATTACTGAGTGAGCAGTACCATTTCGTTTACCCATCAAATTTTTATCCCAGTCTCTGAGAAATCTTTGCCAACCTAGTTCGCTAAGAGTATTTGTATGGTGAAATATGCAAAGTTTTTGCCCTTTTAATTTAGCTGGAATTTTAGTTAGATAGTTAAAAATATCTCTGGGTTCTAAATGTACCATTGTGTCGTAACAAAAGCAAATATCTGCTGTTTGGCTTTCAATATTATCTAATGTTATTCCATCAAGTTTGACATATTTTATTTGAGCTTCACCGAGTCTTTCTTTAGTAGCATTTAACATGGAATTAGAAATATCAGCGCATATTAATTTTTGGCAATATTTTAGTAATAATGCTGCGGTTCTTCCACCACCAATTCCTATTTCTAATACTGTATCTTTAGATGTGATATAAGGTGCGATAAATTTTTCTTCTATTAATTTTTCATATTCTGTTAATGAGTTGGCTGCTCCTGCTGCTTTGCCTATCCATTCATCTCCTATATGAGTTAATTCTGGGTAATCTTTTTGCCATTTTTTTGCATAGTCTTCCCATGCTTTTTCGTAATCAATATTCATCTTATTTAATGGATAATTAATAATTAATAATGGATAAAGTGTTTCCTATTGTTATCAGATACATCTCTCGCGGGCAAGATGCCCGCACTACGATATTTTTACCATTTACACTGTACCTCATTTGTTTGAAATATACTATAAAATAGAATTACTATCTATAATTGGTTGATTTTTTCAATAATCATGTTATTTAATGGATAATTAATAATGGATAAAGTACTTCCTATTGTTATCAGATACATCTCTCGCGGGCTACGATATTTTTACCATTTAGACTGTACCTCATTTGTCTGAAATATACTATAAAATAGAATTAATATAATTACTTAATTTGTAAATATTCAGCTATTAGCTGTCAGCTAGCCTCCTGGTTCGGAGCTGCGCTAACAGCAATAAGACTCTGCCTTTATAGTAAGCTCTAGTGTATTTCTGTTAATTAATAAAACTGTTACCTCGAACCAATTAAGCTAGCTTAATTAATAAAGCTTTATATCTAAAACTAAAGACAATAGCTGATAGCTGAATGCTTACCTTAATTTTTTCAATATCTGTTTGTAATCTAGCTGAATACTTACAAATTAATTCCCATATCTTCAGCTAATTTTTGATTATATGGTTGAAAATATTCTACTAATTTCTGATATATTTCTTGACTAGGTTGTGAGTAATTTCCAGAATTATATTGAAGATATTCTTCTGAGGAATATTCAGGTAATTCCAAAAATTGAAATACTTGGTTCATAGTTTCTTGAGGATGACTAAATAAGTCTTCACTTTTGAGGATGAGAAATTGTTCTTTAGGAAAAATGCTCATCCAATTTTGCAGTTGTTCTATATATTTTCCTCTGGCTTTATATGTATAATTTCGATGGTTAAAACTATCATAAGTTCCTGTTTGAATAATTTTTTCAACTTCTCCTTGTAAACGAATTTCTTCAGCAGCGATCGCTTCTTTCAAACTTAAAGATTCACATCCTAATTTTACTTCATGGTAGTAATGAGAAATAGCTCTTTCTGTGGGATTTCTCAAAATAACAATTAGTTTTATTTGAGGATATGTATCAAAAACTCTTTGAGCTACGAGAGGATGAAATAAATAGTAAGGACTTGATTCTCCAGTAATCATTCCTGGTTCTAATTCGGGAAATTGTGATTGATACCATTTTAAATCTTTGTCAAAATTTAAGTCAAAATAATGAACTTCATGTTGTAAAGATGGAACAACTAAAGGATGCTGCATTAAATAGTTATATAAGGAATTAGTACCACATTTTTGCGCTCCAATGATTAAAAATTGAGGTTGATTCCTACAACTATTTTTATTTATGTAGTTGTGATATTTTTGGTTAAAGTTAATCTCAACATTTTCATTTTTTTTCTTTCCTTCAAAAAACACTCCTGCTGCTAAAATTTCTCTGCCTTTTTCTCCTAGTTCTGTATCTAAATTATCACCTTCTTGTACTAAAAAAGCGTGCCAATCTGCTAAACGTTCTTGCCATTCTGGTTGTTGAATATAAGGCCAGATAGTTTGAATCAACATCATCATACTATAAGATGGATAATGATGAGGAAAAATACCGCTATTGATTTCTTCAAAGTCTAACAAAATCTGTCGTAAACCATGAATTGTCATATTAAAATAATGACTAGGATCAGCATGAAGTGGTTGTAAAAAAGCAGTATCAATAAATATTAAACCACCTGGTTTTAAAATTCGATAAAGTTCTTTAGCAGTGAAAAATGGATTTGGTAAATGTTCAAAAACAGCATGACTAATTATCCCGTCAAAACAATTATCAATAAATGGTAACTTTAATGTAGAACAAACTATATCTGTATATTGATATTGCTGTACATCTAAATAACAAATATTTTGCTTCAGATATTCTTGTTGAGTATTACCTGCGCCAAAATCTAGAACTATTCCATTTTCCCCAATCTTATCCAATACTTTTAAAATTCCTTCTGAATAAGGATGAGTTTTTTCTGTTTCTGTCAGTTTAATAAATGGTAATTCTCTTGATTGTAAAATATGAGGAGTATTTCCCCTAATCCATACAGGACAATTTTCTGCATTACATGGTGTAGCTTTTTGACCGCATTGTGGGCAAATCAATATTTTTTCTAGGTTAAAATTTTTCTGTCTTTTAGGTAGTTTAGGAGGTTCACCAATCACTCGGAATTGATTTTCAAATAATAATGTTTTCTCCTCTCCATCCAGAAATATTTCTATTTTTATATCTGTCTCTGGTTTAATATTTTCTGGCAGTAAAACTTCACCCCAAAAACCACTATGACTAGCATATTTTTTCTCTGGGAAAGCAACAGCAACATCCGGTCTATATCCACCATGTAAAAAAGAAACATAAGGTTGATAATTTACATATAAACTAAGTTTGATATTGCGATTATTCTCCGGAATATACCAACCAGAAAATCTGGTTAAGTAATCTATTTCCTTACTTTTAGGAAAATCTAGATTAAACATTTTCTATTTTGATACAGCAGATTCCATCTTAGTATGGTACAGCTATGACAGCCTAGAAAGCTGAACTGCAAAGGTTGATTTAGTATTACACTAATTTTTTCACAAGAATAACTTTCCCATGAATTTTGAATTTTAAGAGAAACCCGGTTTCTTTAAGAAACCGGGTTTCTGAGCTTATTATTAATTATAATAACTATAGCAATGTGCGCACTTAATATTTACAAATTGTAGGAGTTGTCCAATAGCTAAAAGACTTATATTATCGGTGATTCATTCTCTCTGTTCCCACCTTCTGTGTTCCCTGTTCCCTGCACGCAGCGCTATATCAAACTTTTGAATTTTGAATTTTGAATTTTGACTTGCGCGTAGCGCTATATATGAGACGATGAGTATTGTATATTCGTCGTATAACTTTTCTGGTTCAGAAAGCAAAAATTCTAAAAATTATGGTAGCGGTAGCAATCTTAGCAGCGGGACGCGGCACAAGAATGAAGTCTGACCTTCCCAAGGTCTTACACCAGTTAGGGTCTTGTACCTTAGTCGAACGAGTTCTGAAAAGTTGTGTTTCTATTCAACCATCAAGAATAATAGTAATAGTTGGTTATCGTGGAGACCTGGTACAAAAATCTCTCCAGAATAATAGTAATGATAATATTCCTACTGTAGAATTTGTGGAACAAAAGGAACAATTGGGAACTGGTCATGCTATTCAACAATTGTTACCCTATCTCCAAGAATTTTCTGAGGACTTGCTGGTATTAAATGGAGATGTACCATTATTACGACCCGAAACTCTGAAGCAGTTATTTGATACCCACAAAGAAAATCAAAATTCGGCCACCATTTTAACTGCCAATCTACCTAATCCTAAAGGTTACGGTAGAATATTCTGCGATGCAAATAACTTTGTCACTCAAATAGTAGAAGACCGAGACTGTACAACTGCCCAAAAACAAAACCATCGAGTCAATGCTGGAGTATACTGTTTTAGTTGGCCCGCTTTGGGTAAAATATTGCCAGAACTAAAAGCAGACAATGACCAACAAGAGTATTATTTAACAGATGTGGTTCCTCTTCTCAATCCTGTGATGGCAGTTGATGTGAATGACTATCAAGAAATTGTTGGGATTAATAATCGGAAACATTTGGCTACAGCTTATGATATTTTGCAGATTCGGGTCAAAGATGATTGGATGGCCGCTGGAGTAACTTTGATAAATCCTGACAGTATTACTATTGAGGATACAGTTTCCTTAGAACGGGATGTGATTATTGAACCACAAACTCATCTTCGGGGTCAGACTACGATTGGTACTGGTAGTCGGATTGGACCGGGGAGTTTGATTGAAAATAGTCAAATAGGTACAAATACTTCGGTATTGTACTCTGTAATTTCTGATAGTGTGGTGGCCGATAATACTCGTATTGGTCCGTATGCACATTTACGGGGTAATAGTCAAGTGGGTTCTCACTGTCGTATTGGTAATTTTGTGGAATTGAAAAAAGCTAAAGTGGGCGATCGCTCCAATGCTGCTCATTTATCTTATTTAGGAGATGCGACTTTGGGAGAAAAGGTGAATATTGGTGCTGGTACAATTACTGCTAATTATGATGGAGTGAAAAAACATCATACTAAAATTGGCGATCGCTCGAAAACTGGGTCAAATAGTGTGTTAGTTGCTCCGGTGACTTTGGGAGAAGATGTGACGGTAGCAGCAGGTTCAGTGGTAACGAAAGATGTGGAAGATGATAGTTTGGTTATTGCTCGCTCTCGACAAACTGTGAGAAAAAGTTGGCGACTGAAGTCATCTGAGGATAATGAATAATTGATAATGAATAATTGATTATGGTAGACGTAGGTTGGGTTGAGGGACGAAACCCAACATTAGTCCAGTAGGGTGCGTTAATGAAATGTAACGCACCATCTCAAGAAAATATAGACGTAGGTTGGGTTGAGGAACGAAACCCAACATTAGTCCAGTAGTGCATTACGTTGGGTTGTCGTTCTGTAGCAGTACGATAGTGAAACCAAACAAAGCTTTATTATTGTTGGGTTTCGTTCTAGACTATTCCCTATTCCCTGTTCCCTGTTCCCTCTTTTAACTGATTATGAAAGCATTTGAAATTCAAGAATTTGGTAATTTAATTCTCACAGAAAGACCACAACCGCAACCAAAATTTGGAGAAGTTTTAGTCAAAGTTAAAGCTGTCTCCCTAAACTATCGAGATATTCTAATGATTAAAGGTCTTTATAACCCCCATCTATCTTTACCTGTGATTCCATGTTCCGATGGAGTGGGAGAAGTTGTGTCGGTGGGAGAAGGTGTCACCAGAGTCAAACCCGGAGATAGAGTCGCTGGCATTTTTATGCAAAAATGGTTGTCAGGTAATTTGACAACAGCAGCAGCAAAGTCTGCTTTGGGGGGTGAAATTGACGGAATGTTAGCAGAATATGTAGTCTTGTCTGAAGAGGGGGTGGTGCATATTCCCCCTCATTTATCTGATACAGAGGCAGCTACTTTACCTTGTGCTGCGGTTACTGCTTGGCACGCTTTAATGGCAGCAGGTTTAAAATCTGGAGAAACAGTATTAGTTATGGGAACAGGTGGTGTTTCCTTGTTTGCTTTACAATTTGCAGTTATGGTAGGAGCGCGAGTTATTGCAACTTCCAGTAGTGATGAAAAATTGGAGCGGGTGAAACAGTTGGGTGCATCTGATGTCATTAATTATAAATCTGTGCCTAAATGGGGAAAACAAGTGTTAGCATTGACTGAGGGAGTCGGTGTTGACTATGTTGTGGAAGTTGGTGGCGCAAATACTTTGAGTCAGTCTTTGAAAGCAGTGAGTATGGGAGGTCAAATAAGTTTAATAGGTGTGTTGGCAGGAGCGCAAGGAGAATTTAATCCTTTGCCCGCAGTGATGAAGGGTGTGCGGATACAGGGAATTTTTGTGGGGTCTCGTCAAATGTTTGAGGATATGAATAGGGCGATAGATGTGAATAAATTAAGTCCGGTTTGCGATCGCGTCTTTCCATTTGAGTCAGCTCCAGAAGCATTAAGTTATATGGAAACTGGTTCTCATTTTGGAAAAATTAGGATTGAGTTCAAGTAAGGAAGAAGGAAGAAGGGTATTAAACGATAACAGTAGACAAATAATCGCTAATAGCCAAAGATTAAAATCCTTGGCTATTAGCTGAAGTCATTGTTAGGAGTGTGTCAATAATCTAATAGCATAAAGTTTCTCTGACATATCCTCAATTATCGCTCCTTGCTGTTGTAACTCTCGTTTCATCTCTAAAGACAAACCGATATTCACAGAAAATCTAGCTTCAGTCACATTGGCTCCAGTTATCTGAGCATCCTTGAGGTCAGCACCACTTAAGTTAGCGCCAGTCAAATTCGTATCAATTAGAATAGCTTTATGTAAATTAGTACGACTCATGTCAGCATAACTGAAATTAGCATAACTCAAATTTGCTCCACTCAAGTCAGCAGCACTCAAGTCAACCCCACTCAAATTTGCTCCACTTAAATCTGCACGAGTTAGGTTAGCACCACTCAAGTTTGCTCCACTTAAATCGGCACAATATAAATTAGCACCAATCAAATTAGCATTGTACAGATTAACGCCAATCAAATTTGCCCTAAATAGATTACTCCGAAACAAGTTAGCACGAAACAAACTTGCTCCGGCTAAATTAACATTACTCAGCTCAGATCGGAATAATTCAATATCCCGAAAATTTCTTTCCCCGGCAGCATATCGCGCCAAAAGTTCTTCTACTACCATAGTTTTATCTTAAAATATTTTAATTTTTTAGATGTGTTTCTCATAGATAGAGTTTATATTAATTATTTTGTATCTTTGGGAAAGTTTATTCTAATTTTCACAACAATTTTTCACAAAACTTATAAATAATTGATAATTAATAATATCAACTCCTGTAGCATCGGTAGAAAGAACTCAAGGCCGTAGGGGTTTGGTCTCCAAATCCTCTACCAACTAGGAATTTTCGCTCTTTATTTGATGGTAGAATCTTATTCTCCACGGCCAATTGATAATGGATAATGAATAATGGATAATTAATAATATCAAGTCCTGTAGCATCGGTAGAAAGAACTCAAGGCCGTAGGGGTTTGGTCTCCAAATCCTCTACCAACTAGGAATTTTCGCTCTTTTTTGATAGTAGAACCTTATTCTCCACGGCCCGCGGATTTTATATAACCGAGTAGGAAAATTTTATTTATTTTTTCTCCAGTCAAGTTTTTAATGAAGATTATTTATTATGGATATGATTAGTAGGCAATTATTACAGGGAGTAAATATTTATTTAGTCGGGATGATGGGGGCTGGAAAAACAACTGTGGGACATTTGTTAGCCCAACGCTTAGGGTATAGTTTTCTTGATACAGATAACTTAATTACTGAAGCTGCTGGTAAGTCAATTAGTGAAATTTTTGCTACTGAGGGTGAAGCAGGGTTTCGGGAGTTGGAAACAAATATATTGTCAGAGGTATCAAGTTACAAAAAGTTAATTATTGCCACAGGTGGTGGTATTGTAGTTAAGCCTTTTAACTGGAGTTATTTACAATATGGCATAGTAGTTTGGTTAGATGTACCAGTAGAAGTTTTACATAGTCGTTTACAAGGCGATCAGACTAGACCTCTTCTTCAGAATAGTAATCCCTTTGATAAACTTCAGAAACTTTTGGAGGAAAGAAGAGCATTTTATGCTAGTGCAGATATTCATGTCAGTATTAGTGCTAAAGATACTCCTGAAGAGGTGACAACATTAGTGTTATCAGAAATTGAAAAAGCAGTGAAGTCAAAGGTAAAAAGTTAGTCAATAACTCAATAACCCAATCAGGAATGAGAGCAAAATCAAACCCTCTAAGACATTAGTCGTAATTTAATAATATCTGGAACAAATTAAAGTTTTTTACCAGACATTTCTGATAATAATTTAGAACTACTATAAAAAAGTTGTTAAATCTGGATTTCTGGAGAAAACCACTAAATTAAATACAAAAAACCCTACCTTGGATAGGTAGGGTTCAAGAACAGTCAAACGCTTACTTTTTTATTATCTCAGAATTTAACTGTTATTGCGATATTGATTGGTGACAGTTTTTTAAATGTCTATAACAACTATAGTAATCCTCAATAGGTTGCGGGTAATTAAAAAGTAAATAAAAAAACTGATTTATCGGGAACCGTAACTCTTACCTATTCCCAGTTAAGCCTTCTCTGTTCCCTAAAAACCAGTAGGATTTTTGCCACGAATAAAATAGGATTGCTATATCTTTATATATTGAATATCTATACATTAACCATACTATTGGATATAACATGAGATTTTTGTAAGCACCCATAAAAAGGGTTTGCTGAAGAAATTAAAGTGTGGGAAGAAAGAGAAAGTAGGGAGAATAATTGTTCCTGAATTTTAGTATTATTAGGAAATTAGTTTTGCACAACTAATTATGTATAGTTTTTTATCAATAAGTAAAATGCAGTTCCCAGGATAAAACTTCCTTCTGAAATTATTAGTAAAATCCAAAAAGATTGCCATTTTTTAAAACCATAGATTTGAGCATCTAATTTGGCTAATATCTCTGCAGATGCTAATGCTAAACCATGGACAAAAATATTAATCCATCTAACCAAAACTACAAATAAAAAGGCAATAACAATTGCAGAAATAAAAGCAAAAATATCATTTTTAAACCAGGGGTTTATTACTTTCCAATTAAATAAACGAAAAGTTAAGATTGCATCTAATAAAAAAATACTAATTATAACAAATAAATATGAAAATAAATTAATTTGAGTATTGGCTAGAGTCCAGCCAAAAACACTATAACTAATTAAAAGTAGAGTAAAAGAAAGTAAAGGTATTGGTTTCACATTAGTTTATAGATTAGTAGAAATTGCTTTAACTGGACAAGCAGGAATACATTGTTCACAAACAATGCAACGAGACCTAAGAAAATTGAGACGAAAGGTATTAGGTTGTAAACTTAGAGCTTCTGTAGGACATACACCAGTACATAAACCACAGTCTACACAACTATTTTCATTGATTATAATTTCTCTGCTAGTTAGACATACATTTATATTATGCAGTCTCATCCATTCTAGTGCCGCTTCTAACTCATCAATATCTCCTGATAATTCTAACACTAATTTTCCTACTTGATTAGGTGCTACTTGAGCGCGAATAATATTAGCAGCAATATTAAAATCTTTAGCTAATCTATAGGTAATAGGCATTTGAATTGACCTTTGTGGAAATGTTAACGTTACTCGTTTTTTCACAGGTTAATCCTCTGAATAATTGATAATTGATAATTAGATTTGGTTGATGAAATCTATAATAATTTGTACAGTTATTTTTCTGATTTTCTATTTCCTTTTAAGTGTTAAGTTTTCTCTCCATTAATAATTAGATTGGGGCGATGAAATCTATAATAATTTGTACAGTTATTTTTCTGATTTTCTATTTCCTTTTAAGTGTTCCCTCAACAAAACCGAAATTACTATAAAATTGTAACTATTATTTAATTTTCTAACTATGAATGTAAATCCATCTGAACCTACAAAAAGTTCCTCTTTGGCGATGCGCTTGAGAAATTTCATTATTGTGTTAGTAGCGATCGCCTTATCAGTAACCATTTTTATAGGATTACGAACCGACACAACTTCTGTTTCCTTAGATGAAATGGCTGAAAGTGCAACACCTCTAGATATAGCATTAAACAATAATAAGCCTACTTTAGTTGAATTTTATGCTAACTGGTGTACTGTTTGTCAAGCTATGGCTTCTGAGTTAGACGAAATTAGAGAAAAGTATACTCAAAATACTAACTTTGTGATGTTAAATGTGGATAATAGTAAGTGGTTACCAGAATTGGTTAAATATCGGGTAGATGGCATTCCCCATTTTGTATTTTTAGATCGAGAGGGAACTGAAGTTGGCCAAGCTATTGGAGAAGTTCCACAGTCTGTTATGTCAGCAAATATAGAAGCTTTAGTTGCAGGAACCGCTTTACCATATAATAGTACAATTAATCAAGCTTCTGAATTTAATCCCCCAGTAGGACCGATGAGAGCAAGTCAAGCCGATCCTAGAGTTCATGGCAGTCAAGTACAATAAATAGTTAGGGGTTTGGTCTCCAAACCAAATATTTTGTAGGGGTTTGGTCTCCAAACTCCTACGATAAAATCTTACCGAAAAATTAAGGCATAATATCATGATCTGGATAATCAGTGATAGAACTCCGTTCCGCGCTCCGCGACCAAAAAACTTTTTCCCTTGAAATCTTTATTTTCCTTCTGCCTTTCTTCCTCTTCAGCAAACCCTAAATATGCCGACTGTGATATTAATCACAAAAATTACTACTGAAAAATCACTCTCCTATTCAATTAGAAGTCACAACCATAAGACAAAAAAAAGAGGAAAATTAAACAATAGAGTTCAAGGTAAGTATCATGCTTGAAGTTACATTACTACCAGGTGCGATAAACGAAATTATGGCCTCTGTTGCAGAAAATTATTCTCTTTCTAAATCAGATCGTTATGGCCTGATGGCTGCTATATTGGATGATTCCATCAGTGAAGAAGAGCTTCACTGCGTTAATAGATTGTTACGTTCTGTGATTAGAGGCCGAGTACAGTTAGTATAAATGTTGGTTTTTCTCTTTATTTGCCAACTTCCACATATAAACATAATATAAATCAAAAATAAATCAAGAAAGAGTTAAAAAACAATCATAAATTAGGGTTGGCAAAATTACAGATTTCCATCCATTCTTCTTTTGATAAAGGTTCAGTAATTAACTGAATTTTAAAACATTCACTAGCAGCTATAATTAAAGTTTCAATAATCTGATTAATCAAATTTTCTCCCTGATGATTTACAGAGAAAAAAGATGTAGAAATATCAGAAACTCCAGGGGATAATTGAGAGTTAAAAACATATTTAAAAAATTCAAGATCGGGTGTTAAAATCATAGAACCATGTTGTAATATTGCTCCTTGTTTTCTCAGTTGGGCACTACCAATTAATTTGCTTCCATTAGATAAAATTAAATCTGCACCTGTAGAAGTTCCAAAACAGTTTGGGTTATTAATATACCCTCTTCCTGCACTACCATAACGTAGCTCAATGCCAAGCGATCGCCACCCCTGGATTAAAAATTCACAAATAGTTCGATAAGATTCTATTCGACTGCCACTAAAACCGGAAGTTATCAGACTATAAGTTAAATCTCCTTGATGTAAAACTGCTCTCCCACCAGTAGGACGACGGACAATATCCACAGGTTTGCCTTGCCAAGTTAAGTTTTGCCAATATTCAGGATAGCGTTTTTGATGATAACCGAGAGAAATGGCGACTGGTTCCCAGGTGTAAAAACGGAGAGTCGGTGGAATTTTTTCTTGGAGATGTTGGTGTAGCAACCATTCATCTATTGCCATTTGTAATTTTCCAGTTGTTGTGAGTAGGGGTATGAGTCGCCAAGACATGGTGTGGGAAGTGTGGGAAGTGTGGGAAGTGTGGGAGGTGTGGGAGGTGTGGGAAGTAACAATATTGTGTATTATTGATATCAAATTTGCTGGCTTTGGAGAATAGGGTTTGGAGACCAAACCCCTAACGAGATTACTGATATTACCGGATTTGATTTTTAGAGGGTTTGGAGACCAAACCCCTAAGGATATTAAATACGGAAAGCGCTGTGTCTTCTATGAGACTTATGTAGAGAAGCTATATATAGCGTCCACAACTATTGCGCAATAGTTTTGGAACTTTATACATAGTACCTTTGGGTAAGTCCTGTTCTATATTATTGTCCAAACTCTTCAATTAAAGGTTCATCACTTTCATCAGCAAGATTTGCCACAATAGTAATAGCCCGGGAAATTTCTCCTGGAGATAATTCTGCTACAGTACGAGTTGCTACAACTACAATTTGATTATCCACAATGGCAAAATGAGATTCCATCGTTGATAACCAATTCATTTGCAATAGTCTACGCATTAACTCTGGTTCATTTTTTGCTGGTAACTTCAATACATAAGACCAAACCGTAAGGGTATCATCATCAGTTTCTCCTGTCAATCTGACATATACATCCACAGTGCCATATTTGAACTTCCACAAATGGCCTGACTCATTTTGAGCTACCATAACTTTTTGTTCTTCTGCCATATTGGCAATCACAGTCTCAATTTCTTCTATGTAGCTAAGACTAAAGTCTTCTGTGATTAGATCGTTAATATCTGCTGCCTCAGTAGAAGGGTTGTCCACAGAAACAGTTTCCGGATTGTTAGTAGTCATAATTCTTTATACCTAGAGGATTATAGTGCTTGTCTATTCTAAAAAATCTTAACCGAGAATGAAACAGTTTTAGAGAACACTTAACTGGGAACACTTAACTGGAAACAGGGATTTACGCAAAGAAACCCGGTTTCTACGAGAAACCGGGTTTCTGGGTTGGCATGGGAACCATAATGGATAATGAATACTATCTTTAAAATTATCAATTATTCATTATTTATATTGGTTTATAACTAACCCAATATTTACTAACAAAATGAACTTCAGTGGTTATATTTACAAATCCTGCTGTTTCTAAATGTTTTTCTAAATTATCTGTAATGTAATTTTTATAATAGGGTTCATGGAACATTGCCTGGAAGTTTTCTAACATTGGAGAAAAGTCAGGTTCATCAGATAATTGAATTGAATCGCAAATAACAAAAATGCCTCCTGGTTGAATTACTCTAAATGTTTCTTCTAAAACTTTTTGACGTACTATTGGCGGTAATTCATGGAATGTAAAAACACAAGTTATTCCTTGAAAATAGTTATCTCGGAAGGGTAAATTTTCTGCATTTCCTTGGAAAAGTTGAGGCAATTCTCCCAATTCTTCTGATAGTAATTTATTGGCTTTTTTTAAGTAAGCAGGTGACAAGTCAATACCATAAAGAGATGCTTTGGGCAAGGAAGCGCGAATGAATTTTAATGTTCTACCAGTACCACAAGCTATGTCTAAAACTTTAAGTTTTTGAGGAGTGATCGCTTCCAAATTTTCGCCAGAAAACAATTTTTCTAAACCCTTTTTTAAGGGAGCTAAAATTCGTCTGCGCATGGTATCAGCAGTACCATTAAATAAAATTTCTACCTGTAAATCATAGAGATTAGCTGACATTTCGCTCAAGTATCCATCTGTTTGATAATGGAAGTTTTGTAAATAATAATTGGGATAATTTTTAGTATCTATTTCTGGAGAAAATTCTTGATATTTTTTTTGTTTAATTTTTTCCCAAACTGTAGGCATATCTAGCCAAATATTAGGATAATAACTGAAAAATTCTAGCCATAAATTCTCAAAGATTATATTAACTGAATAGATGCCTTTTTCTGCATCTGCGAAATCTTTTTGGATAATTTTATCAATACTTTGCTGCATTTTTTGGAGAACTTCAACAGACAAAGATTTGGTATTTAATTTGAGATTTGGATTAATAAAATTTCTAAGCTCAGTGGAAATTCTTTTGTGAGCTAAAGCAAAGTAAATTTTGCTTTGTTGAAGTGTTTGGTAGGTTAATTTTGTAATTGACATAATTAGGGAGTAGGGAGTAGGGAAATTAAGTATGAAGATATCTTAGCCCTTTTTAAAGGAGTAGGTAGAGTCGTTAGCATTCAGCTATTAGCATTCCGTAGGAAATATTTACCAAAAAAAAAGCCTCCCATTAAGGAAGACTAAAAAAAAATGAAATCTCTACTATTTAACAATCATAATATAAAGAGAATTCATAAGGATGAGGACGTAGACTCATAGGTTTAACTTCATTATTAATCTTGTAGTCAATCCAAGTTTGAATCAAATCCTCTGTAAATACTCCACCAGTAGTCAAAAACTCATGGTCTGCTTCTAAAGCTTTCAAAGCAAGCTCCAGAGAAGCAGGAGTAGAAGGAATCTTACTCAACTCTTCAGGACTGAGGTCATAAATATCCACATCTAAAGATTCACCAGGATCAATTTCATTCTTAATTCCATCAATACCAGCACAAAGCATCGCTGCAAAAGCTAGATATGGGTTACAAGTAGCATCAGGACAACGGAACTCTAGTCGTTTTGCTTTAGGATTAGTACCACTTAAAGGAATCCGAATCGAAGCGGAACGGTTTCCTTGAGAATAAGCTAAGTTTACGGGAGCTTCAAATCCAGGAACTAATCGTTTATAAGAATTAGTGGAAGGGTTAGAAAAAGCTAATATTGCTGGAGCATGCTTCAGGAGACCACCAATATAATTAAGAGCCATTTTGCTCAGGTTAGCATAACCATCACCCCAGAATAAAGGCTGTCCATCTTTCCAGATTGACTGGTGACAGTGCATACCAGAACCATTATCATTAAAAATAGGCTTAGGCATAAAAGTAACGGTCTTGCCATACTTTTTAGCCACATTCTTAATAACATATTTATAAATCATTAAGTTATCGGCAGCTTCGATTAATGTACCAAAGCGGAAACCTAATTCATTTTGACCACCAGTAGCTACTTCGTGGTGATGCTTCTCAATGGGAACTCCACACTTCGCCATTGTTAATAGCATTTCTGTCCGTAGGTCTTGCGCGGTATCTGTGGGAGATACTGGGAAGTAACCTTCTTTGTAGCGAGGTTTATAAGCTTTGTTGCCTCCTTCTTCTTCTCGACCGGAATTCCAACGGCCTTCTATACTATCAACATAGTAGTATCCTTTGTTTTCTGTTTGGTCGAAACGAGCATCTTCAAATATAAAAAATTCAGCTTCTGGGCCAAAGAATGCTGTATCTCCAAGACCTGTGCTTCTTAAATAATCAATTGCTTTCTGAGCAATAACTCTGGGACAACGGCTATACCATTCACCAGTCCGAGGTTCTTTAATGCTGCAAGTAACACTTAATGTAGGTTCGGCCATAAAAGGCTCCATCCAAGCGGTAGTTGGATCGAGTACCATCATCATGTCTGACTCGTTAATATTTTTCCAACCACGAATACTGGAACCGTCGAAGGCAACTCCGTCTGTGAAAGAACTCTCGTCTAGTTGGCTTTTGTGAACTGTTAAATGTTGCCAAATACCAGGTAGGTCAATAAACTTCAAATCAATAACTTGAATGTCTTGATCTTCAATCAACTTTAATACTTCTTGGGCTGTTTCTGGCATTAAATTATTAGCTCCTAAATCGTTACTTAAATTTTCATTTTCTTAACAAGAAGAATAACTGCTGCTACTGGACTGACACAGCTCCACTATTTAATTAAGATGTGTCACTCTTCTAGCTCTTCTAGAAAACTTTAATAAAACTTCACAAATTAACAAATTGATTTTGTACTAATGTTTTATTTAAAGTTTTTATTGTTTTGACTAGATGTCGAAAACAATTAGGGCGATAATACTAATCGCAGTTAGCTTTAATAAGAAAACATCTGGATAATCATAAAAATGAAAATTGATAAGTTTTTGTATCTAATGTTACAAATTATCTAGAAGCTACTCTAATGATTCTGCTAGGTGTCAATTTATAGTAGGCTAATATAGAAACTTTAAGAAATTGTTGGGAGATTTATTTGATGCGGGATACTATAACTAGCTTAATAGAAAGTTACGATTCTAAAGGTCGTTATTTAGACCGAGATGGAGTTGATCAATTAAAGTCTTATTTTGAAACTGGTAATGCCAGAGTAGAAGCTGCTACTTTAATTAATTCTCAAGCTGCTAGTTTGGCTAAACAAGCTGCGATTACTTTGTTTGCACAACAACCAGAGTTAATTCGTCCTGGTGGAAATGCTTATACAACTCGTCGTTATGCAGCTTGTCTACGAGACATGGATTATTATTTGCGCTATGCTACTTATGCTTTGGTAGCAGGTAATACAGATGTTTTGGATGAGCGTGTGTTACAGGGGCTTCGGGAAACTTATAATTCTTTGGGAGTACCTATTGGACCTACTGTAATAGGTATTGGTATTCTTAAAGAAATGGTTAAGTCTGAGGTTGAGGCAGCGGGTATTCCGACTGGTGCTTATTTGGCAGAACCTTTCGATCATTTAATTAGTGAGTTGGCAGAAAAAGACATTTAATAATTGATAGGGAGTAGGGAGTAGGGGGTAGGCAGTAGTGAAGAATCAAGAGAAATTAGGATTTATTTATAGAGAATATACTCACAAGAATTATCCTTTGATTTTTCTGCAATTATTCTGCCTAAATACTAACTTTTTGATTTTTCGTGAACTGTGCCTCATTAAGCCAAAATCTGCTACTTTTTTTAGATATAAAAAGGCTCTATTAGAATGTCAAGGCTTTGATATTTAATCAGCAATCCCTAATTAGTGAGTTGGCAGAAAAGGATATTTAATAATGGATAATTGATAATTATAAAGTATCTCTAATTATTAATTATTCATTTTTAATAGGGAGTAGGGAGTAGGGGGTAGGGAGTAGTTAAGAATCAAGAGAAATTAGGATTTTGAGAGAGAATATACTCACAAGAATTATCCCTTGATTTTTCGTGAACTGTGCCTCATTAGGCCAAAATCTGCTACTTTTTTTAGATACAAAAAGGCTCAAAGTATTAGAATGTCAAGGCTTTGATATTTAATCAGCAATCCCTAATTAGTGAGTTGGCAGAAAAGGATATTTAATAATGGATAATTGATAATTATAAAGTATCTCTAATTATTAATTATTCATTTTAATAGGGAGCAGGGAGTAGGGAGTAGGAGGTAGGGATTAGTTAAGAATCAAGAGAAATTAGGATTTATTGAGAGAGAATATACTCACAAGAATTATCCCTTGATTTTTCTGCAATTATTCTGCCTAAATACTAACTTTTTGATTTTTCGTGAACTGTGCCTCATTAAGCCAATATCTGCTACTTTTTTTAGATGTAAAAAGCCTCTATTAGAATGTCAAGGCTTTGATATTTAATCAGCAATCCCTAATTAGTGAGTTGGCAGAAAAGGATATTTAATAATGGATAATTAATAATTAATAATTAATAATTAACACAGGGGATTCCACCTTGGTTAGGTACGCCTACGCGAGCAAGATAAATGAAGCAAATTTTAATAAGTCAAAAAGCTAATAACTAATAGCTATTTAATAAGTAAAACTTGTGTCTAAACAAAGATTAGATGTTTTATTGGTAGAACGAAATTTATCTACTTCTCGACAAAAAGCTCAGGTTTTGATTAGAGCCGGAGAAGTAATGGTAAATCAACAAATAATTGATAAACCTGGAACTGAAGTTGATTTAGAGGCAGATATTAAGGTTAAACAAAAATCTTTATATGTTTCTAGGGGAGGTTATAAACTTGCTAAAGCATTAGAATATTTTTCTATTCCTATTTCTGACAGAATATGTCTTGATGGTGGCATATCTACGGGAGGATTTACAGATTGTTTATTACAAGCAGGAGCTAAGTTAATTTATGGTATTGATGTTGGTTACGGACAAGTTGATTGGAAGTTGCGTAACGACTCTAGAGTAATTTTGAAAGAGAGAACTAATATACGTTATTTAACTCCTGAAAAATTATATGGTGATTCATTAATATTCAATTATGAATCACAAGAAAATGCTACACAAATATATCCGAGTTTAGCTGTAGTTGATGTTTCTTTTATTTCTATAACTAAAATTTTATCTGCTTTATGGCAATTACTTATTCCTCCTCGTGAGACAATTTTGTTGGTAAAACCTCAGTTTGAAGTAGGTAAAGAAAAAGTGGGGAAAAAGGGTGTAGTTCGTTCCTCTTTTGACCAAGCTGAAGCAATTTTTCAAGTGTGTTGTAGTGCTAATAATTTAGGATGGAAATTGGCTGGTTTAACTTGGTCTCCGATACAAGGTCCGGCTGGTAATATAGAATATTTATTATGGTTAAATCTGGATAGTGATATTTTAGTTGATAAGTCGGCGATCGCTCAAATCACAAAATTAGCTCAACAAGCATTTAAACATAATTCTTCATTAATTGATAATTGATAATTAATTCATTGTAATTTTATTTATCAATACATACATATACAGAACTAGCAAGTTTTTATTCTTAACTTTCTCCAATCTAGTAGAATCACTATACTGCACTTACATGGAATAGGTTGTAAATAATTATTTATTATTAATTATTCATTATCCATTTAACTTTCTCCAATCTAATAGAATCACTATACTGCACTTACATGGAATGGGTTGTAAATAATTATTCATTATTAATTATTAATTATTCATTATCAATTATTCATTATTCCAATTGTCATGTTAACAAAAAAAAAAATTAGTATATATTTGATTTTACTAATTAAAATGTCTATTTACATATTTTGTACTTCATTTATTTTCAGCACTATAGTTTCAGCTAAAATAATATCTGTGAAATTAGCTGACAATTTTTTATACAGTTTAATAGTTTTTGGTGACTTTTTAAGAGGGATAGAAATTGTAGAAATTTTCAATATTATTGTTTTTGCTGCTGTGGGAATGGGTTATGGTTTAGCAACTGTTTTTTTACCTAAATATTTGGGTCGCTATGTAAGTACAACTCTATTAATAATTTTAGTTCCTATAATTTTTATTACTACTCAAATAGCGAGATATGATATTTGGATAGAACAGTTAGCTAAAAATGAAAATTTATCTTTTGAGCGAGCTGAGTTACTAACTAATTCATTTTTAGTTCAAAGAGTAAAAAATGATGGTATATATGGTTTTTATTTATATACTGCTCAATTTCCCATTCTTCCTGATACAAAAGTAGAAATTGAGAATTTAGATAGATTAGAAAAGAGTGTTAATTCTAACTTTGTTAGGATAATTGGAGTTCCTCCGGGAATAATTTCTTGGAGTATGAGTTTATGTTTTTGGTTCATTAGAATTTTTTATTTTGTCATAGCAGTAGTGACTACAATTTTCCACTTCAGAGAAGGTTTAAGAATAGTTAAATGTTGAAGAAAGAAAGGAGGAAGAAGGAAGAAGGAAAATACAGAGATTCAGAAATGAATTTATGGCAAGAGTTACTGTGGGAAGTGAGAGAAATATTCGTAAAAGGGAAATATTGGCAAACTGGAAATAAAAATCTGATTCATCTGTGTTGCGTATATCCCAATAGTAAATTTTGGGAGAAATGAGTCTCTACATTTTGAGGAAAGATGATGGTTGGGAAATTAGGGAAATATTGGCAAACTGGAAATAAACAATTTTTTCCAAAAAATTTACTAACTTACTTCTTACTTCTTACTTCTTACTTCTTACTTCTTACTTCATTTATTAAATAATTCCTGTTGTAAACGATAAATTATTGTATCAGGTTCCATCTGACTTAAAATATCCCTAATCACAATATCTTGACCTAAACTTCCCCAAGTACAACCCTTTTCCAAATAAACTTTAGTAGCACGACCAATAGCATAAGTTCCATAAGCAGCAATAGAAGCTTGAGTAATAGCAACTCCTGTATAAGAAATAATATCAACCTTTCCTAAACCTAACAATAAACTACTTCCTAAATCACCCAACAATATACCACCAGAACTAACAATAATTATCCTCCAAAGTTTACCAGCTTCATAGCTAGTCATGGGCAAATTATAAAGACGGGACAAAGAGCGAATTAATGCTAAATCTATTACCGTTGTTCCAACTACATCAATAATAGAAATAGGATTCAAAGCAATAGCTAAAGCTTTATATTTAGCAAAATTCCAGATTAAATCATCAGCTTCATTTTGTCTAATCTTAACAGTTTTATGAGCAATATTTACCTCAGCTTCTCTAGCTTGAACTAAAGCATTTAAAGCTAAAAGCGATCGCCCTTCCCGTTCTAAAATAGTAATTATTTTTTGTCGCAAATTATCTATTTGAGGAGATGGAGTTTCCCACTCATTAGTTATTTTACCATCAGACCATTCAATTCTTATAGGTAAAGGATTGGGTTCTGCTGCGACCATTACTACTTCTGAAGGAGAGTAAATATCTTCTAATTCTACTGACTTATGAAAGACAATTTTTTGTAAGTTTTGATAAATTTTTTCTCGTTCTGTTTCTGAATATAAATCAATTTTATTAAAGACTAAAATTAAGGGTTTTTTAGCCTTCCTTAACTCAGACAAAGCATCATATTCAGTCTGAGTAATATCTCCAGAAACAACAAACAAAATTAAATCAGCTTGACGAGCAACTTCTTTCGCCATTTCTCCGCGAATTTCACCTGAAACTTCATCTAGTCCAGGAGTGTCTATTAAGTCTATTTTTACTACTTCTTGTTGACTGGTATTAACAAAAATATTGGGATTCCATCTAATTGAACGCGGCCATTGAGTTACGCCATTGAGAGGACCTGTTTCTAATATTTTTTCACCTAATAAAGCGTTTAAAACTGCTGACTTACCACGACTAACTAAACCAAAAACAGCTATTGAAATTACTTCTTGGTCGAGCTTATCAATGTTTGATTTTAATAAGTCTAATTTAGTTTTGATAGTAGATAATAATTCAGAGTTGGTTGTTTTTTGTGAGGCATTTTGCCAGACAGAATATCTATTTAAAGTTCTTCGTAAACTTGCTCTAGCTCGCTTCCAATGAATTTGATTTTGTTTACGATAACTTTCTGTATATTGATAATTTTCTGTTATTTTTTCTGGGGATATATTTAAGTTATTCAAAATTATATTTTTGTTAAATAGTTTAGTAGGGGTTTGGTCTCCAAACCCAATTATTATGAGTATAGTAGATACAGCAAATTCCATCTTGATTAGGTACAACCCACGCGGGCAAGATGCCCGCACTGGGAACATTTAATTATTAATATCTGTACTTAATTATGCTTGAAATCTGCTTGAAAAGCTGTATATTTTTTTTACCTTATTTTGTTTATTCAAAAGTGTTTAATATATAGTAATCCTAAATAGATTGTAATACTTTATATTAGGGGGTTTGGAGACCAAACCCCTACAGTTTTTTCACGAATAATTTTATATTTGTGTGTGCGATAAAATTCAATGAACAGTAAGGGTTTTTACTTGCTGCTCCATTATTGTTCTACTGGAACTGAAACAACTTCTAATTTTTTCTCTTGTGGCAAAACATGACTAATTACCTGATTCACAAAAGACTTTAAGAAATTATTTTCTTGAGTTTTGCTAAATACACTTTGAATAATATTTCCTAACTTCTCAATATTCACAGAATTAGTATCTGTTTGAGTGGCAAAATATTCAACTAAACTAACACCTGCTACTCTAGTCAAATAAGCAGCACTAACAGCTTGAATAGCACCACCAGCGACAAAAGTTACACTGTTACTTTTTAGGATAGTACTTAATGTTTTGGTAGATAATTCTACTAATCCTAATTTGAACATTAATTCTGCCATCGTACCTGCTACTTGCTTGCCTTTTTCTAAAGAAAATTTTTGTTCATATATGGTACTTAAGTCTACTATTAATTGAGTATTTATTGCTGCGGTTGCTAATAAATCTAAAGTTGGAACTGGATTAGCAAATGCTGTAGCAGCAGCTATCCATTGATATTGTTCAATTACAGGAATCGCCCGTTCTCGTCTGATTTGATTGAGAATATTTTTAGCTTCCAATCTAACTATTTCTGCTTTTCTGATAGTAGTCGCCCAAACTAATTTTTCCTTTTCTTCTGCTAATATTTGATTCAGTTTGACTGTCAGTTCAGATATTTCTGGTAATTGTGGTTCTGTAGATTCTTGAATACTTCCATCCTGCTGATATTTTCGCACTTTAATAGAATTAGGTTTAGCAGAAATGCCGACTAAATTTTCTTCAGAATTAATAGTAGATAATGTCTCTTTAATTTTTTGGAAAATTTGTGGTTTTTGGCCTGGCAAATATAGGTCTTGTTTATTCCAAATTAAAATGAAACGTTGACCGAAAGTTGTGAGTTTTGATAAAGCTTGAAATTCTGAATCTATTAAGTCACCCGTAGTCAAAAATAATATTAAATCGTAAGAGGATAAAGGATTAATTGGAACCTCATTTTTAGTTATCCATTCTGACTGCCAAGTTAGATCGGTAACTTCTATTTTTTGAGAATTTCTAGATATCCACTCGGACTTTAATATTTCAATCAAAGCAGTTTTACCAACTCCTTGATTACCTGTAATAACTATACTTAATTCTTTTCTTTCTAACTCCTTAGTAAGAGTAGTTACCTGCTGACATAATTGATTAATATCATTACTTATTTTTTCAGACTTATTAATACCTTCAACTTCCAAAATAAGTTTATCTATAGTAGTATTTAAAGAGGCGATCGCTTGTTCCGCAACTTCTTTTGTCGGCGATGGAATTATAGTTGTTTTTTGGGGTAGTAAAGATTTTGGTCTTTTTAATAACCAAACCCCCAGACTTGCTGCCATAATTCCTAACATAGTAGTTCCACCAAATTCTGCCACAGAATTTTGGACACTATCTAGTAACCATAATAGAAGAGATAATCCTATTCCCCCTACCAATATTGGTCTTTGCAATTTTATAGCCATTTTTATTTTCCTCAAATCTCCCTTTATTATTTATTTTATCTTAAATTATGCCATTTCAGTTATCGGTTATCAGTACCTCCTACTTCGGTATAAGTTCAACAATGAAAAATTGTTTGGTAAGCATTTAGCGGCGAGCTATTTATTTTATTTTGAGATAAAAGCTTGGCTTTGTTGAGGTAAATTGAATCTTACTATCAAAGGCGACTTGAAAGATTATGTTCATTTAATCCTATTTAAACAAAATTACCACAAAAAAATCTTTAACTATCCATAGATTCTTACTTCTTCTTTCTTACTTTTTTCTTACTTCTTCTTTCTTACTGAAGAATTAATAATTAAATAATTCGCGCCTTGAAGCCTTCCCTTTAAAAGGGAAAAAAATAAATTTTTTCCTTTTATTCAATCTTCTTCCTTTGAGGGAGAGGTAATTATCAATTATCCATTATTGAATTCTTTCTTACTTCTTTCTTCTTCCTTCTTACTTGTACCATCAACTCCTATTTTGATAAAGCAGATTTTATAAGAGAAGCTGCTTTTTCTGGTTTTTCATTCATTGGAAAAACTAACACACTCTTAACATTATAATCATTAACTAATTTCTCCAGACGATGTAATTGTTGCTCACTAATTGCAATACCATCATATTTTCTCACATAATTTAATTCTTCCTCAAAATTATCATCATTATAAACTTGAATAAAAACTCGATCTACCGACCATTTTTCCCAGTCCGCTGCAAAATATTTTTTTGCCCAATAAGGGTTATGATGACAGATATCAAAACTAACTGAATTATTCGCTTTTTTCATTTCTTTAATCATTCGCTCAATAAAATTTGTCAAGTTAACAGTTCGGTCTACCTTTCCTGGTAATTCTGCATGATATCCCAAATAATCATCCCATTGTACTGCATCTATATTGGGATATTTTTTCACAAATTCCACTAGAATATTAGTAAAGAAATCAGCCACTTCTTTTACCTCTACATCTAAGACATAATGCTCGATTCCACTATAGGTTTTATCCACTCCAGGAACTATCCATTTTTTAGCGATCGCTAAATCAAATATCGGACTATTTTCATCTATTTTAATTCCTTTTTCAAAGTAAGCATGAACTTCCATTCCTTGTTTATGTGCTTCATCAATTAACCAGTTTAACCATTGTTCATTAAATTCATTAGGGCAACTTTTTGCTCCTAGTATTTGTTCTATTACTTGGCTTTTATACATAGTACAACCATTTCCCCAAACTCCATGAATTATAGTATTAAATCCTTGTTTTTTGTAATAACGAACTCGTTCACGAATTGTTCTTTCATTAGCATTATTGGTGATAGCATAACGACTTAAATATATGCCTCTAATCTGTTTTTTATCCCAAAGAGTTAAAGTTCTTTTATTTGGAGAATTATTATTAGTCTTAGTTGGATTAATAGTTGGTTTTACAGAAGAAGTTGGCAATGGTGTTTTTACTGTAGACGAATCTGGTAAATTTTTAATTGCTTCTTTTTTTTGTGGAGAAGAAGTTGGCAATGGTGTTTTTACTGTAGACGAATCTGGTAAATTTTTAATTGCTTCTTTTAGAGATGGTTTTGTTTCCTTTTTTTGTGTGGAAGAAGTTGGTAATGGTGTTTTTACTTGAGACGAATCTGGTAAATTTTTAATTGTTTCTGTTGGAGATGGTTTAAAAGGGATAGGTGCATTAGGAAACTTTTCATGTAACCAATAAACCACAGAACTATTAGATATAGCTTGAGATAAATTAATATTTTTTCTCTCAATAAACCACCAATAACTTCCTCCTAAAATTATCACGAAAATTAGGAGTTCTACAAGACAACCTGCATCAAACAAAGCAGTAGAATCAGAATCTTTTTTTGACATAATAAAATCCTAATAAATTTGGATAAAATTTTTGATTTTGTTCATCTCTATTTAATTTAACTTCATCTAATTTACAGCAGATTTCGGACATTGGTATAAAGTGATAAAAAATTGTAGGGGTTTGGTTTCCAAACCCAAGCACCAAAGAATTTGCAAACCAAACCCCTACGATAAAATCTTACAACCTATTTAGAATTGCTATATAGACTTTAAGATTGAATAAATTAGTCTTTCAGTCAAGTTTAATTCTGACTTAATTAGTAAAAATTTTATCGCTCATCAAAAAAACAATAGCTCATAGCTGAAAACTAAATGCTTATCTTCTAAGCAAAATAAGCAGGTTCATTTCCTGATTTCCATTTAATATTACAACCGATACTAGGCTTTTGTTCTTCGCTGATATTTTTTCCTGCTAAAACATCATCTAAAGCTGCTCGTAAATCACTACCCGTTACTGGTTTTTCATTACTAGGACGACTATCATCTAATTGCCCTCTATATACTAATTTAAAATCAGCATCAAAGAGGAAAAAATCAGGAGTACAAGCAGCAGTATAAGATTTTGCCACTTCCTGAGTTTCATCAAAACAATAGGGAAAATTAAACCCTAATTCTAACGCCATTTCCTTTAGTTTATCTGGAGAATCATCGGGGTGAGTTTCAATATTATTAGCACTAATAGCAAAAATTCCTACATCTTGAGGAACATAATCTTTACCAATTTTAGCAAGTTCTAATTGAACGTATTTAACAAATGGGCAATGACGACAAATAAACATTACTAATAATGCTTTTTTGCCCTCAAATGTTGATAGAGAAATTGTCTCCCCAGAAACTACATCTGGTAACTGAAAATTTGGCGCTGGAGTTCCCAATGTCAACATTGTAGACTCTGTTAAAACCATAAAAAATTACTCTTGTTTAAGTTTACTTTCTAGAAAAAAATACCACATTTTTGTCATTCTTTAAATGAAGTAGAATATTTTTTCTCCCCTATTTCCTATTCCACATTTTTTGGGAAAAAACACCATATTTATTGTTATTATTCAAATCAGATAGAGTATTTTTTTCGCACTTCCCACACTCTTTCCTGCTCCCGACTCGATAATCTTTGAAATAGAGCATTTTTTCCACCACTTCCTACATTTCCCACAGTTATATTTCTTCCTACTTCCTACTCCCTAATCTTATGAAATAGAGTATTTTTTTCCGAACTTTCTACACTGTCGAGATTTTCCACACTCCTTCCTACTCCCTAATCTTATCAAATAGAGTATTTTTTTTATCACTTCCTACATATCCCACAACCCCTACATTTATTCCTACTTTTTACTCCCTAATCTTATCAAATAGAGTATTTTTTCCCACACCTCCAACACTTTCCACACTCCTTCCTACTCCATAATCTTATAAAATAGAGTATTTTTTTTCGCACTTTCTACACTTTCGAGATTTCCCGGAT
>NZ_JAYKGW010000155.1:0-35224 GCF_035285525.1 Okeania sp. | reverse complement strand
CTTTGAGTATCTGAACGAACTAATTTTGGTATGGCTTCGACATAGGTAGAAAAGAGTTTGTATAAGGTTCGATGATTTAATATTTCATCAATAATAGGATGATGTTCTGGTTCTGTTTGTAATTTTTATAAGACTACTACATCGGTGGAATAACCTGTTTTTATTTGGCGAGTTTTTTTCTGATTTTGACTGATAATTTGAAACAATAATTCGCTTAATTGAGATGGAGAGTTTAGGTTTAATAAGTCGCTGGTTTCTGTTTGATTTATTTCTTTTTCAATAGTTGCTGAATTTTGTCTTTGCTCTTTTGATAATTTACTGATATATGCTTTGAGTATAGGGCTAGATATTGTTTTTTTTAATTCTTGTTGATTGGTAAATGAATTAGAATCTATTTTATTAATTTCTGTCTTCAGATATTCTTGTAAAATTTGAATATCTACTGTTTGACAAGCTCTTTTTTCAATTTCTTCTAAATCTTTTCGTAGTTTAACTAATAATTTTTTCAGAGATTCAATATCAATCTTAATTCCCTGAAATTCAATTTCGGCTAAAACAACTTCTCAAGGTTGTTCTACATCTACTAATAATTTGTACAAAGACTTTTCAGTAGATTGATTTTTCTCAGCATCTTTGTCTTTTCGTAGTTTAACTAATAATTTTTTCAGAGATTCAATATCTATCTTAATTCCCTGAAATTCCATTTCGGCTAAAACAACTTCTCAAGGTTGTTCTATATCTACTAATAATTTAGACAAAGACTTTTCAGCAGATTGATTTTGCTCAGCATCTTTATCTTTTCGTAGTTGAACTAATAATTTTTTCAGAGATTCAATATCTATCTTAATTCCCTGAAATTCAATTTCGGCTAAAACAACTTCTCAAGGTTGTTCTATATCTACTAATAATTTAGACAAAGATTTCTCAGTTGAACTAATAATTTTTTCAGAGATTCAATATCTATCTTAATTCCCTGAAATTCAATTTCGACTAAAACAACTTCTCAAGGTTGTTCTATATCTACTAATAATTTGTACAAAGACTTTTCAGTAGATTGATTTTTATCCGCTTTTTCTAATTCTGTTCTTAATCTTTCTACTAACTGAAAAGTCACAAAAACTTGAGTACCACAATAGTCAGCTACCTTCCCAATATCTAGGTCAGCAATAGTTTGATTTCTGGAGACTACATCGTTATAACTTCGTCAACTTATTTCCAGATATCTGAGATATCTAATATATATTTCTTCCAGACTATGTTTGGCTCCAGGATCTAATACATAACTTGCCAACATTGTGTCAAAAACCACTCCAGCTAATTTAATTCCTTGACACCGAAAAACTAATCTATCAAACTTAGTATTCTGAAAAACTTTCGGATGTTCGGCACTTTCCAAAATTGGCTTTAAAGCTTCCAATACTATCACCTTATCCAGATTTTTTCCAATTTTATGTCCGGTCGGAATATAGGCAACATTCTCTATATTTTTTCCCCAACAACAACCTATTCCAACTAACTCAGCATCTCTCGGTTCTAAAGATGTTGTTTCCGTATCCCAAGCAACTGGAGTCTGAAAATTTCTCTGTGGTTTTAAAATATTTACTAACTCCTTTAACTTTTCTGGAGTATCAATAATTTGAGGCGGAATTTCTGATTTTATAGAAATTTGTTGCTGAGCTATCTTTTGATCTTCGGTGCTGAAAAAACAATCATCACTTTCTACTTTAACAAAAGTATTTGTCGATTTTTATGGTTGGTTATTTTCTGATTCATCCGGCCAAGACTTAACTCTAGCTAACCTATCAAACTGCTGTTCTAAATTAGGAATTTGATTGAGAAAATTTTGTAATTCTAGCCTTTGCAAAACAGGTTCAATTTTTGACCGAGAAAATCTTTTTATTCAAAACTATTCTATGCTAATATTTAACGGCACGTTTACTTCTATTACTGCTATAAACTCAGAACGTTCTGCATCAGCTTTTCCTGCTACTAACTTTTTTCGATTTACTTCTTCAATTTTATTTATATAAAGATAAATTATTCCTAGAGAGCCATATTCATTCAACAACTTACTAGCAGTTTTTTCCCCTATCCCTCTAACACCAGAAATATTATCAGACTTATCTCCACAAAGAGCTTTATAATCAACAACTTGACTCGGCAAAATTCCCAATTTCTGCTTCACTTCTTCAGCCAAAAATTCTTTAGGTGTACTACCTTTACCCCCAGGTAAATGTAAAAGACTAATACCTTTTTCTACATCTATTAATTGAAATAAATCTTGGTCTCCCGAAAGAATTTTTACTCGCCAACCAACAGCACTAGCTTTTCGTGCTAAAGTTCCCAATATATCATCAGCTTCATAACCAGGAAAAGTAATAACTTTTAAATTAAAAGCATTTAAAAGCTCCTTTCAATTTTCTAAATCAATAATTAAATTTTCTGGAGGCTTAGGTCTATCTGCCTTATAATTAATATCAGCTTTATGACGAAAAGTAGGTTCTGCTAAATCAAAAGCAATGACTAAATATTCTGGTTTTTCCGTATCTATTACTTCTAGTAAAGATTTCAGGAAACCAAAACAAACACTGGTGGGAATCCCTGTAGAAGTTTTCAAACCTCCAGTACGACTTTTAGCAAAAGCCCAGTAGGAACGATAGGAGAATTTTTCATTAGTGGATAATTAATAATTAGTAATTGTGTTTGAGTAGGTAGATGAAAAAAAATTACCAGTGCCTCCCGTTATGGTAATTGTTTGAAGAGAAGAGAAATCCACAATAACACTCTTGTGTAGGAGATTTTTAGGAGCTAATAATCTGTTAGTCTCTTCACTAACTTGTCGCTGCAAGTCTTGTTTTGCTTGACTCTCGTCATGTTCTGCCTTGAGCGCCAGAACGCCAGTCTTAACGCCTGCAAGTTCTGCGTTAGCTTTCATCATTTCGCTCAAGTTCATCTCAGAAAAGTTAACCACATCATCAAGACGATAAACACTGTCTATACCAATAGTTTTTAAGTCTTGAAGCAATCTTGATGTATTTGAGTCAAGAGCTGCTACAGCAGCATTTATAGCATTAGCTGCAGCATTTATTGTGCCAAATCCTACGCTGATCTCGCCAGAAAACTGAGATTGGGCAAGGTCTACACTGGTCTTGATGTCCGTAAGCTTTTGTTTAATACCTTCAGTATCAATACCTTGAGCACTATCAATTTCTTGAACAATTACTGAAAGATTCCCAAGTTTACTAAGTATATCCTGGGATAACCCTTCCAATTTTGTTAAATCAATAGTGAACGGAGGAGTCACTTCTCCTGTAGGGTTTGTAGTGTCACGCACCAACTACAAACTAACTACTTCAAGCTAAAAATTCAAACGTCTTTCAATAGAATTTTCAAAGCGATCGCTCATTTCTCCCATTTCTACATTAATCAAACACAAACTCTCATTAACTAAAATTTGTAAATCACTTTCAGCATTCTCCACCAAACCAATTTTCTGCCAAAAATCTGCCAAATTTTCCTGAAGATATGATTCCCAGATTATCTGATTTTCTGGCGCAACAGAAACCAATATTCGGCAACCACCTTCACCAAATAAAAATTCATCCCATCGCCAAGCAGAAACATCAGATAATTCCCAAATAATCTTAGCTCCTAACTTCCCACTAATACAACATTCCGCCAAAGCGATCGCTAAACCTCCCTCACCACTATCGTGAGCAGAACGCAACCAACCTTCACGAATACCATAACGACAAACTCCTTGCACCCGCTTTTCCAAATCAAAATCTACTTCCATCGGTTTTCCAGCAACCACACCATGAACAGTTGCCAAATATTCAGAAGCAGCTAAAGAACTACCCATTAAATTTCCAATTAAATAGATAATATCGCCCTCAGTTTGCCAACCTTGACCACAAATACGAGTGATATCAGGAATTAATCCCACCATTCCCACCACTGGAGTCGGATAAATTGCCTGGGGAACACCGTCAGCATCCAAAGTCTCATTATATAAAGATACATTCCCACCAGTCACAGGAGTTCCCAACTCCCGACAACCTTCAGCAATACCACGACAACTCTCTGCTAACTGCCAATATCCTACAGGCTTTTCCGGACTACCAAAATTGAGATTATCTGTAACTGCCACAGGTTCAGCACCCACACAACTGAGATTTCTTGCTGCTTCTGCTACTACCGCTTTTGCACCCCTGTAGGGATCGAGATAAACCCAACGGGAATTACAATCAACTGTGGCAGCAACACCGGAATTTGTAGTTGGGTTGTTAAAATCATAAATTTGGGAACGTAACCGAATCACAGCAGCATCAGCACCACCAGGCAACATCACAGTATTATTCTGTACTTGATAGTCGTATTGCTGATACACCCAATTTTTAGAAGCAATAGTTGGAGTGTCTAATAAAGTCAGTAAAATCTGATTCCAGGTTTGAAAATTTCCCTTAATTTCCATACCCTGTTCCGTACATGATGGCAATGATTCCACATTCCACTGCCAAGCTTTTTTAGCATATCCTGGCGGTTCAGTCAATAATTCCCGGTGATAAAGAGGAGTATTATCTGCCAAAGCACTAGCAGGTATTTCGGCAGCAATTTTTCCCTGGAAGAAAATGCGCACAATAGGTGCTTCGATAACTGTACCTGCTACCACTGCATGAAGTTCCCAACGTTCAAAAATATCAATTAATTCTTGTTCGCGACCTTTTTCAGCAACAAATAACATTCGTTCCTGAGATTCTGAGAGCAAATATTCGTAGGGAACCATGCCAGTTTCTCGGACTGGTACTTTATCCAAGTCAAATTCAATACCAACACCTCCGTTTGCTGCCATTTCTGAAGTGGAACAGGTGATACCAGCAGCTCCCATATCTTGTGCTGCTACTACTGCTCCAGTTTTGAATGCTTCCAAACAAGCTTCCACTAAACATTTTTCTAAAAATGGATCGCCTACCTGGACGGCGGGGCGATCATCTATTGACTGTTCGCTGAGTTCGGCACTGGCGAAACTTGCTCCTCCCATACCGTCTCTACCTGTGGTGGAACCGACGTATAAAACTGGGTTGCCAATACCGGATGCACCAGATTTTACAATTTCGGGTGTTTCCATTAATCCCAATGCCATCACATTGACTAGGGGGTTGCCTGCGTAAGCGCGATCAAAATAAATTTCTCCACCGACGGTAGGTACACCGAAACAGTTCCCGTAGTGAGAAATACCAGAAATGACTCCAGTAAATAGGTGTTTAGTTTTGGCATCTTCTAGGGAACCGAAACGGAGAGAATTGAGTACGGCGATAGGACGCGCACCCATTGTGAAAATATCTCGGAGAATACCCCCGACTCCAGTGGCAGCACCTTGGAATGGTTCAACAGCGGATGGGTGGTTGTGGGATTCAATTTTGAAAGCGAGTTGGAGTCCGTTGTCTAAGTCTACCACTCCAGCGTTTTCTCCCGGTCCGACAAGGATGCGTTTCCCGGTGGTTGGAAATTGTTTGAGGAGAGGGCGGGAGTTTTTGTAGCAGCAGTGTTCAGACCACATGACCCCGAACATTCCTAGTTCTGCTTTATTCGGGTGGCGACCAAGACGGTTGATAATTTCTTGATATTCTTCGGCTTTGATACCTTCGGATGCTATTTCTTCTGGAGAAAAGGGAGTTTGTGACATAATTTATAACTGGAAAATTGAGTTAATTTTTTGGCTGTTTTATTATCTCATTAATTAGGGTTTGCTGAAAAAGTATTTTTGTTAAGGTAGGGAGTAGGGAGTAAACCCACCCCTAACCCATCCCAGGAGAAGAATTTAGGAGGAATGAAAGTTATAGATTACCTATAAGTAAGAATTGTCTCTTAATTTTTCACCTCAAGTGTGAATCTAAAATGCTCAGGTTTTGAACCTTAGCCACCTAAAAACTTGCACTTTTTCTGACCATAAAAATACTGAAATCTTTATCTCTGAATACTTTTATATTTATTCAGCTATATTTATTCAGCAGATGCTAATTATGTCAAACTTTGTACAAAAAAATAGCAAAAATTTTAGTAAACTACCGTAACTAATTTTGTGCATGAGGGCGGGTTTATGTAAGTCTGAGAGTAAGCATTAAAATTCTAGCTAAAACCCTCCCCTACTATTGATTTTATCTAGTAGTAGACTGACACACCTTAAATGATGCAATAGATTATTTTTGGGTTAAGGAACCCGAAACCCAACAATAATCTCTCTCCCCTACTCCTCCACTCCCCTACTTTCCTACTTCCCTACTCCCCTACTCCCTAATGCACATTTGTAGGTGTGTCAGTCCAGTAGGGTGCGTTAGCCGCACTTCCGTAACGCACCGAAATACAGCCATCGTCTATAAACCCAACCCACCTAAATATACAGGATATGCGCTGCGTTAATGAAATGTAACGCACCCTACTAGATTGACACACCTTAAATGGTGCAGACGATCTCATTATTGGTTGAGCGGGAGATAATGCTCTCGTTGGTCAAGGTGGTGATGATACGATTATTGGTAGTCAGGATAATGACTCTCTCTATGGAAAAAATGGCAATGATTTTTTAGATGGTCGTCTTGGGTTTTACCATATCTTTGGTGGGGAAGGCAATGATCGCCTAAATGCTGGTTCGGGAGATGACACCTAACTGGTGGAGCGAGTATTGACCGTTTCATCTTTGCTACCAACCAACCATTTGATTCTAATGATAGTAGATGTAATTACTGATTTTTTTGTTCGTCAAGATAAAATTATCTTGGTTCTAACTACATTTACAGATATTGTAGATTTTGCTACTGTTACAGCAGGTGCTGCAACTTCTGATGCTGTAATTGTTGACAACGTTAATAATGGTGCTTTATTCTACAATTATAATGGTAGTGCCAGTGGTTTTGGTGATGGTGGTCAGTTTGCAACTTTGAGCAATAAAGCACTGCCTGCAGCTGATGATTTTATTATCAGAGGGTAATAGTTACAGGCGTTAATTTTTCTACATTTTCAGGACTAGAGCCATGAACGCTATTGGTAGGGTGCGTTTTGCGTTCCGCAAAGCTCCGCTTTATATGTCGGCTCAAGCGCCGAAACGCTACGCGACATGAAAAGCGCGCAACGCACAACGCACTAATACCCCTTATGTAGTGCCTTTGCGTAAGTCCTGATTTTTCTAAGTTTTGTGAGGAAAAATCCAGAGTTTTAAAGATTAACTTGGTCAGGACTTACCCAGCAACCCTAGATATAGTGCTTAAAACTATGGCACAATAGTTTTTTGACTATATATTTTATATATATAGTACCTTTGCGTAAGTCTTGTTGGTAATTTTTTGATACTTTTTGTGACCCAAAAAAGCTTTGAAGCTTTATCTATCTCCCCTACTCCCTTACTCCTTAAAAATGTGGTTTATCAAGAAAAACTTATAATTCATATCCGTCTACTTCCTACTCCCTCTTTTCTACTTGAAGTTAATATTTTAAGATTTGTAGCAATAATTAAATCAATATTCATATATCAAGTCTATAGATTATTCTTAACAATATTAGGTTTTCCTGCTTTAGGTGTAAGTCTCAAGATTACTTCCCAGTAAAGTAGGCCATGTCCTATAAAATGGACTACTAACCTATACAACTTCGATGTTTGTCGTAGTTAATTTGTTAAGTTAAGTAAAGGAGATTCTCATGCAAGAGAAAGAAGATACTACACAGAAATTAGGAGTAAGTTCTACAGAGACAAGTTCTCTAGTTACAGTAGAGAGTTCTGAAGAAAAATCTGATCAATTTCAAGATATCAAAAACCAATTCTTGGAAATCTTATCAGAACTACCAATAATTATTGCTGGCTTTTTTGGAAAATATCAAAAGCCAATCATTACTCTGGGTATAATTCTAGGAGCAATTATTATTTTCAAGGTAATGTTCGCAGTAGTTGAATCATTAAATGATATTCCACTACTAGCTCCAACCTTTGAGTTAATTGGTATTATCTATTCTGGTTGGTTTGTTTATCGGTATCTACTTCTTGCTTCTAATCGCCAGGAGTTATCAAAAGAAATTCAAGCTTGGAAAGATCAACTAATAGGTGATAAGTCATCTGATAGTTAACCATACTTGAGCAGATTTTAATAAATAAGCATTAATTAATTTCTGATAACTCACGATGCCTAAAATTTAGGCAATATTTAACATAAGTTGTTTTAAGTACAGATTTGTCGCAGAGTCTGCGTAAAGTTGGGGTAAGAAATACTAGCAGCTTCAGCTTGATGAATGTTAGTAGTGCCAGTAGCATTCAGTGCAGCGATCGCTAAACTCATAGCTACTCGATGATCCCCATCACTTTCAACATCTGTACCAGTTATCGAAACACCACCAGTAATTTCCAAACCATCAGGTAATTCTGTCACTTTGGCCCCCAGCTTTTGGAGCTGGGTGGCCATAACTGCCAAGCGATCGCTTTCTTTGACCCTTAATTCCGCAGCATCCCGAATCACAGTTGTCCCCTCAGCAAACATAGCAGCTACGGCCAAAATTGGAATTTCATCAATTAATCTGGGAATTATAGAACCAGAAATTTCACAAGCTTTCAATGAACTATAACCTACCCGTAAATCTGCTACAGGTTCTCCCGCCACAATTCGTTGATTTTCTTGTATAATATTAGCCTCCATCATTTCCAAGACTTCCAAGATACCTGTACGGGTAGGATTAACACCCACATTTTCAATTATTAATTCTGACCCAGGTACAATAGCTGCTGCAACTAACCAAAAAGCTGCGGAGCTAATATCACCAGGTACAACCACATTTTGGCCTTGAAGTTGAGCTGGACCTGTCACTGTCACACTATTTGTTTCTGGATCAACTTGAACTTCTGCTCCAAAAGCTTTTAACATTCTTTCGCTGTGGTCTCGTGATAGACCAGGTTCAGTTACTGTAGTTTTCCCCTCTACCATTAAACCAGCAAACAAAATACAAGATTTTACTTGAGCGGAAGCTATAGGAGAATGATAATGAATTGGTCCTAACTTTTGTCCCTGAACTGCTAAAGGTGCCAAAGTATTCCCTTTTCTACCCCAAATTTGACCGCCCATTTCTGTAAGTGGTTTAATAACCCGGGACATTGGACGATTAACTAAAGAATTATCCCCTGTAACTGTAAAGTAATGTTCTGGATGGGATGCCAAAATGCCCAACATTAGTCGCATTGTCGTACCAGAATTACCACAGTCTAAAATACTAGATGGTTCCCTAAGATTGCCTATACCTACACCATGAACTTCTACTAATTTTGTATTGAGCTGAGAAATATTAGCTCCCAGAAGAGAAAAACATTTAGCAGTGCTACGGGGATCTTCTCCGAGAAGTAAACCTTGAATATTAGTTTGTCCTTCAGCGATCGCTCCTAACATTAGAGCGCGGTGAGAAATTGATTTATCTCCAGGAATTGAGATATTACCTTGAAGAGATAGACCTGATTTTGGTCTCTGAATTATTAAAGTTTCCTGACTATTTGTAATTTCTGTACTAACTACGGCAGCTATCATAAAAGTAACTATAAATTTTACACAGGAATAATATTACTAGGATTACTATCCTAAGTTAAAAATTTGGAACAAAAGCAAAAAAAATGCAATTAAACTTAGAATAATAATTCAATTTAACTACTATACAGGATAAACTATAGATAATTTTAAGATTGTTTGGTAAATAACTATTTCTTCTCCGCAAATATTTCTGATGTGATAGGATAAAAATAATTTATGAAAATTTATCAGGAAGTTTTATACATTCTCTTAAGCTTTTGAATAATAATAATAATAATATGTGGAGAAGAATTGAATAATTAATAATTGGGTGCATCTTACTCATATTTGCCAAAATACTTTTTTCTATTTCCTGTTTTTTTGGCTTTCTTCAAAATGTTAGATAAACCCATTCATTTTCTTTCTTTATCATCTGAAAAGAAGAAACTTGATACCTTATTTTTCAGTCAAGAAAATAATAACTATTAAATCCAATATCGTTTCCTTTCCTGCGGAATGCTGCCCAGCGCGTGAATGATAAAATTATTGTAGTGGGGTCTGATCGATACGCCCGCTACAGTTGTACCTCATAAAAATGAAAGGCAGTGTATCTACTTTTCTTCTTCCTTCTTCCTTCTTCAAAATAGCTATTAAATCAACAATCACAATTAGAAAAAATATATGCTAACTTATCAACGCAAACCTGTAAGTTTGTCATTAATATCAACAGACTTACCTATTTGGTCTCTAGTTGAAACTGCAGCTACTCTCTATCATAAAGATCGAGACCAGTTCCACATATTATTGCATGAACCTGCAATTATTGAGAGAGCAGTATCATCTAGTAATGAATTATCTATATTACCAAATATTCCCAAACCCAGACTTTTATGGCTAGAAGTTTCTCCTTCTAGAATCATTCTGACAATGCAAGGAAGTGGGAAATATTGTTACCGCCATCTTTGGGAAAGAGGGGTTTATGGTATCTGTCGTTATTGGCTTCAAGATGATTCATTAAATTTACATTATCAATTACGACTGCGTAATTTTACCCGTAATTTAGTAGTTAAGGGAACGCCAATTCCCAATTATCTGCGCCTAGAATATGAACTCTGGTCTCAACAGTTACCCATGGGACATTATGTGCTAGAGCTAGAAATACAATGAATAATTAATAATGGATAATTGACAATTGATAATGAAATAAGGTTTATGTACTTGCTTAATATATCTCGGTTTTAACAAGAAGTAATTATTAATTGTTAATTATCCATCCCGTCCCTAGGAACCTTGATTACCTAATGCACTATTTGAGCTGTGTTGGTCTAAAGTGTAAATGCTTTGAGATTGAATCAGGAAACCCTAATGAGCAATGATTCATTATTGATTAAACCCTAATTATTTTGACAGTAACTAATAAGCTCTTCTAGTAAAATATCTTGATTATTCGCCAATTTATTTGCCTGTTCCCCAGCTTGAGTAACTTGATCTTTAGCCTGATTAAATTTTTTGCTACCTTCTAATGAAGCTTCTATTTTTCTGCTAGTTTTAAGACCTAAACTCATATTAACAAACTCTTGAGAAAGTTCTCTAAAACTTTCAAAAAATTCCTGCTGAAACTGTTGCAAATTTTCATCCTTCAGTTTTAAATTTTCTAACTCCTGAGCAATTTCTTCTAACTCTTCTCCAAGTTCATTAGTTGTCGTCGCATCATAAGAAGTTTGAGCATTGACAAGAGTATTACCTTTGTTAACAATAGAAACTAATTGACTACACTGAAAAACCTTACTACCGCCACAACCAGCGATTGATAAACAAACTATAATAACGCCACTAATAATTGTTAGTTTACGAAACATATTTTAAAATTGTATTAAATAAATTTAGGAGGTACGCCTTAGAAGCAGAAAATCTGGCTCAAAAACACTAATTATGTCCAAAATACCCAAAAACCTTGACAAAAATCCTATCTATAACTCTCCCATTATGATTTGTATTGGGTTAGGGTTACTAATGCTCAGTTTACCCTGGCGCTTGTTGGCAATTATCATTATTGGTTTTGGAGTGTTGTGGACTTTTCGACGTTATCAAGAACAAAAAAAACACCAACAAAACAGTTTAAATACTCTATTCTATAAGTTAATCCGGGAGAATAAGGGACATATTACAGCTTTAGATTTAGCCATCAACTCTAAACTGTCAGGGAAAGTTGTCCAAAAGTTTCTTGATGAAAGAGCCAAAGAGTTTGGTGCTGAGTTAGAAATTACAGAGCAAGGTGGTTTATTGTACTATTTTCCGACTGCTGTATCTCTAGTGGCTGCTCAAAAAGATATAATTGAAGTACCTGTAGATGAAATTTTAGGGTACAATGGAGAGTCGGTTTTAGAAGAAGTATCAACTTCTTGGACTCCATCCCAGGATTCTCAGATAAATGGCGGTTTTAAATTTACCCCAGAAAATAATTATTCTGAGGATATAGATAAAGTAGTTTCTTTGACTCAGAAAGAGTTGGCAGCACGGCTAAAGGTTCATAGTAGCACTATTAGTAAGCGGAAAACAAAACCTGATTTTAGTGAATGGAGTAGTCAAAAAGACCCAGAATTAATTTCATGGAAATATTTAAAGGAGCAAGCTCGATTTTTACCAATAATTTCCAAATAGACATCTCCAGAAAAGAGGGAAAACTTAACACTTAACTGGGAACAAGGGGAAGTAATTGATGATTTCTGGATAATAATTGATTATATTTGTAATTTTTGCAGATGTCTAATAGTACAATATTTTCTACGGCAATTCCTGAAAAGTCTGAGGTACAAAGTTCTTTGGTTCTAGGGAGTAGTTAAAAGTGTTGTATGCAAGATTCTTACACAGTATCAATTCAGTATCATTTAGTGCCTTGACAATAAAATAAATTTGTGTTAAGGAACAATGGCGCAATTATAAAACTTTTAAAGAAAAATGATGTTGATCAAAAAGAATTAAGATTTAATGAAAAAAATATAGAAAAAACTTAAAAATCTTAATTAAACATTACAATAAGAAAAAAATCGTAGGTTAGATGTAACAAATGATGCCTAGAATACTCGTCATTGATGATGATCCTGCGATCGCAGAACTCGTTGCCGTAAACCTAGAAATGGCTGGCTATGAAGTTAGTCAAGCAGAGGATGGTATAAAAGGGCAAGCCCTAGCTTTGCAACTATTACCAGACATGATAGTATTAGATTTAATGCTACCAAAAGTAGATGGGTTTACGGTATGTCAACGTCTGCGTCGTGATGAACGGACAGCAGATATTCCTATATTGATGTTAACTGCTTTGGGTCAAACCCAAGATAAAGTAGAAGGCTTCAATTCTGGAGCAGATGATTATTTAACAAAACCTTTTGAAGTTGAAGAATTATTAGCAAGAGTGCGTGCCTTACTGCGACGGACAGATCGAATTCCTCAAGCAGCTAAACATAGCGAAATACTCAGTTATGGCCCTCTGACTTTAGTTCCAGAAAGGTTTGAGGCTATTTGGTTTGATCAAACAGTTAAACTAACTCATTTAGAATTTGAGTTACTCCACTGTTTATTGCAACGTCATGGCCAAACAGTATCTCCTAGTGAAATTCTCAAGGAAGTTTGGGGTTATGATCCAGATGATGATATTGAGACGATTCGAGTCCATATTAGACATTTGAGAACGAAGATGGAACCAGATCCTCGTCATCCTCGATTTATTAAAACAGTATACGGTGCTGGTTACTGTTTAGAGTTACCTAATAATGGAGCTAGTGCGAATAATCTAGAAACAGCTAATTGGGTAAAACCAAATTAGGATTGGGTTAAAGAATATGACAAAAATTTCCGGTTGAAAAGTCATAATTAGGCAGATAATATGAAGCCAAATAAGGTATTTATTAACTATCCTATAAAATTTATATATAATTAGGGTTTGCTGAAAAAGTCTTTTTGTTAAGTTAGGGAGTAGGGAGTAGGGAGTAGTTAAGAGGATATACACGGTTCCCGATAAATCAGAACAATTATCCCTTGATTTTTCTGCCTTGGTCTTACCTAAATACTAATTTTTGTTCCTCTATGTATGAGCAAAAAAATCTCGTACTTTTACGGTTCCCGATAAATCAAAGCCTAAAAAAAGTTAAAACTTTTATTGGTCAGTAATAATTTTAGATTTATTCAGCCAACCCTAATTACGATCTATCAACCGGAAATATACAGTAATCTCATTTTGTTAAGTTAGGGAGTAGGGAGTAGGGAGTAGTTAAGAGTTAAGAGGATATAGACGGTTCCCGATAAATTAGAACAATTATCCCTTGATTTTTCTGCCCTAGTCAGGATTAAAAGCTTACTTTTTTAACCTGAGGGACCTAAAAACTCCTACTTTTACGGTTTCCGAGAAATCAAAGCCTAAAAAAGTTAAAATTTTTATTGGTCAATAGGCAGAAGGTAGAAGGAAAGAAAAGGTGAGAAATGATAAATTTTTTTATCACTTATTTTATTATCCCAAGACAATATAATTACTAAAAAAAAGCTAAAAGAAAGATAAGAATAGACATCTCCAAAAATAAAAAATCAAATCAATTCTTGCAGAACTTTATATCATACTAAATCCGGTTATTAAAGAGGTCACTTTTTGCTCTTGCTCTCTCATCTTGACTGCCTTACCTTCAGAGTAAATTTCTCTCCACGAACCGGATTTATTATAATTAGGGCTGGCTGAAAAAAGCATAAAAGCACCATTAAATAAAGGTTTCAGCCTTTTTCAGTCAGGAAAAAGTACCAGCTTTTAGGTGTTGAAAGCTAAAAAGTCTAGTATTTTTGGCTAATTGTGACAGAAAATCAAGAGATAATTCTTCCTCCTACCTCTTCTGTAATGACCATTCCTTCTGGATTCTGGATTCACCGATTCTGGAGCCTCCTCCCTACTAAAAGACTTTTTAGGCAAACCCTAATTACTAAATTTGGCTAAGGATAGCAGTTAGTTTTCTATTTGTGTAAATTAAATACAGGAGTTACGCACGCGCCACCAAGAAACCGGGTTTTGGCCTGTGATATTGTGGTTCAAACCAGGAAATACGGTTCCCGAAAAATTGTCTGATCAACCCGGTTTCTGCGTAAGTCCTAAAATATTTAAACAATTCTCATTGAAACTCGAATAAAATAGAGAATTGTATACTTTAGAGATTATTATAGGTTTCTTAGAAAGGATTTATACTATGGGTTGGATGCGATACGTTAAAATAGCTCTAGTTAATACTGTGGGAGCATTGGTAGGAATTATTTGGATACCTATGCCTCAAGCAGTAGCACAATCTTCACTTCTTCAACCAGAAAGTTCAGAAGTTTCTTTGTTAGAAACTATTAATTTGGCAAATAACAGTATAAAAATTCCTGAACAAATAACTTCTCTACCAGAACTTTACGAGGTTAAAAACCAACTAAAAAAAGAACTTGATAAAGTATCTAAAATGCCAAATTTTCAAAATAAAATAGAACCTTGGCAATACCAATTTCAAGTGCGACAATATGAAAAAACTTTGAAAGATTTCCGTAGTTTAGAAGCAAGAATTATTAAAGAAGAAAAAGCTGTTGAAAATTGGAAACAAGCACTGAGCATAGCAACTAATGCAGTAGCAAAAGGAAAAAATAAACAGCCAAATTATCAAACATGGCAAGAAGCAGAAAATTTATGGTTAGAGGCAATTGAAACTTTGCGACAAATACCTCAAGATTCATTGATGACAGATCGAGCGATTGAAAAAATGATAGAATACCAGGGGTATTTAGCAGTTGCTTGTTATGAAAAAGTAATAGCAGCAAGAGCATGGGAAGAAGATACAGAAAATCAAATAAATAATAATACTGAAACTCATTCACCTATTGCATATAGTTTATCCCCTGGTTTCACAATTTATGGTGATACTAACAGAGATGGGAAACTGGATGAAACTGATAAGTCAGATAGAGAAAAATGGTCTTTATCAACAGGTGCGTTGATGTTATTTAATAATGATGATGATAACAATGATTTCATTCCAGACTGGGAAGATCAATATGTTAATGGTGAAAGTGATGTAGCAGATTTAGCTATGATTAATATTCAATTGGCAGAAACTTATCGGGATGCTCAAATTTATATTTCTACAGATGCAAATGTTAGTGATTATATCAATGTTTTCCAAAAAACAGAATATGGATGGGAAAGAGTAGATATTTCTGGCATTGAAGCTTTGATACCTGGGGATAAAATAGTATTAGGTGTAGAAGCAAAACAATTTGCTGATCGCAACTGGAAAGGAGTAGTTAATTTGAAGGCGATCGCTGAAAAAAATGGTCAACAAATTGCTACTGATAGTATTCAAATAGGTGTGGTTCCTTGGTTAATGTCTCCTAATACTGCTCCAGTCAAAGAACTTCATGTGAGCGATCGTGGTTTTGCCAATGAAGAGTTTATTAATAAAATTAGAGAAATTATTGAAAAAACAGGTGCCACAGCAAAAATTAATCCTGGTGGCACTACCTGGATGCAAGACACTCAAGAAATAGGTTATGTGCAGTTTCCCAGTCAAGGTCAGCTCCATAATATGAATGTGGTCCTCAAAGCTAATCGTGAGGGGGAAAATGACCAATATTCTCTCAGTCTTCTCAAAGAAAATTTTGGTTGGTTTGAAGTTGGTCAACCTAGACGACTTGATCCTCTAAATAGATGGGTGGATGGTTATGGAAATCTGGAGGTGACACCATCTTTACCAGGATATCCGATGGGAAGAATATATTATGGTAAAGCAGGAGAAGTAGGTATGAATCCTGAAATTATTGACTTTATTAAAGCACAGAAAGTTCAAGGTCCGCCAGTTGATATTGATACTTCTTGGTTAATGATTCGTCATGTTGATGAAATTATTAATTTTATTCCTAGCAAATTTGGCAAACCATTAATGTTAATTGTGAGTCCAGAAGCGGGGGTTAAATTATTAGAAGAATTGAGTCAACAAGGTTATGGTCAAGCTGCTATAAATCGTGGTTCAAGCACTCAAACAACAGTAAGAGCTACTTTAAAAAATACTAGATTAATTGAGCATAATCTCTATTTACAAAGGGAAAAAATAAATCCATTAATAGAGAAGTTAAAACAGGAATTTAATCTGACTGATCAACAGATAATTAGAGTGCCAGCAATGTTTGGATATAGCGGTTATGCTTGGTGGCCGAATATGGTTAATTCGGTAGCGATTAATGGAGAATTATTGGTTTCCAATCCTGGAGGAGCATTAATTAATGGGAGAGATTATACTGAGGAAAAATTCCGGAGATTGGTGGCTGATTCTAGTTTAAATATTAATTTTATGGACGATAAATATTATCAAGAATTGAAAGGCAATGTTCAGGATGCTACGAATACAACTCGTTTAGGAAAAAATTATTCTTTCTGGAAATCTTTTTTAGGGAATAGGGAGTAGAAAAGAAGAAAAGAAGAAAAGAAGAAAAGAAGAAAAGAAGAAAAGAAGAAAAGAAGAAAAGAAGAAAACTAACTTTACCTCAGTAATTGGAGAGACTCTACATTTGTTTTATACCAATTCCTAAAAATAGTGCTATGCTTGGGCAAGACTCCAGTTATTAACTCATTAGCATAAACAGAATCAATTTTTTGATAATTCAACCTAAGTTAATGTTAACAGGACTTACGCACCCGCAGCGTATTTTTGTCATGGCGCGACTCGCAGCGCAAGCAACAGCGTTTCACTTCGCGACATGGAAAGCGCAGCATTCTGAAGGAAAGCAATCTCAAACCTTGAAATTGCATTTCTAATGCGTAAGTCCTGGTTAATTAGGGTCTGTGAAAAAAGCATGAAAGCATTAATAGATAAAGGTGTCAGCTTTTTTAGTCGGGAAAAAGTACCAGCTTTTAGATCTTGAAAGCTAAAAAGTCTAGTATTTTTGGCTAATTGTGACAGAAAATCAAGGGATAATTCTTCCTCCTACCTCTTCTGTAATGACCATTCCTTCTGGATTGCTCGATTCTGGCTCCTCCCCGCTACTAAAAGACTGAAGAAGCGCAAACTCTAATTATTAATTCTTCGGTAAATGTTTATTGTCAAAAACAATGATTTACTTTAGAAACCGCGTTTCTTTGGGTAAGTCCCGATCATGTCCGGTTGAATAGTTACACTTTGGAGGAAAGCAGAGGGTAGGGCGATCGCTCACCCTATCAGCAGATTTTTACTTAAGCATCTTTCTTACGACGACTAGCAACTAAACCTGTAGCAACAACACCTAGACCAAATAATGTAGTTGGTTCAGGAACAGAAGTAGTAGCAACACTAAAACCAGTGAAACTTGCCTGAATACCAGTACCATTTTCTACAGCATTTTGTACATTTGCAACAGTATCGTTTGCGGTGAGACTAATTAAACCTGTTGCCTGTGATATTTCACCAGTGGTGCTCTCAAAGAAACCATCGAATGAAATACCTATAATAGTTGACAAACCAACACCAGTATAGACATATTCTCCTATGTTGTTAACATATAAAAGGTTCTCACCATCTTGATCGCCTAAATCGATAAATAAACTAGGATTAGGATTAACTGGGTTTTCTAAGTCATAAATGAAAGCAGAATCAAAAGATGTAAAACTTTCTGTTTGTAGTTTGAGGTCAAGCTGTGCATCATCAGGATTGAAATCAAGTTGATCATCGGTAAGAATAAGGGTAGTTGGAGGATCGCCTGAACCATCAAATTGGAAACTACCACTTAAAGAAGCAGCATTAGCAGCACCAGTAGTAGCGAATACAGCAGCACCTAAAGCAAAAGGAACAGAAAGAATGGAAGCAACGATTTGGTTTTTCATTTTGAGGACTCCTTAATTAGTTATGTCGAGTTTTTTCAGTAATTATGATGTCAATGATTAATTTATTCAGATATTTGTATAGACATAAACTTGATGTTCTTTTCCATGTTTGGGATAGTTAGTGAACTTTTTTTCAGTGATATATATACAATAACTACTCTTACTATTTAGTAAGTAATTATGACATCAATGATTAGTTTATTAAGATATTTTCGTAGATATAAGCTTGAATTTATTCTCTCTATTTTGGAGAGTTAATGAACTTTTTTCCCTGATGAATACACTATAGCCATTCTTACTTAAGTATGACAACCCCTTATCTATTAATTTACCGAATCTTTAAAAAAATCTTGTGTAATTTAACTGATCTTAATGCTAAAATAAGATGACTATATTTCCAGGAATATAGGCTTAAAATCCTCATTATAGTTATGAAAACCACAAAATAATAAATTTTAATTAGTCGTTTATATGAAGTGAAAAAATATTTTTATTAATATTAAGTTATAGTAAAACATGAAAAAATGTATGTGTTTTTCAAGTTTGTGGGGCAAACTAATCTATTTATCTTTGTTATTGCCTATTAATGTTAGCTAAAATCCAAACTTTTATACCTCATCAGTATAGAAATTCCTATGTTTACATACCTTAATTAATTAGGTAAGGCCATAAAGTTAACTTTATATTTTCATAATGAATTATAAATTAGGAAAAGATGAAAGTATGCAAAATTCATAGGGGGTTAATAATCATTAACCCCCTAATACATAAAGTAATTATTCGTAAGTCCTAATGTAAGCATTTCCTGTGGAATGCGCTCCCATTCAGCTATTAACTGTCAGCTCTTTCTGTGGAATCCCCTCCCATTCAACAATAATATCCAAAGTATATAGAATCCGGATAATTCTATCAGGACTTACGCAACTGCAACGTATTTTCGTTCGATACGACCGAAGAGAAGCAATCTCAAACCCCTGTTTTTCGTAACTCATGGCTTCAGTCCTATATATCAGGACTTACGCAGCGACCCTAGATATAGTGGTTAAAACTATTGCGCAATAGTTTTTTAACTCTACATATAGTACCTTTGCGTAAGTCCTGATATTTAAGTCATTGGAACTGAAACGGAGTGGAAGATTGGCGCAGCATTCGGTAAGGATAGCAATCTCTACGCAGCTCTGAAATTGCTTCCTATCATGGATAGGGACTACTTAGAGTTGTTATGCAAAATCAATTTCCTAGTTAAGTGTTCCCTGTCATAACTACTAGACTTTTTCAGGAAACCCTAAATATATCGTAACATTTTACAGGACTTACGCATAATCGAGGAGCTTTGGTCATTTGAGATTGCTTTCCTGACGGAATGCTCCGCAAACGCTGTCGCTCGTATCGGACAGAAATACCTTGCTTTGCGTAAGTCCTAATTTTATTTATGGTAGGGGTTTGAAGACCAAACCCCTATAGTTTTTTTCTCACAAATGACTTCATCAGGAGTCCTGTGTATGTATTCAGCATTGAATCTGAACCGAGTTTCTCAGTAAAGGTAGGGCGATCGCTCACCCGAACGCCAGATTTTTACTTAAGATTTTTTCTGACGACGACTAGCAACTAAACCTGTAGCAAAAACACCAATACCGAATAATGCAGTTGGTTCAGGAACAGAAGTAGTGAACACAGCACCAGAAAGAGCTAGACCTTCGAGACCAGTATCACTATTAATTTGTGCGTTGACTGAATCTACTGTTGCACCGTTTTGAGCATATTGTAATGTGAAGAGACCTTGACCAGAAGTTACTTCTCCACCAATATTAAAGTCTCCATAAAGTATTATATCAATACCGACTAAGTTAGTTGCCACTTGTCTAACATCGTAATCCAAATCAGTGAGGATAAAAACATTTTCACCATCATTAATAGTAGAGTTTGTAGGAGATAGACCCTCTGGAATGACTGAACCGAAGTCTAGAAAAGGGTTTTCTGCCTCAAAAGGGTCAAATGTAATCACATCTTGGATTTGTGCAATGTCAAAACCTAAAAAATCTCCTGTTTGTGATGTCAGTGACACACCAGCTACATCTGGAGTAAAGGTCAATGAATTACTAGATAATGTAGCTGTTGTATTTCCTTCTGTACTCCAATCTAATTCAAATAGTGGAGTACCATTTAGTTGAGCACTACCTTCAAAAGCATTAGCAGCACCAGCGAATACAGCACCTAAAGCGAAAGGAACAGCAAGAATGGAAGCAACGATTTGGTTTTTCATTTTGAGAACTCCTTAATTAATTATGTCGAATTTTTTTCAGTAATTATGAGGTAAATGATTAGTTTCTTCAGATATTTGTGTAGACAGAAACTTGAAGTTTTTTTCCTGATTTTGGAGGGTTAGTTAACTTTTTTTTCACTGACATACAGACAATAGCTACTCTTACTATTCAGTCAGTAATGATGACATCAATGATTAGTTTATTTAGATATTTTCGTAGATAGAAGCTTGCAGTTCTTTTCCTGGTTTTGGAGGGTTAGTTAACTTTTTTTTCCCTGACAAATACACTATAGCCATTCTTACTTAAACATGACAACCCTTTGTCTATAAATTTACTGAATCTTTAAAAACTCTTCTGGTATTTAACTCGCTTCAATAGTTTTTATACGGAAATATTTCATCTAAGTCTATGATCATTTTATACCTAAACACATTTAATATACTGAAGCTATATAGCCATCCTAAATTGTTTCCGATAAATCAAAAAGTCAATAAAAAAACCTAAACTTTCACCTATTTACTATTCTCTGTTCCTTATGCACTCAAAGCAAAGCAATTTTGGATAGGATGAAAATAAGATTACTATATTTGTATTAATATAGGCTTGAAACCAAAATTATACTGAGCAAAATAACAAAATAAAAAATGTTACCTAGTCATTTATATGTTGTAGTGAAAACAAGATATTATGACTAATATGAAGTTATCGTAAAGTAGGAAAAAATGTATAGCGGTTTTTAAGCTCGTGAGATAAACTTATCTTTTTCTTTTTATTCCTGGTTAAGGTTAGCTCAAATCGAAACTTTTGACCTCATCAGTATATAAATTGCTATATTTACATACCCTAATTAATTAATTAGGTAAACCCATCAAATTAAATCTATATTTTCATAATGTATGATAAGTTACAAAAAGATGAAAATATACAAAATTTATAGGGGGTTAATCATCCTTAACCCCCTAATACATAAAGTAATTATTCATAATTCCTAATGTAAGCATTTCCTGTGGAATGCGCTCCCATTCAGATATTAGACGTCAGTTCTTCGGTGCGGAATGTGCTCCCATTCCGCAATAATATCCAAAGTATATAAAATCCGGATAATTCTATACTTAAGTCATTAGAAGTGGAAAGAAGCAATCTCTTTAGGTCTCTGAAATTGCTTTCTATCGTCGCAATGACTGTTATGCAAAATCAATTTCCTAGTTAAATGTTCCCTATCATCACTATTAGACTTTTTCAGGAAACTTAAATATATCAGGACTTATGCAAAGGTACTATCTATCTATAGAGTCTTGGTGCGTTGTGCGTTGTGCGCTTTTTCCTTTCCTGCGGAATGATTCCCTACGGGATGCTACATTTCCGCAAACATGTCCCGGAGCAAAATGCTCCGGGACAGACATAATAAAGTCAAAACACACCCTAAAATTAGCATTCATGCCTTTAGTTCTGACATTGTAATATTTTATCTAACGGGGTTTGGTCTCGAAACCCCTAAAATTTTTTCTTACAAATGACTTCATCTGGACTTACGCACGCACAACCAAGAAACCAGGTTGATGGCGGTGATATTGTTCTTCAAACAACAAAATTTCCCTAAATCAACCCAGTTTCTGCGCAAGTCCTAGTTTCATGAGATTTCTGCGAACAGAATTTGTCAGTCCTAATTAAATCTGATTAACACCTATTTCCAATAGTTTTTCCAATCTTCCAGTTGACCAGTATTCTGTAGGATAAGCGATCAGAAAAATAGAATCAAGTCGAATCAATCATGTCACCTGTTTAAAAGTTATGATGATTGAAGTACCACAGACGTACAGACATCTTGCCTGTAATAGCTTTACTAACTCAAATAAATCCTACTAATATGATTTTTGGATAATCAGTACTGTATTGTTTCATCTTAAATGGTGCATTACTTTTTGATTGTGTCTAGACAAGGTAGACAAGGTAGCAAGAGAGAAAATCCCTCTGCACAGTTATTAGATGAAACAGTCCTCTACTAGACTGACACACCTTAAATGGTTCAATATAGGTTGGGTTGTTCCCTTTAGGGTTGCGGAGCATGGAAATGCGAAACCCAACCAGAATCTTTCTCCCCTACTCCCCCTACTCCCCTACTCCCCCTACTCCCCTACACCCTCCTGCCTTCTGCCTTACCCTTTACGACTTGAAATTATAACTTGACTACTGCTGTATCTTATGGTAAAAAAATCTAAATAACACAATAACCAAACTCTGGACTAATGATTATATAATATGCTCATCTAAACCATAAGAAAAGATAGAAAATAACCCATACTCTATGTCTTCTGATGCTTCCACCTCAACCACTTCTACCTCAGAACCAGAAAAACAAATAGATACCAATTTACAAGTACGGTTCAAAACAGAGGAGGGAAAATTGTTATTATTATTGCCTCCCGAATCTAATAATGGAGAGATAGAAAATCCAACACCCATGACTTGGACAGAAATTTGGCAACAGTTAAAACAACGCCTCATCGCAGGAGAGAAATTTTGGCAACCAAAAACAGAAGTAGAGCTAATTGCATTTGACCGTCTATTAGATACTCGCCAACTGCAAGAAATAGCCGAAGCTCTTCAAGAAGAAAAACTACAACTAGAGAAAGTTCACACCTCACGTCGTCAAACTGCTGTAGCAGCAGCTACAGTAGGTTATTCTGTGGAACAAAAATCTATTTCCACCAGTCTCAACCAAAATTCCCCAGAAAAAGTTCAACCTTTAGCTGAACCACTTTATCTAGAAATGACTGTACGTTCTGGAGTAGAAATTCGGCATCCAGGTACTGTAATAGTTGTAGGAGACCTAAATCCTGGTGGCTCTGTAATTGCAGATGGAGATATTCTGGTGTGGGGTCGTTTACGGGGAGTAGTCCATGCAGGTGCTAGAGGAAATTCTAAGAGCGTAATTATGACTTTGCAGATGGAACCAGCTCTAATTAGGATTGCCGAGCAAGTCGCTAGAGGGCCAGAAAAACCACCAGTCCAATTTTATCCAGAAGTGGCTTATGTGGTAGATCAAAGTATTCGTATTAGTAGAGCTAGAGATTTTGCTAGGATGTAGGGATAAATATTATTTATGATGTATAATTAATAGTCTACAAAAATTGTATTTAGGACTTACGCATTAACGCTACTGGTAGGGTGCGTTACATACCTCGTCCCGCACCAATACTCTATATATAGTGTCTTTGCGTAAGTCCTAGTATTTTTAATCAGTCACAATTAATGGCCTCAAGTTCACGAAATCAGAAATCAGAAGTTGTTTTTGTAACGGGGATTTGAGTAAAGCTCCAAAAACATTTCGCCGATCAAAGCGGGGTTTTAGACCCAATTAATTATTTTGATAAATAGTTAGGGTTTGCGTATGTAAATATAAAAGTGTTTACTGGTAAAGATTTCAGCTTTTACAGAGACTAATAAAGTACCAGCTTTTAGGTGATTCCAGTACGGTTCCCGAAAAATTATGCATTCTAGGATTTTGGGAATTTCGAGGGGCAGAAAATCATAATGTTGATTCTTTTGTACGCAACTTGCATCCAAGGTCCCTACTCTTTTATGTTTCTCATTTCTCATTTCTCCTGGATTCTCCTCTGACAAAAAGACTTTTTCAGCAAGCCCTAGTTAAAAATTTTTAGGGAAAAATACTCATATAAAGTTTAGAATATACAAGCTTGAAGATCTTGGCTGACTGACTTAAAATTTGGCAAAAATAAAATTTTATTTATAAAAGCCTCCTTTGTACTATAACAAAAATTGACTATATATATATTACTTATACTTAATATCTAATAGCTTATGAGCAAAATTATTGTGATTACTTCTGGTAAAGGTGGAGTAGGAAAAACTACCTGCACAGCCAACCTAGGTATGGCTTTAGCTCAACAAGGTCGCCGAGTTGCACTAATTGATGCAGATTTCGGTTTGAGAAATTTGGACTTACTTTTGGGTTTGGAAAATAGAATTGTTTATACAGCAATGGAGGTCTTAGCAGGAGAATGTCGTCTGGAACAAGCAATAGTTAGGGATAAACGACAACCCCGTTTATCCCTTTTACCGGCGGCTCAAAACCGCATGAAAGAAGCAGTTACTCCTCAACAAATGCAGGAATTAGTCAATATGTTAGTGCCAAAATATGAATATATTTTGATTGACTGTCCTGCTGGTATTGAACAAGGGTTCCAGAATGCAATTGCACCAGCCCAAGAAGCTATAATTATTACTACTCCAGAAATATCTGCAGTCCGTGATGCAGACAGAGTAATTGGACTCCTAGAAGCACATAATGTCCGGAAAATCAATCTTATCGTTAATCGCATTAGACCAAATATGGTGCTAGCTGATGAAATGATGTCTGTACAAGACGTTAAAGAAATATTGGCTATTCCACTAATGGGAATTATTCCAGATGATGAAAAAGTAATTGTCTCTACTAACCGAGGCGAACCTTTAGTCTTAGCAGAAAATCCTTCTCAAGCAGGTTTGGAATTTAATAATATTGCTCGTCGTTTAGATGGAGAAAGAGTAGAGTTTCTTGACTTAAACCCTCCTCAAGAAAATTTTTTTACTTGGTTGCGTAAATTATTGTCATCTAAAGTTGTTTGATCCTAAAAAAAACTTACCTCAACCTACCTCGTAAACTAATTATGTTAGTTCAAGATAAGCTAATGTTAAATGAAATTATAGAAAAACTTTTTTCTAGAAATGCTTCTAAGAGTCGTGAAGAAGTTAAGCGTCGCCTGAAATTGGTTATTGCCCATGACCGTGCTGACCTTAATCCAGAAACCATTGAAGCCATGAGAAAAGAAATTATGGAAGTAGTGTCCCGTTATGTCGAAATAGATGATAGGGACTCAGAATTTTTGTTGGAAAATAATCAAAGAGCTACAGCTTTGGTGGCCAATTTACCAATTAGACGTGTTAAAGCTAACCCAAATACTGAGAATAATAATAGTTGAGTAATAGTATAACAAATACAAGTAATAATTTTAATATTGTTATGATCTTGAGAGTACAAAGTTATCCTAAAAAATCATTTGCTTTTCAGGCTGAAAGTATTACTGGAAAAGGCTTACATTACCTACAATCCTGAATACTTTTAGATAGCTGAAAGCCTTAGCTACAAGTAGTTATTCCTATAACTTTACACTATTGAGTTATTATATCTGTTTTATATATTTGACAATATAAACATAAAGTGATATTAAAAATTCCTCTAGTATGATTAGAAAAAATTTCTGAGCAAAAAAATTAATATCATCTCGGATGAACCCTTCAATGATACTCTAAAATATGACCGAAAAATTGGGTTTCAACCCTAGCCCTGTTAGGGTTTTTCTTAAAAAAAAGCGGTCAGCGGCCAGCACTCAGCAGTCAGCAAGATTATTTTTTGACACTATGAGTTGGAGATTTTCACTCCAACTCAACAATCCTGCACAATAAATAGCTGGGGCATTTGCTCCCAGAGCTGCAAAAAGCTGTTAACGCAGTTCCTCTGCAAGAGACTAGCTGAATGCTAAAAGCTGATAGCTAATTGATAATTGAAATGTCCCGTGTTTCTCCGGGAAAAGCAGAAAGTCAATCAGAAACTCACTAATTTCGGATCGCTCAATAATTACAGTACAGATAAGAAGAATGGTAACCACCGCAGAAAAAACAAACGTAGGATATATTACTCAAGTTATCGGTCCAGTAGTAGATGCTAAATTTCCTAGTGGAAGTCTTCCAGAAATCTACAACGCTTTAACAATTACAGGTCAAAATGAAGCAGGACAAAATGTGTCCATAACCTGTGAAGTACAACAACTTCTAGGTGACAACCAAGTTCGAGCTGTAGCCATGAGTGCGACAGATGGCCTAGTCCGTGGCATGGAAGTAGTCGATACCCGTGCGGCCATTAGTGTACCAGTAGGAACTGCTACCCTTGGTAGAATATTTAATGTTATTGGTGACCCAATAGACGAATTAGGCCCAGTTGGCACTGAGGACAGCTCCCCTATTCACCGTGATGCTCCTAAACTGGTAGACCTAGAAACTAAGCCTTCCGTATTTGAAACAGGTATTAAAGTTGTCGATCTACTTGCACCTTATCGTCGTGGTGGAAAAATTGGTCTATTTGGTGGTGCGGGTGTCGGTAAAACCGTTATCATCATGGAATTAATCAACAACATTGCTAAAGGCCACGGTGGAGTATCCGTTTTTGGTGGTGTGGGAGAACGTACTCGTGAAGGTAATGACCTTTACAATGAGATGGTTGAGTCCAGAGTTATTAACCCAGAAAATCTGAGTGAGTCTAAAGTAGCTTTGGTTTATGGTCAGATGAACGAACCACCAGGAGCTAGAATGCGTGTTGGTCTATCAGCTTTGACAATGGCTGAATATTTCCGGGATGTTAGTAAGCAAGACGTACTTCTATTTATTGATAATATCTTCCGATTTGTACAAGCTGGTTCTGAAGTATCTGCTCTTTTAGGAAGAATGCCTTCTGCGGTAGGATATCAACCTACTCTTGGTACAGATATGGGTGGTTTACAAGAAAGAATTACATCTACTAAAGAAGGTTCAATTACTTCTATTCAAGCTGTATATGTACCTGCGGATGACTTGACAGACCCTGCACCTGCTACTACTTTTGCTCACTTAGATGCTACTACAGTATTATCCAGGGGTCTTGCTTCTAAGGGTATTTATCCAGCAGTTGACCCTCTAAATTCTACATCTACTATGTTGCAACCAAGTGTAGTAGGTGATGAACACTATAATATTGCTCGTTCAGTACAATCTACTCTACAAAGATACAAGGAACTTCAAGATATTATCGCTATTCTTGGTTTAGATGAATTATCAGAAGATGACCGCTTGGTTGTAGCTCGCGCTCGTAAGATTGAACGTTTCTTATCACAGCCATTCTTTGTAGCAGAAGTATTTACTGGCTCTCCTGGTCAATATGTGAAGTTAGAAGATACCATGAAAGGTTTCCAAATGATTTTATCTGGTGAACTTGATGATTTACCAGAGCAAGCTTTCTACATGGTAGGTGGTATTGACCAAGTTATCGCTAAAGCTGAAAAACTTAAGGCAGAAGGATAATTAGACCTTCTCTCTTACCCATCAGTTATCAGATAAATCTTGACGAAAAGATCAGGTCTCAAACCTCTGGTTTTATCCAGAGGTATGGATCGGCAGTCAGAAGTCAGAAGTTATTCCTTATAGAGTATATTTTAGATCGATTGATGTACAAGCATAAATCTTAAAGTACTTGTAATATGGTCATATTTATCCTTAGATATGTACTTAATAGCGATGGAAAGTGCTCTAGCTGATAACTAATAACTGATAACTCAAATAACTGAAATATAAAAAACAATAACAAATTATTGACAAATGACATTAACTGTGCGTGTAATAGCTCCCGACAAAACAGTTTGGGACTCAGAAGCTCAAGAAGTAATTTTACCTAGTACGACAGGCCAATTAGGCATTTTAAGTGGACACGCTCCTCTGTTGACTGCTCTTGATGCAGGTGTAATGCGAGTTCGTGCGGAAAAGGACTGGACACCGATCGCCCTTATGGGTGGTTTTGCGGAAGTGGAAGAAAATGAAGTAACTATACTTGTTAATGGCGCGGAAAAAGGAGAAGACATTGATAAGGAAGCAGCTCGTCTAGCTTTTGATGAAGCTGAAAAACGTCTGCAAAGTGCTGAAAGTGGTGATAATCTTGAAGAAAAGATTCAAGCTAAAAAAACCTTAAAGCGAGCCAGAGCGCGTTTGCAAGCAGCAGGTGGAATGGTTAACTAAAGTCTTACTTCTATTAACAGGGACTGCATTTGTTCCCAAGTCAGTCCCTGTTGAATATAGATAGGTGATTCTGGATTGTAGGGACTAGCAAGTATATCAATACTGATAATTTTAGTTGTTTCTGGTAATACTGGTATATCTGGGTTAAAATTAGTAGACTGCATTAGAGAACTAGAGAAACCTTTAAAGATAGCTATTTCATCTGGCTGTTCATTAATTACTGTCTTAACTATTAATACTTGATTTGGTCGTTTAATTGTGTACTGTTCTAAACGATGAGCAATATTCTTGTTCATTTTTTATTTTTCAACTCAAGCTTTACTTCAAGTAGCAGCACAAACTCAGAGATATCTGGAAATAACACAAAGTCAAGAGGAAAACGATCAACTATTTAATATTCTCTTAGAAGAAGTACGTCATTTTAGTAGTCGTTTGGATGAAAAAGAATAATAAATAATTAAGCCTCTCAAAAGAATTTAATTTAGATACTTAATATTATTAATTTCCCGTAGCAGATCGTCCTTGTCTTTGTAGCTTTACTAAAGCGAAATAGCAAAGAAAAATTGTATAAATTATTAATCCAGAAAATCCCAAAAAACCTATAAATTCTTGAGGCCAATCTGGATGAAAAATTTCTTTAAATGCCCAAGGTGGATTTAACCAAACATTACACAAAGGATCGCTTAGTAATTCACTTCGGGATTTAAAACCACAAAGTCCAAAAGGAATTTGCAGTATTACGCCGATGATATTATAAATAGTACAGGCAACGCGCCAAGAAGTAAAACTTGTTTTGAGAGGAGAATTTCGAGCTTCTCTAATTTCTTCATTCAAATCTACCCAAAACCATAAAGATATAGGAATTAATAATCTAGCTATTAATGATGTGAAAAAACTGATAGGTATTGCAGCAATCATTAAGTAAACTGTGATTGCCAATAAACTAGCAACTCGCCAATAAATAATCAACAAGTGTTGAATAGATTCAGCTCTTTTGACAAAAGCCCAAACTAATAAAAATAGAGGTATTATCACAGTAAATAATACTGCTAATCTATAGTCTAGCCAAACCCAAATATCTAATTCAGATGTAATAGCTAAGGGTAAATAATTCAACATAATAACTTAGTAATTTATCGATATTTTCTATAGATAGTAGTTTTGTAAGCATTGAAATATTAGCACCTCAGCAATCAGCAAATAATGAATAATTATTTTTCAGGTTACAGGAGTATACTTTACTAATAACTTTTAATTTTCCTGGAAAGCTAATCTCTGATTCCAAGATTATCATATAATCAGTTAATAAATTATAGCTGATAGCTGTTGGCTTTTAGCTGAGGACTGTTGGCGAAGCATTCTGTAGGAAATGCTTACATAGTTTTTATTTAGGGTTTGGGTATGGAAAGTCTTTTTATGGAGGTAGGGATTAGGGAGTAGTTAAAAATCAGGACGAACTAGGAGTTATAGAGAAGGTATTTTTTAAGAAAGGTTCCTTTGTTTGTCTGCCTCGCGTTACCCCAAAATTCTAACTTTTTTTAATTTTTCAGACGTAAAAACTTACTCTTTTTAGAGTCTGAAAAGGGTGACTTTTTTATCTGTAAATTATTTTAGGTTTAATCAGCAAACCCTAGTTAATTACTCTTTAACTAAGAAAATTCCTAAAAATGGTTTTGTTTTTGAAGATAGTTTTCTCTATTGCTAGAAACTGCTATAAACATGAATAATTCAACAATAAAAATTTATTTATTTTACAGTGCCATACTGTTCAGCAACACAAGCATATTGCTTGTCTATATGGAAATCTAGTTTAATTATCTAAACTGTATTAATTGATTTTCTGATATTAGTTCAATATTAAGCAACTGAGCCACAAACTCAAGGACTTCAGTTGCTTATTTGCTGAACATAATTAGGACTTACACATGAACGCTATTGGTAGGGTGCGTTACGCTACCGCTAACGCACCCAGACTCTATATATAGTGACTTTGCGTAAATCCTGATCATATTAAATAAACTGCATTTTGATGTAGTTTATTCAATTATTAGTAGTTAAATCAGTTAATCCTAGTTATCATGTACTCGACACTCAAGAGCATCAGGATTATCATCGCAATAAGTTTCAAAGGAATTTTTTGGTTTTGTCTTACTTTGATGAGAAGCTTCCGCTTGAAGTTCTTCGACTGCATCCCAAGCTGCTGCACATTCTTTAGAGTTAGCACCAGAAATATCACAAGCTTCACGAGCATTCTCGCGCTCTTGCTCGATTTTTTCTTGAATGTTTTGATTAGTCATAGTTTTTTTTATTTTGATTTACTACCTACAAATTTTAAGTTCTATATTTTTAACTAAACTAGAACACGATAAAAGGGGCTAGGAATTAAAGGATAGTCCAATAAATTAGCTAAGATTATCCCTCTTTATCTTTATATATAGGTTTTTCGGGTTTCCTAACCAAATGATCTTGATCTTTTAAGATTTACTGACCAACTCATAAGGACTAAGAAAATTAATTCCATTCTCTAATATTCTACCTTATTTCCAGGTTCGGTTTTTGCCCTATTCGTGATTTTATATTCACAATTGAAATATTAACTGGAGAGTACAAATTTAGAATAGGAGAATATACTGAAAGTTCCCAATATAAAGTTTCTCACCTTTAGATAGCTGAAAGCCTTAGCTAGTAATAATTATTCCTAGAACTTTCTACTGTCTAGATATTAAGATTAGAGAATATAATCATACATAATTATAAGGAGCGTCAAACAGATGCGGTGGTCAAATTTTCTATCAACTCGTCCTTCATTAGAAGCAGCAGTTAAAGAAGTAGCAGAAAAAAGTTTAGAATTATTAGGAGCTACAGCAGATTTGGGACTGGTATTTATCTCGTCAGCTTTTACCAGTGAATATCCACGACTAATGCCACTATTAAAAGAGTATCTACCAGAAACTATTATGATAGGCTGTGGTGGCGGTGGTATTGTTGGTATGGATGAAAATGATAAACCAGAAGAAGTAGAACAACAAATTGCCATTAGCCTTAGTTTGGCACATTTACCAGAAGTAGCAATAAAAGCTTTTCATATATCAGCAGGACACTTACCAGATTTAGATAGTTCTCCTGACCTATGGTGTAATCTTATTGGAGTACCTACCGCAGACCAACCTCAATTTATTATTCTTGCCGATCCATTTTTTACTAAAATTAACGATTTACTTCAAGGATTAGATTATGCTTACCCAAATTCTCCCAAGGTAGGAGGATTAGCTAGTAGCGGATTAAATGGTCAAGGTACAGGGCTATTCTGTGAAGGTCGCTTCTACCAAGAAGGAACTGTAGGTGTATCTCTTTCGGGTAAGATAATTTTAGAAACAATAGTAGCTCAAGGTTGTCGTCCTATTGGTAAACCTTATCGGGTGACTGAAGTAGAACGTAATATTGTTCTGGAACTTGAAGAGTTGGTTAGTGTAGATCAAGTAGTTAGTGATGGTATAAAACAGTCTCCATTAGAAGCATTACAAAATTTAGTACAAAATCTCAATGAAAAAGACCGTAAGTTAGCAGAAAATTCTCTATTTATCGGTATAGTAAGAGACGAATTTAAACAAAATTTAGAACAGGGAGATTTTTTAATTCGTAATTTAATTGGGGTGGATCCAAAAGCAGGAGCGATCGCTATAGGTGATAGAGTTAGAACTGGTCAAAGAATTCAATTTCATTTAAGGGATGCTAATACTTCAGCAGAAGATTTAGAAATGTTATTACAACGTTATCAAAGGGAAGTTGGTTTGGAGACTATTTCTACAAATAATGCTGCTGGTTTGATGTTTTCTTGTATGGGACGCGGTGAGGGATTATATGGTAAGCCTAATTTTGATTCTAGGTTATTTAGTAGTTATTTGAATGTTCCGATAAGTGGGTTTTTCTGTAATGGTGAAATTGGCCCTGTAGGTGGTAGTACATTTTTACATGGTTATACTTCTGTATTTGGTATTTGTCGCGAACCTTCTTGAAGTCAGAAGTCAACCCACTCCTAACCCCTCCCTGGAGGGGAAGTCAGAAGTTAGAAGTTAGAAGATGCAAAGTTAGTTATACTGTTTCAAGGAAGTTAGAGCATATTTCTGGCAAATGATGTACAAAGCAAATAGTGAAAATCTGGTAGTGCAGTCATATTGCTAGCTTTTGGGTTTACCTCACGGGTAGTGGAAGGTACTGTCAAAGTAAAAAGCGGTAATTGTGTACTTTTGAATTGACTACTTTTCACAAGTAAAAGTACAGTCTAAAATAAATATAGCAATCCTATTTGATTGGTGTCAAAAATCTTGTCTTTTTTTGTGAATAGGTAATAGGTAAAAGTTTCAGGATTTATTTAGGGTTTGCTGAATTATTTATCAAAGCCTTGACAAATAATTAAGTTGTTGGGGTAAGAAAAAGTGCCCAAAAATTACTAATATAGGGTTGACTGAAAAAGCCTTTTTATCAAGATAGGGAGTAGTGAAGAGAGAAGATGCAAGAGTCAAAAGGAGCAGAGAATTATAAAAAAGGTACTTGGAAAAATCATCCCTTGCCAAGTTTAGCTAAACTTTTACCGAATAATTAATAATTAATAGTTAATAATTAATAATTAAGAGTTGATAGTCAATAATTATTAATTCAACAATTCACCTTTGGAAGCCTCCCCTTGAATAGGGGATAAATCAAAAATTTTCATGATTAGTCAATCCTCTTCTTTGAAGAAGGGGTAATTATGGATTATTAATTGTTCATGGCTTTATTGCTGAACGAAATACTAACTTTTTCAGGTTTAAGGAGCAAAAAGAAGGTACTTTTTTTTATTCCTTAAATTTTGAAACTTTAGAATGTCAAAGCTTTTAGATTTAATCAGCAAAGCCTAATTATATCATGTCCGGTTGAATAGTTATAAATAATCGGGTAGCCAACCAATCCCTAACCCCTCCCAGGAGGGGAACAGGAGAAAGTTTTTTTATCACTAATTATCCGGACATGATATTAATCTTTAAAAGTCTAGATTTTTTCTCATAAAAAATTGAAATTGGAAAAATGTAAAAAAATTAACACTTGTAACTGCTGTATATTCCCTACCTTAAGCAACAGACTTTTTCAGCAACCCCTACTTATAGCTTTTGAATTTTTACAACCTACTTTAGGATTGCTATATTTTAGTAAGCATTCTGTAGAAAATGCTTACATATTTTACAGGTAATAGTTTTAACCTTAACTAATAGGCGAATTCTTGAAAATATAAATTGAATAATTTCCTTAGACAAACAGATAATCCATTTTATTACAACATTAACGTCCCATTATTATCAATATTACTCTTGGCATTAAAACTTTGAAAATATTGTCGGACTTTAGGTGGAAAATTAGGAAAATCTAACATAGCATCCCCAGCAGCAATATCAGCCCAAAAATAACGTAAACTAGGAACAAGTTCTTTAGCAAATTCTGGGGATAAACTTAAAGGAGGATTAGTCAAAAGTTTAGACATAAAAAAGGAAGAGTGATCGCCAATCCAGTTCCGAGAAAAATCACTTAAATTAGGAAATTCTGGCAAAGAATTAACACAATGACTTTCAATTTTTAAAGACTTTTTACCATTGGCATCAGTAGTAAAATTAATTATCCGATAAGGATGAGGATAACTAACTAAAGAACCTGTAGTAATTTCATAAATTCCTTCATATTCAGCAACATCTTGAAGATGAAGATGACCAGTAAATATTAGTTTCACACTATAAGATTTGAGGATATCTAATAATACTGACCTATTTTTCAACATATAACGACGACCAAGAGGATTATTAGATTGATCAGGCAAATGTTCTATGACATTATGATGAATCATTACTATAATTAATTCTTCTTCAGCACTGTTTAAAACTTGTTGTAACCAATTTAATTGTTCTGCATCTAAACCACCAGTATATTCTTGTTTTCCTGAAACATCAAATTGATTAGAATTTAACCCAATTATTCGGACTCCAGGCAATACTTGTTTAGTATAATATAATCTTTGTAAATTATCATATCCAAAATGATGATAATAACTAGGAAAATCTGCGAGATCAATAGAATAATCATTAGCAAATTTTACAGGTACATCGTGATTACCAGGAACTACATAAACAGGGTAAGGAAGTGTAGCTAATTTTTTACTTAACCAAGTATGATTATCTGGTTCACCGTCTTGAGTTAAATCTCCAGGTATTAGCAGAAAATCAATATTTAATTTACTTAAATGTTCTAGTACAAATTCTAAAGCAGGGATACTAATTTCTACTAAATGAAAACGATGTTTTGATTCAGAAATAGTTTGAGGAAGAGCGATATGTAAGTCACTTGCAACAGCAAATCTAAAGTTTAAAGCCATAGAAAAAGTCCTCTGGAAGGTAGGTGGAATTAATTGTTAAATATTTATCTATAGTAATCAGAAATCAGATGTGATATTTTATTCGTAATTAGGAGTTAGGAGTCACAATATAAAAAGATTTTGATTTATCTTGATGGTTATTAAATATCTCATAAATCATTTCTAATTGCTATATGTTTCTATTTTATTTTAGGATTCTCTATAAATCCTATTTTAGTTCTGTCTAAAATTTTGTTGCTTTTAGGGCAATACAGTTCAGTTAAGAATTTTTTGAAGAAGAAGGAAGAAGACTTTAGTTATTTAGGATACAAGAAGTACAGATAATTTAGTTATCTAAAAATGACTTAAGCTC
>NZ_JAYKGW010000154.1:0-37869 GCF_035285525.1 Okeania sp. | reverse complement strand
AGGGGGATTTCCAAGGGGGACGGGAGGGGGATTTCCAAGGGGGACGGGAGGGGGATTTCCAAGGGGGACGGGAGGGGGATTTCCAAGGGTGACGGGAGGGGGATTTGTGGTTGAGGGATTTGACTCGGACGCAATGATGGCAACCACACACCTACATCTGCTGGCAAACACCGACGTCCCATACCTAATAATATTGGTTTTGGTCCGACTTCTAGGAAAATATCAATTCCCTGTTGTTGCAAAGCATTCATACTTTGGTTAAATCTCACTGGTTGTCGAACATGATTTACCCAATATTTCGCCGTAGTAATGCTACTATCTGCCTTTATTCCTGTGACGTTAGATATTACTGGAACTCTAGGTATATTATAGTCAAGTTCATTAGCTATTTTCTCAAACTCCTCTAACATTGGTTCCATCAGAGGTGAATGGAAAGCATGAGAAACTTGCAGTTGTTTCGTTTTAATTTTTTCCGACTTTAATTTGCTAGCGATCGCCTCTACTATTTCTGACTCTCCAGAAATCACCACACTTGCTGGCCCATTAATAGCTGCCATAGCCACCTTATCCGTGTAGTTTGCTAGTAAAGGACGTACTTTTGATTCTGAAGCCATCACAGAAACCATTGCCCCACCAGCAGGTAACTTTTGCATTAACCTTCCCCTGGTAGTAATTAATTTTAATCCATCTTTTAAACTAAAAATTCCTGCTATTGTTGCCGCCACATATTCACCAACACTGTGCCCCATAACTACATCTGGTTGAATACCCCAAGATTGCCATAATTTAGCTAAAGCATATTCAATAGAAAATAGTGCTGGTTGAGTATAAGCAGTTTGGTGTAGTAGAGATGAGTCAGAATCTTCTTCAGTATCAGAATACATCACATCCAACAGAGAAACTGATTTTGATTCTTCTTGCTCCTCAACAATTTTACTGAAAATTTCATTACATTGGTCGATCGCCTGTCGAAAAACTGGAGCTTGCTGATATAATCCCCAACCCATATTAATGTATTGGGAACCTTGACCAGTAAATAAGAAAGCTACCTTTGGTACAGCACTACTAGATGCTTGCCCTAAAAATAATTCCTCCCCAGTTACACCAGCGCTTAATTTCTCCAATAACTCTGCTTGACTAGCTGCCATAACTGCTAATCTGTGATTAAAATGGGTACGCCCTGTGTTAGCTGTATAACAAATGTCAGCCAACTCATTCTCATTATTTTCTTGTGTCAGATAATTTTGATAACGAACCACCAACTCCTCCAAAGCTTTTTTAGTTTTAGCTGACAGAGTTAATAAATGAAGCGAACGTTCTAAAGTATTCTCACTATCACCGTCACCTTTGAATTTGGAATTTGGAATTTTGACTTCTTCTGGTGCTGATTGTAAAATCACATGAGCATTAGTACCACTCATGCCAAATCCACTAATTCCTGCCAACATCGGTTTACCTGGTTTGTTCCAAGGTATAACATTGGTTGCCACCTGCACCGGAATTTTATCCCAATCAATCTGAGGGTTAGGTTGATTAAAGTGAAGATTTGGCGGTATTTCCTTACTTTGCAACATCCCAATAATCTTAATTAACCCTGCCACCCCAGCAGCAGCTTCCAAGTGCCCCACATTACTTTTAACCGCACCCAAAATCAAAGGAGCATCCTTACTTCTTTCTCCACAATAAACATCATCAATAGCCTTAACTTCCAGAGGGTCTCCCAAAGAAGTTCCCGTACCGTGACATTCAATATAGTCAACCTCTGACGGGTTGACCTTAGCATTTGCCAAAGCTTGTCGCAGCACCTTCTTTTGCGCCTGTTGGTTGGGAACTGTCAGTCCACTACTAGGGCCATCATGGTTAATAGCAGAACCTTTCACCAGAGCCAAAATGCGATCGCCATCGGCCACAGCATCCCGAAGACGTTTGAGGACAAGTATGCCACAACCCTCTCCCCTAGCATAACCATCAGCACTCGCATCAAAAGTCTTGCAACGACTATCGGGGGATAATGCTCGACCTTTACAGAATCCATGAGTAACAGTTGGATGAAGCATTAAATTTACTCCACCTACCAAAGAAAGATTAGATTCTCCACTCCGCAAACTCTGACAAGCTATATGTAAAGTAACTAAGGATGAGGAACAAGTTGTATCCAAAGTAAAAGTTGGTCCTTGTAATCCAAAAACATAAGCTATCCGACCTGAAGAAGTATTCATTGCTGTACCCAGACCTAGATAAAAATCACTCAAATTATTAGGTAAGGCATCTGTGCCAACGAATATATAATCATTAAAACATTGACCTATATATACTCCTGTTTCTGTATTTTTCAAACTTCTGGGTGCAATACCTGCATTTTCTAATGCCTCCCAAGTAACCTCCAACAAAAGTCGTTGAGATGGATCCATCTTATTTGCTTCTGCCCCAGAAATACCAAAAAAACCAGGGTCAAACTGGTCTACAGGTTGTTGTAGAAAATAACCGTGGCGAACGTAGACTTGGCCTGGTGCTTCGGGGTCAGAATTATAGTAGCGGTCATTATCCCACCGTTCTTTGGGAATCTCTATTCTGCCATCTATTGATTCTCTAAGATATTTCCAGTAAGATTCTGGAGTATCAACACCCCCTGGAAAACGACAAGCAGTACCAATAATTGCTATTGGTTCAGTAGTCGCTGTTTCAATTTCATTGAGTTTGGCAGTTGCTTGTTTGACTGCTAGCAACAGACGTTGTTGATTTGAGAGTTGAGTAGTTTCGGAGCTAAGTACCATTTTTTAATTCCTTTTTTGGTAGATATTAGGTGTAGGTTGGGTTGAGGTACGAAACCCAACAACAATCTAGGCTTTAGATAGTGGGAGCATCTGGCTCCCGTTGAGTAGGGACGTTGCATAGTCCCTACTTTGTGCCTCCTTTGATAAAGTTGAGTAGTATAGCATGGGACGTAGCTTACTTCTCCGTGAGAATATAGCAGAAGGCAGAGGGTAGAAGGCAGAAGGAAAAATCTGGCTTTGTCTGGATTTTAGGCTTTTAATATGTCCTAACTGCCTTGGCGGTTGCTATAACCCAACCATAATCAAGCTTTGTTGGGTTGAACCTAATCAAGTTTTGTTGGGTTTCGTACCTCAACCCAACCTACATTTTTAGGTGTAACTGTTCCCTCCATACCTATTCCCTGTTCCCTCCATACCTGTTCCCTGTTCCCTAATCAAGTTTTGTTGGGTTTCGTACCTCAACCCAACCTACATTTTTAGATGAAACTATTCCCTCCATACCTGTTCCCTGTTCCCTATTTTATATAAATTGATAAAGTTGAGTCAGAGCTTCATCAATAGCTGCATCCATTTGGTCTTCTGAAAGCTGACTAATCTCTGTAATTAAATTTTCTGAATCAACTACAGCATCAGCTTTTCCAGACTCAGTTTCCGTCTCATCTATTTTGGGAATTATTTCCTCTAAATATTCAGCTAATGCCTGAATATTTGGATACTCAAAAGTAGAAGTTGAGGACAAAGTCATACCTAAATCTACCTGAATCATTTGCCCAAAATCTAGTGCCATCAGGGAATCCATTCCTAAATTAAAGAATCCTTCCTCTGGATCTGGTAAATCATTTTTACCCCGCCTCAAGACTTTAGCAACAACACCAATCAAATAATCAACCATTAACCTTTGTCTTTGGTCAGTTGTTCCTACCTTCATTTGTTCTAACAACTCCCGCTGTTTTGGTCCTTGGTTTCCTTGACCTTGAAGTGGATGCTTACTTGCTATTTCTGATAGGAATGCTGGAGTCATCGAGCCAAATTGACTCAATAACTGCTGCCAGTTAACATTAAATATTGCTATCTGTGCTGCTTCGGTAGCTAATACTTCTTCTAAAGCTTGTAACCCTTGCTCCGTTGTAATTCCTTGTAAACCTTGGCTTTGAATCCGACTTTGTTGTTGTGCCCCCAGTCTAGCAGCGATACCAATATTTGCCCAAGGTCCCCAGTTAATACTCAATCCTGGTAATCCTATATTTTGACGGTATTGGGCGACTGCATCCATAAAAGCGTTAGCTGCAGCATAATTACTTTGACCAGGGGAACCTAAGACCGATGCAATGGAGGAAAAGCAAACAAATAAATCTAATGGTATATCTTTTGTTAGTTTATGTATATTCCAAGTTCCAGCTACTTTGGGAGCAGTAACTTTTGTAAATTGTTGCCAACTCATTTGTTGTATAAATCCGTCATCTACCACTCCAGCAGCATGAATTACACCTTTAAGGGGAGGTAAGGATGTCTGTATCTTTTGGAAAATATCAACCATATCTTTTTCCACAGACACATCTCCCAAGAATACTGAAACTTGAGTTCCTGCTGCTTCTAACTCTTGAATACTTTCCTGGGCGGTTTCTGAGGGAGAGTTGCGCCCTATTAAGACTATACTCTTCACTCCCTGTTTGACTAGGAACTGAGCCACTTCTAATCCCAAAGCACCTAAACCACCAGTAATCACATAACTTGCTTCCGTCTCAATAGTTAATTTGGTATCTGTATCTAACTTCGGTTGAGTGAGTCTTGCTACTTGCCGTTCACCTTGACGATAGCAAATTTGATTTTCTCCACTGGTTGATGTTTGCTGGTAGGCGACTTCATCCAACAAAACTTTTATGCTTTCTGGTTCATCTGTCTGAGGATCTAGATCTAAACAACGACAGTCTAACTGCGGATACTCCAAACTTATGGCTTTGCTTACCCCCCATAAAAGAGATTGCTGGGGTTGAGAGTTAATACTTACTTCTGAATCTTTAGTTCCAACTCCTAGTAAAGCACCTTGAGTAACTAATAACAGAGGAGGTGATTTTTCTAGAGATTGTATCCCTTGCAATAAGTGAATAATACTACCACAAATTATTTCTTCTGTTTTTGTCAAATCATCAACATTTGTATCTAAACTCCAAAGGTGAATCACACTCTTCAAAGGTAGCTCTTCTGTTAACTCATTTACTTCATCTAGTAACTTAGAAAAATGTTCTGGTTCTGTTGGAGATAATTGAATTGTCTGCTTTTTGTCTTCAGAAGATAGCTTTTGATAACTATCTCCTGGATAAACAACTATACACTGATTACCTGGCTTTAATAAGTTCGAGTTTAGGCGATCGCTCCATTCTTTTAACTTAGTATTTGATTCTCCTGTAGGGCAAAATAACAGATAAGTTCCTGGTTCCTGTGCGTCACCAGACATTAAAGGAGAAGGTTGCCATTCTGTTTGATAATACCATTGACTAAAATCTAACCCAAAACTCCTCAACAATAACTTGCGACTTAGTTGACGGAAGTTTATTCCCCTATATTCTGCTAATATTTTGCCATTTCCATTGAGCAAATAAGTATTACCTTGCAGTTCTCCTTGCTCGTAAGAACTGGAATCGTCAATTTTTGTGTAGTACCACAATTCATCATCAATGTCAAAATTATCAAAAAACTTAAAACTCTTCGCTCCAGCAAATGCGTAAGTAGGAATTTCTACATCCCTCTCTATAGTAGGTCTTTTGCCATTATCATTATTTTCAGAAAACTGTTGTAGTAATGACAACAGAGCTATGGGCACAATTCCAGAATCAACCATACCAGGATGAGGCCAATATTCCTGCATTTCTTCATTGTTTTCAGCAGATTTTATTTTTACCAAGCTTTCTGTACCGCCGATCCAAGCTTGTTCTGTCCATTGAAATGTCGGCCCCAGATGAAAATCTCCTTTCATCGGTTCCAGTGCAGTTGAGTAATATTCACTGCTGGAAAAAGAATGAACACATCGCGTTTTTAATGCTTTAATATCAATATTTTCTTTCGGTAACTCTGAATTATTCACAGAGCGAACTTTGGCTTTAATATGAACCGTCCAAGTTGTTGATGGGTCATATTCTGTTCCTGCTTCACAACTGATCAACTGATAAGTATATTCTGTATCTTTTTCTCGATCTAGGACTATCTGCACTGTTCGACTAGAAGTTTCATCTGCTCCCAATATCTGCAAAAACTCAATATTTTCTACAATGCAAGACTCACTTTTTAGTGCTTCTTTACCCGCTAGCAAACCAAAAACAATGTGAGATGCACCAGCTACAACTATTCTGCCGTAATATCTGTGGTCTTTTACATAAGAAGGAAACTCAGGAGTTAATTTAGTCTGAAAGCGAAATTGTTGGGCAAAGGGTAAAGGTAATTTACGACCTAATAAAGAATTGGATATTTCCTCCTCAGCGATCAAACTCCGATCCCGATTAACTGAAGCCGAACTTGCTCCCCGTGAATAGTTATCGAGCCAGTATTTTTGTCGCTGGAATGGGTAAGTAGGTAATGTCACTTTCTGACGAATATATTCTCCATCAAATTCTACCCAGTCTACTTTTACACCCCGCACATATAACTCTCCTAAAGTACAAAGTATCTCAGAAAACTGCCCTACATCAGGACGTAATGATGGCAACCAAACACCCACATCTTTAGGTAAACATCGGCGACCCATTCCCAGCAATATTGGTTTTGGTCCGACTTCTAGGAAAATGTCAACCCCCTGTTTGTCTAAAGCATTCATACCGTCAACAAACCTTACTGGTAAACGTACATGATCTACCCAATACTTTGGTGTTGTAATACTTGCGTCTGCTATTGTTCCGGTAACGTTCGATATAATCGGAATTTCTGGTTGATTATAAGTCAGTTCCTGAGCTACTGCTTCCCATTCTGCTAACATAGGTTCCATCAATGGTGAATGGAATGCGTGAGATACCTGTAATTGTTTAGTTTTGATTTTTTCTGATTCTAAACTGCTAACAATTTCCCTTACTGCTGTCGCTTCACCAGAAATTACCACACTTTTGGGTCCATTTATAGCTGCGATCGCTACTTTTTCTCTATAAGGTGTAAGGAGACTTTTGACTTTTGCTTCTGATGCCATCACCGCCACCATTTCTCCACCAGCAGGTAACTTTTGCATCAACTGACCCCTTGCTGCTATCAATTTTAGACCATCTTCTAAACTAAATATTCCGGCCACTGTTGCTGCCACATATTCACCGACACTATGACCCATAACTACATCTGGTTGAATGCCCCAAGATTCCCATAATTTGGCTAGAGCATATTCTATAGCAAATAGAGCCGGTTGGGTATAAGCTGTTTGGTCTAGGGGTGATGTCTCTGCATCAGGATAGATAATTTCTAATATGGAGGTGACACCAAGTTCCCCTAATATTTCATCACATTCATCAAGTGTTGCTTGGAAAACTGGTGCTTGTTCGTATAATTCCTTGCCCATATTGAGATATTGGGAACCTTGACCAGTGAATAGAAAGGCGACTTTAGGAGGAGCAGCATTCATTAACAGTTTTCCAGAACAGATACCAGGTAGGGACGTTGCATACAACGTCCCTACTGATTTTAACTGTTCTAGTTTTTCGATTAATTCTGTTTGGTTGGCAGCAACAACTGCTAATCTGTGGTGAAAATGAACTTTTCCTGTATTAGCAGTGAAACAAACATCTCCTATATCTAAATCTGGATTACTCTTTAAATACTGATGATAACTATCGACTAAATCTGATAAAGCTGTGTCAGTCTTTGCTGACAAAGTTAATATATGAACCGGACGTGGTAAATCATCTTCTGCTTTCTCCAGAGTGGGAGCTTCTTCCAACACAACGTGAGAGTTAGTTCCACCTATTCCAAAAGAACTAACTCCAGCTCGTAGAGGAATGCCGTTCCCTTTCCACTCAGATAAAGTATTGTTGACGTAAAAGGGAGTATCGCTAAAATTAATTTGGGGATTAGGTTTTTCGTAGTGGAGACTGGGAGGTATTAAATTATGTTTGAGAGCCAAAACAGTTTTAATCAATGCTCCTACCCCTGCTGCCGTATTCATGTGTCCCACATTTGTTTTCAGGGAACCTATAGCACAAAATTGTTTTTTATCGGTGCTTTCGGAAAAGGCTTTGGTTAAAGCTTCAATTTCAATGGGATCTCCTAATTCTGTCCCCGTACCATGAGCTTCTATGTATGTAATTGTTTCTGGACTTATACTCGCGACAGCTTGAGCTTCAGAAATAACTGCTGCTTGACCATCTACACTGGGAGCAGTATAACCTAGTTTCAAAGAACCATCATTATTAATCGCCGAACCCTTAATCACAGCATGAATAATATCTCCATCTGCTATAGCATCTGGAAGTGGTTTCAGTAACACAACTCCCACACCATTACCAAAAACTGTTCCCGAACTTTTAGCATCAAAGGCACGACAATGACCATCGTGAGAACCGATCAATCCCTCTTGATGTAAGTATCCCACATTTTGAGGGACTTGGATGGAAACACCACCTGCTAAAGCCATGTCACATTCTCCATTGAGCAAACTTTGACAAGCCAAATGTACGGCAACTAATGATGTTGAGCAAGCTGTTTGAATAGTGATTGCTGGTCCGGTAAGGTTTAGTTTGTAAGCGGTGCGGGTTGCTAAGTAATCTTTGTCATTAGCCACCATTTGGGTAAAGTAGCGATTACCCAGGAGAATAAAATCTTGTTCTTCGAGGTTATACATTAAATAGGTGGGCAGTCCACTGCCAGAATAAACCCCAATGGAACCTTCATATTTTTCTGGATTATAACCACTACTTTCGATTGCTTCCCAAGCACACTCTAAAAAAAGTCGTTGTTGTGGATCTATTTCTTCTGCTTCTCTGGGACTGTAGTTAAAAAAGTTAGCATCAAACATTTCAATGTCTGAAACCGTAGAACCGACTTTTACATAGCTAGGATTATTGAGTATTTCGGGGGCAACACCAGATTTTATTAATTGTTTATCTGATAATAATGAGATAGATTCAACACCATTCTTGAGATTATCCCAAAACTCATCCAAGTTTCTTGCCCCTGGAAAACGCCCAGACATTCCTATGATAGCAATTTCATTATCATTATATTGCTGTTGTGCTTCTTCTGGTTGATTCATAATATTTATTCTGATCTTATAAATTTTAGTATAGAAACCGGTTTGGTTTTAGTCAATCTCAGTATTTGGAAATATCTAAATTATCTAAAAATTAGTTCTAATATTAAATCCGTTAGTATTCGGTATAGTTCAAGACCTTAGGGGTTTGGTCTCCAATTTTTCGGGAACCGCACCCTCTACAAACTAGGAGTTTTCTCTCTTTTCTGATGCTATAACCTTGTTCTCCAATTTTTCGGGAACCGTAGCAAGCGGATTTGATATAATGCCCTTTTCAAGGGGATAAAAAAATTTCAATTCAGTGTTTCAAGTCTCTGGCAAAAGCTTCAATGTACTAATAACTGATAACTGAAATTACAAACCCGGTTTCTCAGTATAGAAAGGGTTTGGAGACCAAACCCCGATTCTATGGAACCTCCCTACTCCCTATCTGTTAGCACGGAGTTTCTTCCGCATATTAACCCTTTCATTTTTCTTAGAGAGACGTTTACTTACACGTTTCTCATAACTAACTTTGATCTTTTTATCTAATTCAGTTGCACCACCACTGACAATAAATTCGCTTAACGAATGAACAGTTGGGTTAGCTAACAAGTCAACAACTTTCAAATTACTCATATCAAATATTTCTTGTAACTTGCCATAAACTTGTATCAGTAGAACAGACTTACCTCCTAGCTCAAAAAAGTTATCATAAATTCCAACTTCTTCTATTTGCAGTACCTCCTTCCAAATAGCAACAATTTTTTGCTCAGTTTTATTTCCTTGTTGTACAGTTGGAGAACTACCATTTTTTTCATGGCTTTGTAACCGTTTCCGGTCTAGTTTTCCATCAGATGTTAATGGTAATCTTTCTAACTGCACGAAAGCAGAAGGCAGAATTTTACTCAGAGTACCAAAGCGATCGCTTACTTCCAAACCCTCTAACTTACTGAGAGAAAATTCTGTGGTCTTAGAAGTAAAATAAACTGTCAACTGTTGTAAACTCTGACAACCTCCTTTACCATTCTCAATTTGATGTTCTAATGTTTCTAAAACATACTTACCATCCGCTCCTTCTGTTGCTACAAAAGTTCGGGGCGATTTCGTCACATCAGTCGTCAAAGTCGGCAACTCTAACCTTTTGGCTAAACCTATACGAGCAGGTTTTCCAGTCAGACCTTTAGGAATAGCACTCATCCAGACCAAGCATTCTGGCAACCATTGGGTTTCTAGTTCTTTTTCCTTCATGGCAAACTGCCGTAATGCTGCCAGAGTTGGTCGTGGTTGATTAGGAACTGGCACTATTGCAGCTCCCACCACTTCACCCAAAAGTTCATGGGGAGCAGCAAACACAACTACCTGTCCGACTGCGGGATGGCGCTGCAATACATCCTCTACCACCATCGGGCTAATTTTTTCCCCGGCTCGGTTAATAATTTCTTTGAACCTTCCTACCAGATAAACATAACCATCTTCGTCTTTGTAACCCTTATCTCCAGTTCTCAACCAACCGTCAATAAAAGCTTCCTCATTGGGATTATAATCCATCCATTCTCGTAACTCATATCCGGCAGTAACGCAAGCACCCCGAACCATTACCTCTCCTTCTGCATAAGGTTCCAGCACATTTAATACTGGTTTGCCTTGCCCATTTGTCTTCACATCACCAATAATTACTTTCGGGCCAGCAGCACGACCTACAGAACCTCGTTTGAGCAAACCCTTTCCTACTTCTGGACTACAAATAGGCATAGATTCTGTCATCGCATAAGTAGGCAAAACTTCACAATTAAATGCTGTTGCCATTCTATCAACAATAGCTGGTAGCAGTGCTGCCGAACAGTTACGAATTAATCTGAGAGAATGGTCGGGCGCTTTACCTATTTCAGTTATAGTTTGTTCTGCATATTCCAAAATTGCTTGGTGCATGGTTGGTACAGCAGAATACCAAGTGATTTTTTTTCCCTCGCCTATCTCATCTGGTTTCAACCACTTAAAGAAATCACCTACTCCGTTTTCAGTGGCGTATAACCCTGGAGTACAAAGTACGCTGGCACCTGCTAACATCGAAGCCAGAATATTAACGGAAAGACCGTGAATATGAAACAGAGGCATAATATTGATGCAAGTATCCTCTGGAGTCAGTTGTATCGTCCGACTAATAGTCAGGGAACCTGCTGTCAAATTTCCATGAGTCAAAGGTACTGTTTTTGGTTTTCTGGTTGTACCGCTGGTATGCAGCACTAAAGCTACATGGTCACGAGTCGGTTTATTGTCCTCTGCTGTTATTGGTTGATGATTTTCCTGATTAGTCGTGACTTCTTCGAGAGTAAATAAACCGCAGACTGAAGCATCGGGTATTAGCTCAATCACCCGCACTCCTAAACTTTCGGCACAAGCTTTTAACTTAGCATTCTCCCTGCTGTTAGCTTCTCCTCTTTGCAATACTAAAGCTACTGCACCCAGATCTTCCAACTCAAATTGCACTTGCTTTTCTGTTAAAGATGTGCTAATGGGTGCAAACACACATTGTTGTGCCAAGGACAAAAATGCTGTTGCTGCTTCTGGTCCATTGTCCATGGCAGCACATACCCGGTCAGTTATTTTAATCCCCAGATAACTGAGACTAGCGTTATCTGGAGGACACTTGACAAAATCTTTGAGTTGTGAGTGAGTCAGAGGTTGGCGACCATCGGTGCTATATATTGCTGGTTCATCAGTACCTGGTAATAAGTCTGCCCAAGTTTTAAATTCTACCGATGCTGCTATCTCATCTACTTCTCCAGGGGCAGTATCTGGAATATTTTCTTGGGTAAGTTGTATTGGATAGTCGGGTGTTCCGGGGTAGGGCTTGGAGACCAAATAGGGTTTGGTCTCCAAACCCCTACTTTCTATAACTGGATAAGCTTCTTTCCGCTGCACTACTACTGCTACTTCTTCTATTTCGGGATGAGATCGCAGTTTTTGTTCCCAAAGATTTATTAATTCTGAGTCAATAACTTCTAAACTTGTTAAAACAGCTTCATCTATTTCTCCTGATTCTGTTTTTGGTAAGCTAGAAACAGGTACATAAGCCTTAGGGAGAAAATCGGAATCTAGATAAGATTCTAGGAAATATTTTACTTTTTCTACAGAATAATTATCCTCAATCACCAGATAAGCAACCAGTTGATTATCCCTGTTTAAAATAGCAGATTCTTTTACTTCAGGAATAGATTTCAAAGCAGTTTCTATCAGATTTATTTTTCTTGATTGACTGTGAATCTCTGTCTTACGTTTTGCCAGATTTTCTGATATTTCTAAATCGTTTATTTTCGTCTCTGGAGCATTAATTGCTTTTTCTAGAAGTAATAAAAAGGAATCTATAAAACCTGTAATTGTTTCTTCTTCAAACAAATCAGGATTGTAAGCAAAAGACCCTTTTAGCTCATGTTCATATTTTAATAAAAGAAAGAACAAATCTATATCTGTAGGGAACTTTTCTTCCAGTATAGTTCCTGTCATGTTAGGAGATTCAATCTTTTCTTTTCCTCCAAAGTCAATATAGTCAAAGAAAATCTGAAATAAATTTCTATACTGTTGATTGTTTTGCTTATTCAGAAATTCTGATACAAAGTTGAGAGGAATGTGTTGGTTAGCATAAGCTTTTATCGTCACCTCTTTAACTTTCTTCAGTAATTCTTTAAAAGTAATAGAACTATCAGGTATTTTGCCTCGTAATAGAATACTATCAGTAAAGTAACCAATAGCAGATTCTAGTTTATGGTGCAACCTTCCTGAAACTGGAAGACCAACTACAATATCCTGTTTTAAAGAGTATTGAAATACCAATACATAAAATACTGATAGAAAAATAACTACAGGAGTAACACTATATTGATTACTCACCTTTTGTATTAAAGGCCATGTAGTCATAGATATGGAAAAATTCTTTTTAATAGCTTTAAATCCTGGAGATACTTGAAAGATATCAGATGGTACAGGATATAAAGTAGAAATATTTGCTAGTTCTTGTTTCCAAAAATCTATTCCCTTTTGTAATACTTCTCCTTGTAATAACTGACGTTGCCAAACAGAATAATCTCCATATTGAATATCTAATTCTGGTAACGGAGAAGGTTTTTGACTTAGATAAGAATCATACAAAAGTATATGTTCGCGGAATATAAAATTGTGAGATAAACCATCACTAATAATATGATGAGATACTAATATTAATACACCCTCTGTCTCACTACATCTCAAAAGTTTTAAATGTACCAGTGGTCCTTGAGATAAATCTAAATATTGTTCGGCTTCCTTTTCAATAATTTCCGAAATTGCCCTCTCTTGCTCCGTCTTACTTAAGCCTTGATAATCTATTACTGAAATCTTAGAATCTAAACTAGGAACAATAACCTGAATTAACGATCCTTCTGCAAAACTGAAAATAGTCCTCAAACTTTCATTACGACTAATAATTTCATTCCAGCTTTTTTGGAGCAATGGAATATCTATTAAACCTTCAATTTTTAGAGCCGTAGAAACATTGAGATTTAACTTATTTCCCATTAACTGATCTATAGTCCAGAGACGCTCCTGTTGATAAGTAACTGGTAAATCTTTATCCCTACCAACATAAACTAAAGGTACTGATGTAGCACTAACATTACTACTTTTTTCCTGAAGTAAATGAAGTAATTCGAGTTTATTTTTGGATAATAAATCGCGAGTTTCTGTTGTTAAAGCTCCCTTGGGGGCACGGATTTTCAACTCATCACCTTCAGCCCATAATTTAATGCCTTGGCTTGAGATTTGAGACAGAATTTCGGTCAGTTTCATAAAGTAATTTCCTCCATATCTTCATCTATTTCTTCAGTTTGTGAAGCAGTATTTGAGTAACTAACTTGTTCTAGTAATAGCTGTTTAGAAACTAAATCAACTATTTCTGAAATACTGATACCTTCAATGATTGTTTGCATAGGTACATCAAATCCTAATTCTTTTTGGATCAGATTCCTTAGTTCAACGGCCATCAAAGAATCAAGTCCCATAGTAGTTAGAGATTCCTCTATACTTATTGTCTCGGATCCTGTCATGCCAAAAATGTTAGCTACTTTACCTTTCAGGTAATCTACTAATATTTTTTCTTGTTCTTCTGGTGATGATTCTTTTAGCTGTTCTAAAAGTTTGGTTTCTGTTGCTGTAACTTCAACAACAGATCTTTGCCAATCTGCTAAAAACCTCCATTTGCTTACTCTATCTTGCCAAGCTGACCAGTCAATCGGGACTACTCCAACTTCTATATCCTGAGCAGCTTTACCACTCATTAATAGTTCCAGAGATTCTAATATTTGACCTGGGGTAATCGCTCCTACACCTTGCTTTGCAAGTCTCACATCTGCCCCTATAGCAGCAGCTTCCCCAATCTGAGATACCGTACTCCAATGAATACTCAATCCTGGTAATTTCATCCCTCGACGATAATGAGCTAAACCATCTAAAAAGGCATTGGCGGCTGAGTGGTTGGCCTGAGCAGTGGAGCCAAACAAGGATGCTGCTGAAGAAAACAGTAAGAAAAAGTCCAATGGCTGGTCTTTAGTCAACTGGTGTAGATACCAACTACCATAAACCTTGGGTGACATCACTTTCTCGAAGCTTGACCAAGTTTGATTTTGCAGCACCCCATCTGATAATACACCAACAGAGTGCATAACTCCTGCTAATGGTGTATTTGAATTATTAATCCTCTCCATAACTCCCTTCATTGCTTCCCAGTCGGACACATCAGCTTTTTCTACTATCACCGATGCTCCAGCACTTTCTAACTCTGCTAATTTCTCTTTTACAGTTTCATTGGGAGTGCTACGTCCAACTAGCACTAATTTTTTGGCTCCTTTGGCAATCATCCAACGAGATATAAGTAAACCCATATCTCCCATACCCCCCGTAATTAAGTATGCAGCGTCATCACGGAAACTTACAGGTTTGTCAGGCTCTTGTTTGGGTTGAGTAACCACAATTTTACCTATGTGTTTAGCTTGCTGCATATAACGGAAGGCACTGACAACTTCCTCTATAGGGAATACTTTTAGAGGTGGTGGCTTCAATAAACCGTTGGAGAAGTCTGCTGTTAACTCCTGCAACATGGAATTGATTAATTCTGGTTCTTCCTCAGATTTTCGCAGCAAATCTACTACTGAATAAGATATATCTGGTCTCACTTCTGCTACTTGACTAGATGTCCATACCCCCCGTTTCCCTATTTCTACAAAACGACCTTGAGAAGTAACTACTGACAAACCTTTACTCACAAAATCTCCTGAAGTCAGAGAGTTAAGAACAATATCTACTCCTTTCCCTTCAGTAAACTCCATTACCTGGTCAGCAAATTCCACAGTCCGGGAATTCATAATATATTTGACTCCCATTCGTTTTAGAGTCTCCCATTTAGGAGGACTTGCTGTCGCAAAAACTTCTGCACCTACTTTTTGAGCTATTTGCACCGCAGCCATTCCTGTACCTCCGGCTGCTGCATGAATCAGAATCCGATCGCCTTTAGTAATCTTGGCAACGTGATGTAAAGCATAATAAGCAGTTAAAAAGTTAGCTGGTATTGATGCTGCTTCTGCAAAAGTTATATTTTCTGGCTTCGGCACTACATAACTGGCGTTAACTGTCACATATTGACTGAAGCTACCTCTAGCCATAGCTACAACTTCATCACCAATTTCTAAACCTTTTACTCCTTCTCCTACTGCTACTACATAACCACCACATTCTCCCCCAAATCTATCCATTTCTCTCAAATGTTTTTGAGATACACCATCTACTTCATCTGGTACTAATCCTAGTGTTGCCACCAAATCTAGGAAATTAAGTCCGGTTGCCATTACCTGAATCTCTACTTCCCCTGGTGCTGGAGCATTTCTCTTGATTGTTTCTAGGGTTAAGCTGTCTAAACTGCCTTTTTCTGATATACCCAGTTTATAGGGTTGGGATGGTATTGTCAGTCCTCTTGTAGCTGGGAGTTCCTGGTGATGACTGGCAACTAATCTAGCTATATAACGATAATCTTCACGGAACCCTACCTGATCTTCTAAATCTTCTGACCAAATTTCCTTAAACAACGCATTAGCTTGATTCTCTATAGTTGTTTCTGAATCTAAATCTATCCGTACACAATTAAATTCTGGATGTTCTAAGCTAATAACTTTCCCCATTCCCCATAGTGAAGATTGACCTACTTTTGCCATTAAGGAATTACTAGATGGTACTGGTTGAGAACCAGAAGTGACTAACCATAAACGAGGTGGCTGAGATAATCCTCCTTGTACCAGTGCTTGAACTAAATATAAAGTTGTTCCACACCCGTACCGCGATAACTCTTCTATTTTTTCACTGCCTCCAGTTTCCGTCGTCCAACATTGCACAACTCCATACAAGGAAGAAACCGCTCCCATCAATTGTTTAAAATCTTCTGGGTTGTTAGGATTAATAGTAAACTTACCCTCTCCCAAATCTTGATATTTCTCTCCAGCAAATACCAAAAGAGGAACATCTCCCATAAACTTTAGTTTAGTTGCTAACTCTTCAGCTACTCCCTGTTTGTCTGCTAATATCAACCAATTTTTAGATTCTGATGATGGTGGTAATACCTTTGTATTCTGAGCAACAATAACTGATTGCTGATACAAAACTTCTGGCATTCCCTCAACTTCTGGTAAACTTACGACTTCAGTAAAACCTGTTTTCTGCAATACCTCTTGCCACTTGGAACGACTCAGTAGAGGATAATCAGGTCGTATTTCTAAATCTTGGAATCTCCACCATCCTTCCAATAATCCAAATACTAAATCTAACCATCGCTGACGACTTGTTAGTTCAAATAAAACTAATATTCCCCCTGGTGCTAAAAGTTTTCGTACATTAGATAGGGTTTCTGTCAAGTTAGCTGTTGCATGGAGAACATTCGCTGCAATAATTACATCATATTGATGAGCATTATAACCCTGAGTTGTTGGATCTGCTTCTATATCTAATATCTGATAATCTACAAAAGGATAATCCCCAAATCTTTCTTTGGCTTTGGCTGTAAACAAAGCTCCCAAGTCAGTAAATATATACTCCGTATTATTTTCTGGTAGACTCGGTAAAATATAACTTGTAGTTCCTCCAGTTCCTGCTCCTATTTCTAACAACCTGACACTTTGAGATTTTGGTAGTTGAGCAATAGCTGTAGCGATCGCTTTTTCTACTACAGTATTCATCAATTTCGCTATAGTGGAGTCTTGATATACCCTAGTTGCTGTACTCAAATCTCCTGATGGAAACACTAACTGTACCGGGTCAGTTTCTCCCCGCAATACCAAACTTAATTTAGACGCACAACGATTTAAAAGTGTTAACTCAGCTCCTGCCTCTGGATATTGACTCAGTAGTTCGTCTCCTCTTTTTTTCCCTTGCTTTGGCTCTACATCTAATGTTTGCAGTACATTCCACTGAGTATCTGTGCCAGCTACTGGTTCAATTATTCCGCCTTCTGCCATCATCTGTAGCATTCGTTTGAAAAGACGTTGTTGAATTTCTACGATACCTAAGCTTTCTAATTCTTTTTCACTATCAAAACTATCTCCAGCTTGATAATTCCACCCTAATTCTTTAATCGCCTGTAACACATAATCCAGACTTAATGCTTCTAGTTTTCCTGGGACTTCTTGATAGCTTTCTAATTGAGCTTGAACTATCAATTCCTTAATAGTTGGTTCTAGTTGCTGTTCAATATCTTTAGGAGCCAGCAAATAATCTGGTGGCAACGTCCTGCCCAAACGTCCTTTTGCCCGCCATTCTATCTCATACAGCAAGTTAGTAATAGATTCTTCTTTTTTGCCAATTAAAGCTTCCTTGCTTGCTGCTTTCACTCGTAACCCAGAAATTTTAGCAACTATTTTACCTGATTCGTTGCCGAGAATCACATCAGCTTTCCAATTTCCTGCACCCGCACCATCTACTGACCCATAAGCATACATAGATGATTCTGCCGGATTATAAATTGTTAACTTATCTACCCCTACTGGCAAATATGTTTGTTGACTATCATTGTCTTCTACTGGCAGTGCATTAAAGATTACCTGCAATGCAGAATCTAACATTACTGGATGTATATTATACTCCCCAATAGTAGCTGCCATTTCTGGAGCCAGAATAATTTTAGCGATAGCTTGACTATCTCCTTTCCAGAGCTGTTTTATTCTTTGAAAACTGGGACCATAACTAATTCCCATTTCCTCACTACTCTGATAATGTTTGGCAACTTCTACAGATTCACTGCATTCAGCTAAATATTTCTCTGTTTCAAATTTGGTTTCTTTTACTTCTGGCGCTCCTGGCTGTATTTTACCTGCTGCATGGAGTAGCCATTTTTGGTTTTCTTCCCCTTCCTGTTGTTGAGAAAATATCTGGAACTGATAGATATCATTTTCTAATGGGGTAAGTATCGTCTGAACTATTTTCTCGGCTTCGGATAAAACTAACCCCCGCTCTATACTCAGTTCTTTTACTTCTATCAGTGGAGTTTGATATTGGCTTTTACCTGCTGCTAAAGCCATTTCCAAATATGCTGTTGTTGGTAACAGAGGTTCTGCAAATACTTTATGATCTTTGAGGTATTCTGGATTCTCTGCTCCCAGGAATGATTCAAAAATCTTTTGCTGGCCTGCGATATCAATTTTGTAACCCAATAATGGATGTATTGGCACTTGGGAGCCAAAAGTTCTTGGCGATCGCTGTTTCTGCTGGCTACTCTCCTCTACCCAATACCGTCGTCGTTGGAATGGATATGTAGGCAATGAAACTTTCTTACGGCTATAATCTTGCTCGAATCCTAACCAATCAACTTCTACCCCCTTAACATACAACTTCCCTAAACTTGATAATATTTGTTGCCATTCATCGGCATTAGGACGTAACGATGGTAACCATTCTCCTAGATGATCGGGTAAACACCGACGCCCCATACCCAATAATATTGGTTTCGGCCCGATTTCTAGGAATATGTCATAACCCTCTTGATGTAAGACTTCCATCCCTTGGAAAAATCTTACTGGTTGACGTACATGATCTACCCAATATTTGGTTGTTGTTATGCTTTCATCTGCCACCTTTCCTGTAACGTTTGATACTACTGGTATCTTGGGCTGATTGTAAGTTAGTTGACTCGCTACTGCTTCCCATTCTTTCAACATTGGTTCCATCAACGGTGAATGAAAAGCATGGGATACTTGTAGTTTTTTGGCTTTGATTCCTTCTGATTTTAAACTACTAATAATATCTTTTACTTCTGGCGCAGCTCCTGATATCACTATACTCTGAGGTCCATTTATCGCAGCGATCGCTACCTTGTCTGTATAAGGAGTAATAACAGATTCTACTTTTGACTCCGATGCCATCACCGACACCATTTCTCCACCTGCGGGTAACTGTTGCATCAACCGACCCCTAGTAGCAATTAATTTCAGACCATCCTCTAAACTAAATACTCCAGCCACTGTTGCTGCGACATATTCACCTACACTATGACCCATGACTACATCTGGTTTAATACCCCAAGATGACCATAACTTAGCTAAGGCATACTCTAGAGCAAATATAGCTGGTTGAGTATAAGCTGTTTGGTTGATTAAAGTCGAAGTTTCATCATCAGGATAAAGTACATCTAATAAAGGAACTTCTAGATATTTTCCCAGAATCTCATTACACTTGTCGATAGCTTCCTTAAAAGTTGGTTGAGTATTATATAACTCCCTTCCCATTTGCAGATATTGAGAACCTTGACCAGTAAATAGAAAAGCTATTTTTGTCGTAGTTTGGCTGGTTATTTTTCCCGAACAGATGCCAGTAACTTCCTCTCCCTGTTTGTATTGTTTAATTTTTTCTAATAAATCTGGTTTTCCGGAAGTGATGAATGCTAATCTATGACTAAAGTCGTTTCTCCCAATGTTTGCTGTGTAGCAAATATCTGCTAACTCATCATTATTTTCTGCTTCTAAATAATTTTCATAACTATTAACTAGATCAGCAAGAGCTGTTTCTGTTTTCGCCGACAAACTTAAAATATTAACTGAACCCTCTATATTCCCTACCCTTTCTACTTCTGGGGATTCTTCTAATACAATATGAGCATTAACACCACCGATACCAAAGGAACTTAAACCTGCTCGTCTCGGAATATCTTCCCCTGATTCATTTTTTAATCTTTCCCATTCTTGGGTTTCCTCTATGAGATAAAAAGGAGTACCTTTCAGACTAATCCGTGGATTTAATTCCTTGAAGTTAACAATTTTGGGTAGCTTTTTGTACTTCATTGCTAACAAGACTTTTATTAGTCCAGCAATCCCTGCTGCTCCTTCTAAATGCCCTATATTACTTTTTACTGCTCCTATTCCACAGTAGGAATTATCTGTTTTTTCTACTCCATACTGTTGATATAGTTGTCTGTAGGCTCTTTTCAAAGCATTAACTTCGATTGGATCTCCCAATGGTGTCCCCGTTCCATGGGATTCCATGTAAGATACTGTATTCGGGGAAACATTGGCATTAGTATAAGCAGAACGAATAACTTGAGCTTGGGAATAAACATTGGGAGATGTGATAGTCCTAGCTTTACCTCCATGATTAATAGCACTTCCTTTAATTACACCATAAATCCGGTCTCCATCCTCCATTGCTTTGGTCAGAGGCTTTAATAAAACTACTCCTGCTCCTTCTCCCCTAACATAACCATCAGCATCACTACTAAATGTTCTACATTGACCTGTTGGTGACAACATCCCCAGTTGACTCATCTGGATATATGTTGTTGAGGTAAATAATACGCTGATGCCACCCACTAATGCCATTTCACATTCTGATTCTTTTAGGGACTTAAGTGCATAATGAACAGCTACTAATGAACTCGAACAAGCTGTATCTATAGGAATACTTGGACCATGCAGATTAAAAAATGAAGAGATACGGTTGGGAATCATACAAGTCCAAGTTCCCGTTCCACTATGACCTTCTACATTGTCTTGATTTCGGTTCATCAAGAGAATGGAGTCATAGTTACAAGCCCCCATAAAAACACCCACATCTTTTCCCGAAAATGCAGATGGTGAGTAACCCGCATCTTCGATACAAGACCAGCTCAGTTCCAACATTATTCTATGTTGTGGGTCTACCTTTCCTGCTTCTCTCGGAGAAATACTAAAAAACTCGGCATCGAACTCATCTATACCTTCTACTAATCCACCCCATTTACTTATTGTCTTATTTGGTTGATTAGGAAGAGGAGAATAATGTTTTTCTATTTCCCACCTTTGGGGAGGAATTTCACTAATGCTATTTACTCCTGCTTCTATATTTTCCCAGAACTGATTATAGTCATTTGCCCCTGGAAATCGACAAGCTATGCCAATAATAGCTGTTAGGTCACTTTTTTGTTGTTCCTTCATAAAATCAACCAATACAAATATTCTTGAGTTTGTTCTGGGTTTTAGGGTATGATGTAGAACCCGAGTAATTTAGTCATCGTAGTATGACAAATAGAGTCAAATGTCATACATTAAGAAAAAAGAAAATATTGAAGCCTGGAAACTAAATTGAGACTATACTTAGATTAAGGAGGTTATATACAACAGTTACCGTATCATCAATCGGATTTTATATAATTCCTATCCTTATATTAAGTAAGTCTGACTTTGATATGGAAAAATCGGATTCGATTTATCCAGCTTCTTTATCTTGCTCTATTGAGTTTAGTTTCTCTAAAGGCAGTGATTTTGAATCGTTTATTATACTTAGGATATCCCAAGCCACCCTTGACCAACTATAATATAGTTCAGCCAACTCACGACCTGTTCTTCCCATTGCTTCACTTTCCTTGGGTTTAGATAATAAGTAATCTATCTGCTTGGCAAAGGCATTCGGATTTTCATAATCTGTGATGACAATACCGTTTTTCCCAGGCACAATTACTTCTGGGTTTCCTCCCCTAGCGGTAGTAATCGTACATAGTCCAGTTGCCATTGCCTCGTAATGAACTCTAGCTAGAGGCTCTTCCCATTGAGAAGCACATACAAATATATCACCTAATAGGAAATAATCTGCAACTTCTGATGGAGGAATAAATCCTGTCATCTGCACTGCCGATCCTAATTTTTCGGCTTTTCCTTTAATCTCACGAACATAATCATTTTCGTTGTTATTACCATACCACTTACTTCCTACTAGCAATAGTACAGCAGATGGGTGTTTTTTGATTACTTTGGCGATCGCAGATATTAAAATATGTGGTCCTTTTTTATCTGTTAACCTGCCCACACAAAGGATTACTTGTTTACCTTCTAAACCATGAGCTGCCAACATTTGTTGGCGTTTTTCTCCCCCCCCTTCTGTCCATCTTGGCTGAAAACGCTTGAGGTCTACTCCAGCATATACAGGTTGTAGCTTGTGTTTATATTCTGGAAATAACTTGGCTATCCCATCAGCAATAAATTTACTTACCGTGACTACCTTTTCTACTCGATCCAAGCATATTTTTGCTTCTTCTGGTTCTATCTTCTTAGTATGGAACATTTCGTTGTGCATACTTAGTAGAAACCGAGTATTTGGAGCTGCCTTAGCAACTATTGGTAAATATTTGGGACGATTGTATATTACTATCCAATCAAATTGTTGTCCTGCTACAAAATCTGCTACTGCTTGATAGTATTCTTCTGATGTTGTTCTACTAGCACGTTGGTAGCGAATATTTTCTCTAATTTCCCGATCTGGTAGTTCTGGGTCTGCTAATGAGAATACTGTGATTTCATGTTCTCGTTTTAGGTAGGGTAGAATACCATCTATATATGTTTGAATAGCTCCACCTCGTATACAAGGTACTGGCAATTTTTCTGTACAAACTAATAGTATCTTCACTTGATCTATTTCAATTCCTTGTTTAACTGAGGTGATTTATTTTTTTTTATTTAAGTTATCTATATGCCCTATACCCTTCTTCAGAAAGATTTTGGGATCATTTTTATATCATTTAAACGGAAATTGCATCAAAGCAATTTCCGCGCTTTTCAAGTCTAGTTACTTGGTTAGGTAATTAATAGGTATCTATCTTAATTCAATAGAATTATTCCTATTTGCTTGAAATTATACCAACAGGACTTAGGCAAAGAAACCCGTTTTCTAAGAGTAATCGTTGTTTTCAGCAGTAAAAATCTACGCTCCTACCTGGTTTATGGGTTGGAGCTGTTTTAGTCCTGACCAAGTTATTACTCGGCATCAATTTCTATTTTTTCTTAACAACAGCAATTACAGGTTGTATGTTCTCTGCAATTTCACCTGATTCTTTTAGTTGTTCGATCGCTTTAGCTATTTTTCTAAATAGTTTACCTTGACCATAATGCAAGTCTTTAATATCATCGCTATCTGCTGAACCAAACTCCAGTATGATGGTGTTTGCTTCCTGGACTTTCTTTTTATCTCCAGACATTACCATTTTTTATTTCTCCTCATCAAAATTTTCAGTCAAATACCATCACATACCTAAAATCTACTCTCTAAATAACATTAATATCTCTTTAAGAGATTTTTTTTAACTCGGCTTACCCATGAATCCTATTAGTAGGGTGTATTAGCCTCAGCTTCACAGAACCATACGCTGTATATGTTGCCTTTGCTTAAGTCCTGTATAAGCTTAATGTCATATTCTTGATTTTGATTTAAGTATTTTGTTTGGCAATGATTTGGTAACTAACCACAACGTTAGTAATCAGGAATAAATTTACTAACAGGACTTACGCAGATGATCCCAGAAACCAAGTTTATCGTAGACTGCTATTGCTCAAAAACAACGATTTATCCTAGAAACCGGGTTTCGTATGCGTAAGTCCTAACTAACTAATGTGGCTGTTACGAATGGAATTATTTTTTTTATGCTATTTTGGGATTCAAGTTGTCTAGGTGCTAAACAACTAACACACGAGATAACCTATTAGTCAACAAGCTTTTAATAGTGCTTGAAACCTTACCAACTTTAACGATATGAGAATTAAAGGTATTCTCAACTCTCAATGTCTTAGGTTATCCCTTGAATGACACTGCTTGCCTAGTAAGTTATTCTTTTTAACAGATACTATTAAAGTTAGCATTGATTTTTATGATCTCTTTGATTCAGATCATCATTTTTTTGCTAACGTTACGATTTTCCCGGAATATTAAAAAGGGCTAAAAGGAATTTTAAACTTACCTAAAGCTTTGGTACTGTTTTTTGGTAAATCTTTGATCCAACCATCTCTTTTTTTGGAGTTAGACTTTTCGTGACCCTCTCTGTATGCGGTGGTTGCCTTATCAAACTGTTTAGCTAAATCTAATACAGGCTTCTCTAGCATTCCTATACTTTGTTTTTTCTTTTTCTTCTTGGTTTTTTTACTGCCACTAATCGTATCTGGAATACCACCAAAATCTGCGTCGCTACGCAGAACGGTTACTGCTTTGATCTTTTTATCTGAGGCCATATTTTTTCTCCTTTTATTTTAAGAGTTGCTATTATCTTAACATAATTTTGTAAATAAAACACTTTTTTGTAAATAAAAAGTAAATTTTATCCACTTATTTTTATGGACAACTACTAAATACTTTTTCCTGAATGAATACCTATGCTTCAAGGTTTATCTATTAAATCAACATATAGATATCAGGCTTGATTTTTTAGATATTGCTGAAGATAGGTAAGTTGGGCACTAATCAGTGGATGACTATAATCATATTTGATGTTACTTTAATAAAGTTACTCATCATTTGTCCCTAGTTTCATTTTGACTTGATAGTCCCAATTTTTAATTTTATTATTGCTATGAAAATCATAGTTGATTTAAGCTGCATAAGGGACAAATACTATTGCCATACAATTATTTATTATATAAAAATATGACCCTATCATTTCATTCAGATTATTGAAAGTAATAACTGATAATTATTTTTAATTTTATCAAAAAAATATATCAGTTTTAATTAGTACCTTTTGGTAATTTAGATTACAGATAAAAATTTGCCAACCTATTAAAATAAATGATTCTGAAATTATGCAAATAATTTAAGTAAATTTAAAGATGATTATAGTACAATACCCTCATCATCCTCTTTAAAGATACTGGCCTCTAAATCAATTTTCTGAATTATAGTTGAAAATTTAAGTATATATTATAGTAGAGTCTTGATAGAGAAGAAAATTATTATCACTTATATTTCTAATATACTATTCAAATGCAAGCAGAAAAGCTACCACCTAAGACATTTAGTCGTCGAGTTCGTCCATCATATCCGGTAGTTAAGCAACGACCAGTTAAAGTACCTCGACGAGTTAAAACTCAAAATGCAAAAGTAATATTATCAAAGTTAAAATATAAAAATATATTGATTTTAGTTGCTTTACTAATGACAGTTAGCTGGGTTATTAGTTTGCCTTTTAGAGGCCGTCCAGTTTCAGAAACATCTATATCTACTCCTGAATCTTCTCTATCACCTACTCTTGTACCACCTTATGTTTCCCCAGTTCCAGAACAACCTCTTGAAGATTTAGGGTTTGCCTATAATGTTCGTAAAGAACCATACAAACGCTTTAGTTCACAGTTACAAGAAGTAGTTAATGAATTAGTTAATATTGTTACAGAAAAAGGGCTACCTACAGAGTCTTTATCTATTAGTTTAATAGATGTTAGTAACCAAGATGTTCACACATTTGCTGGATATCAAAATCAAGTTTTGAGATATCCTGCTAGTGTGGCTAAATTATTTTGGATGGCTGCATTTTATGGGGCAGTTGAACAAGGTTTGATTGATGATGAATCTAAGTTCCATGAAGATTTAAAATTGATGATGCAGAAGTCTCATAATGATTCTGCTGGTATAATTTTGGATGCAATTACTAATACGAAATCCGGAGATGAATTAGCAGGAGAAAAATTAAATACTTGGTTAGAAAAAAGAAAGTCAGTCAATGATTTTTTTCAAAAAGCAGGTTATCAAGGTTTAATTGTGAGTACGAAAAATTACCCTATATATTCTCCTAGTCAAACTGGTCCGGTAGGTCGCGATCGCCAACTAAGACAAGAAAATGGTAAGTTTCTGAGCAATTTAATTTCCACTGACCATGCTATTCGATTAATGTATGAAATATACACTAGGCAGGCAGTTTCACAGAAATATAGCACGAGAATGGCTTATTTATTAACGAGAGATTTAAGACCGGGAGCATTGCCAGATGATACTGACAATATTAAAGGTTTTTTGGGTGAGTCTTTACCTCCTAATATTTATTTTGGTTCTAAAGTTGGTTTGACTACTAAACATCGTATGGAGGTAGCGTTTGTCAGAACTTTGGATGATAAAGCTATTTATATTTTGGCTATTTTTGGAGAAGATGCTGCTTATCATAATGATCAGGAGATATTTCCTCAGTTATCTCGTTATGTTTATGATCGCATGATAGCTATGACTAACAATTAATAATTACCTCTTCTTAATAAAAAAGAGGATTAACTAAAAGGAATTTGTTTATTTTTTCTCCATTCATGGAGAAACTTTATACCTTTATTTTCCGAGCATTTATCAGTTATTGTTACCTTCTACTGAAGTATTTTTTTTACATTATGGAGTGTCAAATGTGAATTTTAATGTAAAGAAGCAACTATCTTTCAAAACTAAAAATTGACAATAGGAAAAAAGTATTTTGGCAAATATGAGATACACCGGAAAAATTCAGGTATAAAGGCTTTCTATTCATGGAGAAAAAAGAAAAAATCATAATTTTAGTCAGTTCTCTTATTTATAAAAAAGAGTTTAGCAATTAATAATGAACAATGTTAATTATTGAATTACCATCTAGGGTGTTTTAACCAAACTATAATTTTTTCTAGCCATAATTTCGGGCTTTCTTGGGGCATATATTTGGTATTAAACATGGATAAAATGAGAGGATATCCACCTACTTTAGTACTCATTAATAAGTGAGTAGCGATCGCCAATAACATGATTAGCCAACTTATCAGATGCAGGGAGTACCAAAAATGATAAATTTCACCATTAGCCAACCAATTTTCATTTTGAAATTTCCCTGAACCTATTGATAGTATTGCTGAGAATAAAATTGTGGTATTCACTGCGCGATGCAGTGTATACCACCAAATATTTTTACCCACGTTCTTTGTCAATTTTTGCCAATCATCTGATTTGACTAAACGGCTTTTACCAACTTTAATACTAACTATAATAAATCCCAAAAATACAAAGAATAAAGCAAAAGCAAAAGTTCCATGAATATCTATTAAACTACGGTTTTTGATAGTCAAACCGATTTTGCCAAATCTACCATCCCAACTGTCATAAACCAAAAATCCTGTAATTATACAAGCTATTACTAATAAACCATTGATATTATGAAATAAACGGAGCAAAAAAGGTTGATATGGTTTAGTTTTTGACATAATTTTTTCTATTTCTTCTATCTTCAGCTTGACAGTATGATAGCTTTTTTTTAGTATGATAAATTGTCTTTTGATATTTTTGCTATTTTCCCAATTAAACAAGGGATAGCTTTGAAATATGGCAGCAGGAAAGGGGATTGGCAGTTAGGTTTTTTCCACATTTTGAAGATAAGAATTAAGATTTATTTTTGTCTTTTGAAAATGAGGATATATAATCCTCGTCCGTTAGTAGGATTAAAAACAACATCAGTTTGACTTAATTCCCATCCATCTTTTCCAGCATTATTTAAAGCTTCTGTATATTGGCTTCTTTCTTGCTCACTTTGAGGAAAACCAAATTGATATTCAACTTTATATTCATATTTTATCTTCCTACTCTGAGCTAACTTTTCTGAATTTATTGATTCAATTTTTGGCTCGGTTTTTTCTTTAGTTTCAGGAAGAGAAGTTGCTAAAGTTTGATAGGGTGAAAAAATTAAGGCTACTGCTAGGAAAATAATCGCAATATTCAAAATAATTAAGTTAATAACTATCAGTTTATTTAGATTCCACTCTCTCATAATAACCTCTATTAGTTGGAAAAAATTTGTAATTTGATAAATTATAAACCTGTAGGGACGTTGCATACAACTTCCCTACTTTTTGGTTTTCAAATCACATTTTTGATTTGGTTTGGAGACCCAACCCCTACTATAAAACGTTACAATTTATATTAGTAAAAAAAATTGAACATTTTATAGCAGTATGATTAACAAAGTTTGTAGAGTGCGTTTTTGCGTTTCGCAAAGCTGCGTTTTTCATGCCGCGCAGCGAAACGGCTGAGATTAAACATGAAAATACCCACACAAATTAACTATAAAAAGGCATTTAATAATCTGTCGTAACGCACCGTTTTAGCTTGGGTTTGGTCTCCAAACCCCTACTATAGAACCCCTAAGCTGCTCTATAAAATTAGCTGGGGAGTAGGGGAGTAGGGGAGTAGGGGAGTAGGGTAGATGGTGCATAATGGGGGTATTTTTATACTTTTTTCTCTATTCTATTTCTGGAAATCCTCACTCCTGACTCCTTTCTTTAAATCCTCACTTTTGCAAAGATACGATTAGGGGTTCTATAAAATGTTACAACTTATATTAGTTGGAAAAAAAATTTCTTCTTTCTTCTTCCTTCTTCCTTAGTTTAACCCATAATATTAGCAAAAAATTCGATTGTGTCTTTTAAAGCAATAATAAAAGCATCAATATCATCACGAGTATTATAGAAAGATAAACTTGCTCTTGCGGTGGATGAAACTTTTAAATATTGATGTAAAGGTTGAGCGCAATGATGACCAGAACGAATAGCTATTCCTGCTTCATCTAACATTGTTGATAAATCATTGGGATGAATATTTTCTACTGTAAAAGATGCTAATGCTGCTCTACCTTCACCATCACTATTTGGTTGAGGTCCGTAAATAGTAATTTCAGGAATTTGACCTAATTTTTTAAACAAATAAGCAGTTAATTCTGCTTCATAATTATGGATATTTTCCATACCTATATTTGTCAGATAATCTACTGCTGCACCCAGAGCGATCGCTTCTCCAATAGCTGGGGTTCCTGCTTCAAATTTATGGGGTAATTCTGCATAGGTGGAATGGTCAAGAAATACTTCGGAAATCATTTCACCTCCTCCTAAAAATGGTGGCATTTCTTCTAGTAATTCTAATTTTCCATAGAGAAAACCAATACCAGTAGGAGCGCACATTTTATGACCTGAAGCTACTAACCAATCACAGTTTATTTCTTGTACATTTACTACAGTATGAGGTACACTTTGGCAAGCATCTATTAAGACTTTGGCTCCATTTTGATGAGCAATTGAACAAATTTCTTTGACTGGATTAATACAACCTAAAACATTAGAAATATGACCGACTGCTACTAACTTGGTTTTGTCGGAAACTAAGGTTTTATATTGTTCTAAATTAAATTCTTGAGTTTCTGTTAGTTCGACAAATTTTAAAACTGCTCCAGTTTTTTGAGCAATCATTTGCCAAGGAACAAAATTACTATGATGTTCGATAACAGAAACAATTATTTCGTCTCCTGGTTTGAGATTATTTAAACCCCAAGAATAGGCAACTAAATTAATAGCTTCACTAGCATTTCGAGTATAAACAATTTCATTCCGAGATGCAGCATTAATAAAAGTAGCTACTTTATCTCTTGCTCCTTCATAAGCATCTGTTGCTTTGGAGCTTAAAGTATGAATACCTCGGTGTACATTGGCATTATATTTGAGATAATATTTCTGCCAAGTATTTAAAACTGTTAGAGGTTTTTGGGAAGTAGCAGCATTATCTAAATAAACCAGTGGTTTACCATTTATTTTCTGATTTAAAATTGGAAAATCTGCGCGGGTTTTGTCTGCTAAAGTTTTTTCTTGAATAATAGTCATCTGTTTCAGTTATCAGCTTTTTCAGTTATCAGTTATCAGTTATGATAATCTATATTGTAGGGGCGAATGCCATTCGCCCTTACACATATTGATAAATCCTAGAGGTTTTTGGGAAGTATTTTACTATATAGTTTTTGGCAAAGTAAAAACTCCAAATTTGGTAGGGGTTTGGTCTCCAAACCCCAAGATATTAAATTTTACCGATATTATCAGATTTGATGTTAAAGGATTATATGAGTTTGAATATTACATAACTGCAAAAAAATCCTTTTCTGAATATGTTCATTGGTGAAAATTTCAATTTTGGTAGAGGATTGGGAAGCCAAAATCCTAGGATATTGAATTTATATTTTCAGAACATTTTCTGAATATGTTCATTGGTAAAAATTCTAAGTTTGGTAGGCGTTTGGTCTCCCAACCCCCAAGATATTTAATTTTACCGATACTATGACATTTTACATCAAAGGATTGTATGAGTTTGAATATTACATAACTGCAAAAAAATCCTTAATTAAACCATATTGAATTATTAGTATTTCCAGTCATGGAGGCAAGAAAAATCTGAAATTTTATTAATAGTTTCAGAACCTTTTCTGAATATGTTTATTGGTAAAAATTACAAGTTTGGTATCGGGTTTGGAGACCAAATCCCCAAGATATTTAATTTTACCGAAAGTCAACCATAACATAAATCTAAATCAACTTTTTAATTTACCTTCCTCCTTCTTACTTCCTCCTTCTTACTTCTTCCTTCCTCCTTCTTTTAAACCTTACAAGCAACACATTGTTTTAAAATTTTTTGCAAAGAAGGTAGAGGCATTTTATTCAGAATTTCAGCGGCAAAAGCATCAATTAATAAATTACGACTTGCCTCTTTATTTATACCCCGACTTTGTAAATAAAACACCTCATCATCTTCCAACTGACTAACAGTTGCTCCATGAGAACATTGCACATTATCCGCAATAATTTCTAACTGCGGTTTTGTATCAACCCTCCCTCCAGAAGAAAGTAATAAATTACGATTTAATTGAGCAGCATTTGTCAATTGTGCAGTTTGAGAAACATAAACTTTGCCATTAAATATAGAATGTGCTTTATCATCAACAATACACTTATAAATTTGCTCGCTCACACCATTCGGATGATTCAAAATAATGTTGCTATGAGTATCCGCTTCTTGCTCATTACCAATAAACGCTAAACCATAAAGATTAGTTTCCGTTCCCTCACCCATTTGAGTAACTTGTAAATTATGACGAAATAACCTCCCTCCTAAATTAATAGCATTACCAGTATAACGACTATTTTTAGCTTGAGCGATCGCTGTTTTGCCGATATGAAATGCTGCTCCTGCATCTCGTTGTATCCTGGTATGATTAATTTCTGCATTTTCCTCCACCCATATTTCTGTCACCGTATTTGTCAGATAGGGTTGAGAAGTTGGTGCTTCCGGACAAATTATTTGTGCTGTCACACAATGCTCAACTATTGTCGCGCTACTATTACATTCAGCTACTACTAAACAACGACGTTGAGTCAATATGGGAACTTCCGTCTGAGTAGCAATAAATAATAGATGTATTGGTTTCTCCACCACCGCATTTTTTGGCAACCATACCACCGCTGCATCAGTTAAACCAGCAGTATTCAGGGAAGTAAATACTTCTTGAGTTCCTGGTTGTTTCGCCAAATAATTACCGATGCGCTCTTGATATTCGGTTGGTAACTGTCCCAAGTTGCCCACAAATACCTCATTTTCTATATCTGTCAGGGATGACAACTTTGGTGCAAATACTCCATTCACAAATACCAAGCGACTATTTATTGCTTCCGGTAAAATCAAGTGAGCAATATTTAAAACATCTAAATTTACTGGAGCGGACGCTTGAAAATTTAACTTCATCATTAGAGATAAGTTATTAAAGCGCCATTCCTCATCTTGCTTAGTAGGGATACTCAACTCACGCACCCAAGTGGCTGCGCGATCGCGTACTTCTTCTAACCAAGTTGCCATTTTTGGATTTAGGGGGTACTCTGATGGTACAGTTGGAGAAACTTTTTTACAAGATTCTGCAAGTAATTTTTCTAAATAAGATATCTCTGGTTTTACGGACAATTGCATAATTTTTATGCGCTATGCGCTAGGGAATAGGGAATAGGGAAAATTAGACTTTCAAAGGTGACACTTCAATTATTAAGGAACCTAGAAACCGTGTTTCTCCTAGATGTTTCTTGTCAAAAATAATGGTTTACTTTAGAAATTCGGTTTCTTTGGGTAGTACCACAGGGGAACCCAGAAACCCGGTTTCTCCTAGATATTTCTTGTCAAAAACAATGATTTACTTTAGAAACTCGGTTTCTTTGCGTAAGTCTTGAAGTAATTAAAAAAAAGTGTTCATTTCAGTTATCAGTTAGGGGGAATTTTTGAAAGTTTCTGCGTAAAAGAAAAAAATCCTTTTCACCAATTTTCTTCTTTATAAGAAATTTCAACAGTGCCAAGTTCTAGGAATACCTATTGCTAGCCAATACTTTTAAAGCTAAAAGTTATAAACCTTCTATGTACTCTCCAGTAATAAATAAGAAGAGACAATTATTCATTATTAATTATTCATTATTCATTGTTTAAGTTTTTGCTGCTGCAACCACATCATCATAACCTTTTTCTTCTAATTCTAATGCTAGTTCTTTTGTACCAGTTTTAATAATTCTACCACCTCCGGTAACATGAACAAAATCTGGAACAATATAATTTAATAAACGTTGATAATGAGTAATTACTAACATAGCATTTGATTCATTTGCTAATTGATTCACTCCATTTGCTACTATCCTCAAAGCATCAATATCTAACCCTGAGTCTGTCTCATCTAAAATTGCTAATTTTGGTTCTAACAATGCCATTTGTAAAATTTCATTTCTTTTTTTTTCTCCCCCAGAAAAACCTTCATTTACACTCCGGTCTAAAAATTCTGGTTTCATCTTTACAATATCTAATTTATCCTGTACTAAATCATCAAAATCAAAAGCATCTAATTCTTCTAATCCTTGATATTTCTGTTTAGTATTATAAGCAACTCGTAAAAAGTCTAAATTGCTAACTCCAGGAATTTCTAGAGGATATTGAAAAGCCAAGAAAATGCCATTTAAAGATCGTTCTTCTGGTTCCATTTCTAATAAATTTTGACCTAAAAATGTCACTTCTCCGCCAGTAACTTCGTAAGCAGGATGACCAGCCAATACTTTAGAAAAGGTACTTTTACCAGAACCATTCGGACCCATAATAGCATGAATTTCCCCAGCTTTTATTTCTAAATTTAAGCCTTTGAGAATTTCTTTACCTTCGACATTAGCTGTTAAATTTTTAACAGATAAAATAACTTCACTATTTTCTTTGATCATGTCTTTTTGTAATTAATAATGAATAATTAATAATTAATAATTAGAGTTTTCTATATAAAAATAGAAACTTTCTATTTGATTATCAATTATTAATTGTTTATTGGTTGTTTGATTGTGCCGATTTAACAATAGCTATTTATAATTAATAATTAATAATTAATAAATTGTTTACTGGTTGTTTAATTTTGGCGATTTGACAATAGCTATCAGGAATTTAATGAATAATGAATAATGAATAATGAATAATTAGAGAGTTAGATAGAAAACTAGAAACTTCAAAAACTCTTTTATTATCAATTGTTTACTGGTTGTTTGATTTTGCCGATTTGACAATAGCCGTCAGGACTTTTAATAGCTCTATACAGTCTTGATTAATTGACTCAAACCCTTTGACATCAATATAATTTGCGTATAGGTAATAGCTCTAACCAATATAGAGTTTCATTGGCTTCTTTCAAGGCAATAGCCATTTTATGTACAAAGTCAGCATTACTTTCAGCGTATTCAGATTCACGCACCAAAGCTCCAATTGCTGTACCACTACGAAGTAATTGCTTTGATAAAACATACTCCCGTTTTTCTTGATTAAGATGTTTTGACAATTTAACAATTCTGCAAATGCAAATGCAAAGGATTTTTCTTTAATTACATTATTTTTCACAATTATAAATTATCAACTAGAAAGTACAAAATTCTGGGAATGACTATTGTTCCCTAAGTCTTTCAGCTTGTAGAAAAACTTTTTACTCTCCACCATTATTAATTATTAATTATCCACTAGCTAAATCTTTCAGATTTTAGAAAAACTTTGTACTTTCCAGCAGTAAGCATTCAGCTATAGGTGCATTATTCACAAAGAATAATTAACAGCTATAAATGAAATTGGTAATAACCTAACCTTAATCATTGCTTGATTTTTTTTAGGTATATGATATTTGAATGCTTACTTCCAGCATTATTAATTATTAATTATTAATTATTAATTATTCATTATCCAACTGTTCCTTCTAATTTCAAACTTAATAATTTATCAGCTTCCGCAGCAAACTCCATAGGTAACTCATTAAAAACATCCTGACAGAAACCACTAATAATCATAGACACTGCATCTTCAGCAGAAATACCTCTTTGACTAAAATAAAAAAGTTGGTCTTCTCCTATTTTAGAAGTAGAAGCTTCATGTTCAACTTTGGCAGTATTATTATCTACTTGAATGTAAGGAAAAGTATTAGCTTGAGCGCGATCGCCTATTAACATCGAGTCACATTGAGAATAGTTCCGCGCACCTTTTGCACCAGAACCCATTTTCACTAAACCACGATAACTATTAGCAGAGTTGCCAGCAGAAATACCTTTAGAAATAATTGTACTGCGAGTATTTTTGCCAATATGTACCATTTTTGTACCTGTATCTGCTTGTTGTTTATTATTAGTCAGAGCAACAGAATAAAACTCTCCCACCGAGTTGTCACCCACCAAAACACAACTAGGATATTTCCAAGTAATAGCGGAACCAGTTTCCACCTGCGTCCAGGAAATTTTAGAATTTATCCCCTTGCACAAACCGCGCTTAGTTACAAAATTATAAATACCACCTTTACCATTTTCATCCCCAGCAAACCAGTTTTGTACTGTCGAATATTTAATTTGAGCATTGTCAAGAGCAACAAGTTCAACTACCGCAGCATGAAGTTGGTTAGTATCAAACATCGGAGCAGTGCAACCTTCCAAATATGTTACTGAACTACCCGACTCTGCTACAATGAGAGTCCGCTCAAACTGACCAGAGTCACCATTATTGATTCTAAAGTAGGTAGACAAATCCATCGGACATTGTACACCTTTAGGAATAAAAACAAAAGAACCGTCACTAAACACAGCAGAGTTCAGAGCCGCAAAAAAATTATCCCCCACTGGTACAACACTGCCCAAATATTTTTCTACTAACTCTGGATATTCCTCCACTGCTTCCGAAATAGAACAAAAAATTACTCCTTCTTCCGCAAGTTTCTCTTTAAAAGTAGTCGCAATAGAAACACTATCAAATACAGCATCAACCGCAACATTACTCAGACGTTTCTGCTCCGATAAAGGAATGCCAAGTTTCTCAAAAGTCTCCAAAAGAGTAGGATCGACGTCGTCTAGACTTTTCTTCTTGTCTTGAACTTTTGGTGCAGAATAGTAAATAATATTTTGATAATCAATTTTCGGATAGTCTACCTGCGCCCAAACTGGTTCCTTCATTTGTAACCATTTCTGATATGCTTTGAGACGAAAGTTGAGCATAAACTCTGGTTCATTTTTTTTAGCAGATATCAAACGAACAATATCTTCACTCAGTCCGCGAGGAATAGTATCTGATTCAATATCAGTGACGAAACCATATTTATAAGGTTGATTCACTAAGGTTGTTACTTTAGCAGTCATTATATTTTTTTTCCTAGTTATATCTACTTAATTAGTAATACCAGAGGCTCTAGTGGCCTTTTTTTGAGTTTAACAACTTATTTGTTGTTTTAATATATTTTAGGTTACATTAACAACAGTGATGTTGTCAAAGTTTAGTAAAAATATTTTTTGTTGACCCAAAAACTGGACTAAGAAATAAAGTCCCAACTGTCCCTATTCGAGGAGATAAAAAAAGGAAGTAGTGCATTGTATTTACAGCAAGACACAACAGTGGGAGCATCTTGCTCCCATAAAAAAACATTTTGCTTCTCTACCAAGCATTACCTGTTCTTGTCCACCATTACTATGCAGGACTACCAAAAAAAGAAATTTCTGATTTTATGACCTTTCTATTACAGGAGGTACTGTTAACTGTTAACTGATTTTATGGCCTTTCTATTACAGAAAGTAGTGTTAACTGCTAACTGCTAACTGATAACTGATAACTGATAACTAATAACTGAAATGATGGAAACGACTCAACAAAATTCAACCAAACAAGAAATATTGCAACACTTGATGAAGCGAACTCAAGCTAGTGCATTAGAATTAGCTGAGTCGCTAGAAATTAGTCCCCAAGCCACACGTCGCCATTTAAAAGACTTAGAAGGAGAAGGACTAATCAAATATAAATCAGTAGCAAGTGGAATGGGAAGGCCACAACATATTTATGAACTGACAACTCAGGGACGCGATCGCTTTCCCCATAGTTATGACCAATTTGCTGTCTCTTTCCTAGATACCTTGGCCGAAACTATGGGACATGACCAAGTAAGCCAAGTACTACAGAAACAATGGCAACGTAAGGCCATGCACTATCGCCAACTATTGGGGACAGGTTCAGTGCCGGAGCGCGTGGCCAATTTAGTAGAGCTACGTAAAGCTGAGGGTTACATGGCAGAGTGGTATCCTAATCAACAATTCAAAATTCAAAATTCAAAATTCAAAAGTGATTCTACTGTAGAGGAATTTGAAGGTTATATCTTTATAGAACACAACTGTGCTATATCTAATGTGGCTGAATCTTTTCCCAGTGTTTGTGGCCATGAATTAGAAATGTTTGGGGCTGTACTGCCTGATTGTATTGTGGAGAGAACTCACTGGATAGTTAATGGAGAGCATCGTTGTGGTTATTTAATTACTCAGCAGAAGGAAGTTCATTAATTAATAATTAATAATTAATAATTAATAATTACTTTATTAACTATTTACTTTTATAATTTTCTTCTTACTTTTGACTTTTGAATTTTTACTTCAACATCTATGGAATTTTTAACACCCGAAGAGTCTGCTCAAGTTGATGGAGCGCTCCTAACTTCTAAGGATAAGTTTTCAACACGATTAGCTATTTATTCTTTGAGATGTTTAAGGCAAATAGCCGAGGAAACAGGTTTAACTCCAGAAGAAATACCTGCTGAACAGGTACAAACTTGGATTAAAAAGGATGAAAGTGTGAAGCAAAATTTAGAGATAGATGCTAATTTTGAGAACTTTTTTATTAAATTGGTAATGGCCTCTTTATCTCCTTTAAAGCAGGTTGCTCAAGAGTCTGCTGTACCACTTCAGGAGTTGACAGTCCAACAGGTGATTCAATGGTTTGAGAAAAAAGGTAGGCTAGACACGGATTAGGCCACGGATATACGGATTATGAGCAGATCGACTCTATTATTGGGTGAGCTGGTTTAGGAAAAATGGCTGATTTGAGCTGACAATTAGGTAGGCTAGACACGGATTAGGCTACGGATATACGGATTATGAGCAGATCGACTCTATTATTGGGTGAGCTGGTTTAGGAAAAATGGCTGATTGAATTTTTGGGAAACAAACAAAACTATAATTTTCTTCTTAATGCATGAATTTTGAATTTTGACTTAAAAATTTTGCTTAGGGGGTTGACATTTATAGAAAAGGTATTTATAGTTATAAATGTAAGGAAAAAAAACGCCTGCTAACTAAAAGCACTAAAGGCAAATATAATAAACTAATTATTATTAGCTTTTCCTGGTGTCTATGACGTAGTGGAACCACTCCGATCCATCCCGAACTCGGAAGTGAAACGCTACAGTGGCGAAGATACTCGGTGGGTAGCTGCCCGGTAAAATAGCACGATGCC
>NZ_JAYKGW010000153.1:0-10832 GCF_035285525.1 Okeania sp. | reverse complement strand
TTCTTCCTTCTTCCTTCTTCCTTCTTCCTTCTTCCTTCTTCCTTCTTCCTTCTTCCTTCTTCCTTCTTAATATTAACTATGAATCCTCGGTTCTGGATGTAAATTACTCAGTATTTCACTTTCAAATAGTGCTAATTCTTCTAATCTTTTCTCCACAACTTTCTGTTCAAAATAAGTTGTAGCTAAAACCCAATATACTCCATAATGTCTAGCTTCAGATGTCATTAAACTACGATAAAATTTTGCTAATTCAGAATCATGACAATAATCAGCGAGTAAACCTAAACGTTCGTGACTACGAGCTTCTATTAAACAGTAAACTAATAATAAATCTAACATTCTTTCAGGCTCATTTCGCCGAACTTGACTGTTTAAAGCAGCTCCATAAGGAGGAGAATTTAAAGGTGCTAAAGGAATATTTCGACGTTCTAACCACTGATTTACTTGTTCAAAATGTTCTAATTCTTCATGAGCAATAGCAGTTAACATTTTAATAAGTTTAGCATTAGAAGGATAACGAAACATTAAATTTATAGCTACTCCTGCTGCTTTTCTTTCACAGTGAGAATGGTCTAATAAAATAATGTCTAAATTAGCGATCGCTTGTTCTATCCAAGCTTGAGAAGTTGGTTGTTTAATATATTTAATTGTTGGTGTTTTTGATACTTGCATATTTTTTTTCTATATATATAAGCTCTAACCATATCTTTGCACGGGATGTCGGTTTTTGCCAAACGAGACAGGAGCCAACCCACCCCTAACCCCTCCCAGGAGGGGAAGAATAGCGATAAATAGAATAGGGAAAAAGATAGATGTTGATCGGAAATGTTTAAAAATAGCTACTCCAATTAATTTTAGATGTTTATCTCTATAGTTTATTCCTTTTTGTTAAAGGTTTTTTCCCTTCCTTCTTCCTTCTTCCTTAGTATTAACTTATTCCAGTTCCATAACGTTCTTCTGCTATTTTCTGAACATGATCTGCAAACTCTGGATAATGTTCTAATACTTTTTTAAAGTCATCTTTATATAAGATAAATAACTCACAGTAAGTTAATGTCTTAACAGATGCAGTACGTTGCTTTTCATATAAAATAGCAATTTCTCCAAAGAATGTACCTGCCTCCATAATTCTATATACAGTACCAGTTTTTTCTGAAAAAGCTTGCACCGCTCCACGTCTAATAAAGTACATTTCATTTCCCCATTTACCTTCACGAATTATATATTCATTCGGAGGTAGTATTTCTGGTTTTAATACCATTACTATTTCTCCCACAAAATTTGGATTTGCATTTTGAAAAATTGGAACTTTTTCAATTACTTCTTTGTGCAGCTCTAGTGCTAATCTCATCCTTAAAGGAACTGGTAATTCTTCTAGTATATGATAATCTCTAATATCTTGATTTTCTAGCCATATATATTGATAATAGTCTCTAATATTTTCTTGTAACTTCAGAGTAATTCTATTATCTCGCATATAGGTTTGAATTTGCTCTAGCTTTTCTCGATATCTAGTTGTTACAGCATCTAAGTTAGACATTAATGAAGATACGTTACCAATAATATAAGCATATAGAGATATCCCTAAAAACATAACTATTAAAGTAAATGTTATTTCAATTTCAGTAACGGGAGTAATATCTCCATATCCAACGGTAGTCAGAGTTGTAATTGCCCAATATAGAGAGTTAATATATTGAGTTGTTGTACTTGCTGAATCTAATGATTTAGAAATTAACCAAGAACTTCCGTGACTAGATTCCCAACTACCAATCACAAACCAAATACAACCTACCCAATGAGTAATTAAAATAATTAATATTACTAATTTAAACATTCTCAGCAAAGTAGGATTAATATGAATATCAGTTTCCCACTTGTTAAAAATTCGATAAAATTGAGGTAAGCGTAATAAACGAGTTAATCTCAACCAGGCGATAATAAATAGTGAGTTGGGCAATGAAATTCTGGCGATTAAATCTCCAGGAAAACTCACTATTAAATGTCTGAGAAAAAGTCCGGAATTATAATAATGTTGACCTATCTTTTTTTGGTCATCAATATATTCTCCTAGCTCAAAGTAACCTAGATGAAATTGGAGAAATATATCGGCTACTAGAATAGTATCCCCGATTAAATCTAATATAATCCAGATGTCATTAAATCTTGTTTTAAAAGCAATTCTGAATGGAATCAGAAAAGCATTATAAGTGGTAACACATACAATCAATACTTCCCAGAATTTAATAAGTTTACTATAGGGATTAAATATAGGTATTTTCACTTCAGTTCTTTCAGTTAAATAGTTGTGGAAAATTAATTTCCTAGTTGAGATAGGGAATGGGGAACAGGGAATAGGGAACAGGTTATTTCAGTTATCATTTATCAGTTATTAGCGAACCTGAGACAATAATTTTTTACTATCAAAGAGTTTCAGTTAAAAAAAATGTTTCATTAGACATCTCCAGAAATAAAAAATAGAATCAATTCTTATCTATAAATCATTAACTACTCCTTCCTGTTCCCTGTTCCCTCTTTTCCGCAGATGTCTATTCTGATTCAGAATAACTATATCAGTCAATAGGGTTGAGACAAGATAACTACTAGATAAAATTTTGAGATTTATTCACTGAAGAGTACAAAGTTCTCCTAAAAAAAATATTTGCTTTAAAGGTTGACAGTATTACTTGTACAAGCTTACCGAATAATTAAAAGTTGATAGTCAATAATTATTCATTCAACAATTCACCTCTGGAAGCCTCCCCTATCCTAGGGGATAAATAAAAAATTTTCATGATTAGTCAATCCCCTTCTTTGAAGAAGGGGTAATTATTAATTATTAATTGTTCATTATTAATTGCTGAAATCACCTAAATTATTCAATAGAAAGTTTCTAACTTTTATATAGCTCAAAACCTTAGCTATTAGCTAGCAATAGTTATTCCTAGAACTTGGCACTGTCCAGTTGTTAATTATTAATTGTTCATTATTAATTGTTCTATCATGGCATACATATCTTGAGCAAATTTTTTGGGATTCCACAAAGGTGCTAAATTTTCCGACTCTTTAGACTTAACTAACATATCAATATATTCTTGTCGTAAATTAGAATCTTGACCTAATTTCACACCCCAATCAATATATTCTTTCCATGACCATGATACTCCTAATTTAATATCTAAACTCTCTAGAAAAGAATAACCCATTCTAGATAAAAATTGTTCTCCAGTATGAGTAACAACTGGCAAGTTAAACCATAAAGCTTCTAAAGTATGAGTACCACCATTATAAGGATAAGAATCAAGCAAAATATCTCCTAAAGAATAAATAGTTCTGTGTTCTTCTTCTGTAGAAAATCTATCCATAAATTTAATTCGATGAATACTTATTCCTTCTGCTTGACAAGCTTCATAATAAGCAGCTTTAAATACTTCTAAATCTCCTAATCCTTTATGAACTAAAATACTATTAGGAACTTGCTTCAAAATAGTAACTTGCGCTTTCACTAAATCTCGATTAAATTTCCTACCTGGTGTTAAACAGAGATAAACTATTTGCTCTGAATCTATTCTCTGAGACCTTCTTAATTTAACTTTATTTGTTTCTATTCTTTCAAAACCAGAAACTGCTACAAATGAATTTGGCATTCTCACTAATTTTTCGACATAGTATTTATCTCGGTTTTGGGGATGAGTATTCCAGTCACAGAGAAAATAATTATCTGAGGATATGTAAGGAGCATCAAATCCTAACCAAGATATACAAATAGGTGCTGGTTGATGATAGAGAATCTCTGTATTAATTGGTAAACTTAGAGAGTCTAAGTCTATTAATATATCTATTTTGTCTTGCTGAATTTCACTAATAATTTCTTTGACATCTGCTATTCCTTGAGGATATTTTTTCGGTACATATAATTTAGTGACAGCTTGACTAAATTTATTGGTTTGGTCATCTACTTTTAGACGTTCTGTTGAATATAAATAAGTTTCTGTATCGAGCTTTCCTAACTCTCTAATTAAATCGAGACTACACCAACCTACAGAATGTCTACAAAAATGACTGGATATAAATCCAACTTTTAATTTTCGGCTTTGACTATACTCAAAATTTGTCAATTTTTGCTGATTATTATACTTAGGTTTGAGAACAAGTTGACTATAAGCATTAGATATTAACTTGTAGAAATGAGAGTTAGCTTCAATATCATCTCTTAAATAAGGAACGCTGAATAAAAAGTTTCCATATAAAGATTTTAATTCAACTGATTTTTTGATAATATTTATATCTTCTATCAGTTTAGTTTCCAGCTCCAAAAATCTATCTTTAGCAATTTCATTTAAGCCAGATACTTGATGGGTACTAATCATATATATAGCAGTCATAATCGGATCGATTTCACTACATTCTTGACTATATTTATTCACCGCTTCCCTAGCAACTTGATAATTATTACCATCTCTCAAAATGCCACATAAATGTTGATGAGCTGTAACATAATTAGGTTGAATTTCAATCGCTTTTTTCAGGTTTTGAAGAGCTTCAAAAAATTTACCTTGATTTCTGCAAATAATTCCAATTTGACAATAAGCTTCCCCTAAGTCCGGCTGAAGTTTAATCCCTGTTTGCCAAGCTGCAATAGCTTCTGCTAATTTACCCACTTCAGCTAACCTGTATCCCTCCCTTAAACTAAACTCTACTCCTCCTAAATTAGGATTTAATTCTAATGCTTTTTGTTGGGAGGCGATCGCTTCATCTGACTTACCCATCTTTTGCCACACTTTGGCCAAATTCCAATAAGCAGCGGCCATCTCTGGTTGGAGTTGAATAGCTTTCCGGTAACAAGCGATCGCCTCTTCTAATTTTCCCTGACGATAAAACATACTGCCCAAGTTAACATGAGCTTGGGATAAGTCAGGATTCAAATCTATGGCCTGATTATATTGACTAATTGCTTCTGAGATGTTACCCTGGGCCTGAAGAATATTTGCCAAGGTAACATAAGTAGGTGCCCAATTAGGTTGTAAAGTTAAAGCTTCATGACAACAAGCGATCGCTTCTGACAATTGTCCTTGAGCGTAGTAAAGTTCCGCTTCTTGTGTTAGGTTTTCAGCTTTTGGAGTTTGTGAGCTGGAAAAATTGGAGGGGGTATTCATTGACTGACTTTTTGTACTAATTAAAACTTTAAATTTATCATATTTAGGTAGTATTGATTAGACATCTCCAAAAAGAAAAAACAGGAAATCAATTCTTATCCAGAGATTATGAATTACTTCTTCCTATTGCCCATTGCCTATTTTCTGGAGAAGTCTAATAACCACAATATAAAAAGATGGTATACATTGGTCTGTTTGTGATTACTAATCCTAATCACGATAATGTTAATAATACTTCATTAATGGATAATTACCCCTCCCTAAAAGTGAGAGGATTGGCGCTTCAGGAAAAGATTTATTTTTTTCCCCTATCCAAGGGGAGGCTTCAAGGCGCGAATTATTTAATTATTTAATTGTTTAATTGTTTAATTATTAATTATTTCGGTAAGTATTCAGCAGTCAGCATTCACTGGTCAGCTATTGCTTGTAGTTTTAGAGAAAAGGTAATAATTCAGGAATTTGTCTGACTACAAAATTCATTGTTCACTTTCTTTATGCGTTTAAATCTCCTCCTTAAAGTTGAGTTTTTTATTGCTGATAACTGATAGCTGAATGCTGACAATAATACTATCTGGAACAGAATTAATTGTGCATTTTTGATATCTCTATAACGATAAAGATATCAGATCATGTCCGTTGGTATCGGAGCGTGTAAAAATTAAGGTCTTTCCTTCTTTTAAAGCTTCTTCCTTTTTCCTTCTTCCTTACCTTTTCCATATAATACCGATGCTACCGGACATGATATCAAAGGAAAAAGTTTTTTATCATTGATTATCCGGACATGATATACAGGACTTACGCAGGGAGGGGAACTCAGAAACCCGGTACGAGGGTAGATTCTTGCTGTTCAAAACAACCATTTCTCGTAGAAACCGGGTTCCTCCCTTGTAAGTCCTGATATAATACCAATTTGATAAATGTTTGCTACGAATCTTTGTTCCCTCCATACCTCCATACCTCCATACCTATTCCCAGTTAAGTTTTCCCTATCACTAGGGTGTGTCATCAATTAAATAAGTTGACAAAAAGGTTATTCTCTGTTAAGTAAAAATGGCGATCGCGATTGAGTAGGTTCAGATATAGTGATCGCATACCTGAAATTGTGAGGTCGGTAGGGGCGGGTTTCTCAGTTAAATGAACGATTTTCAGAAGTTATATAAACCCGCCCCCAAATGATGTAATGAACAGTTTGAGCTTTGTCAGTCCACTACTTTTGTTGATAAAGCTTCTCACATCTAATTGATGACACACCCTAGAGTTTTGCAACATTCTTTTTTCAGATTGATATAATTTCCTAACTTCTGAGGAAGAAATCTTTTGCTTCTATGGATGGAATATTCGTCAAAGTAGCAAATTGACCTCCATTGCCGAAACCTACTTCACTACCATTGGAGTTGTAAAATAAGTTTCCATTTCCACTGTTATAAACAATAACAGCATCAGAAGTTTCTGCTAGTTCGTCATTAGTAACTATTGCAAACTCACTGACAATGCTGAAACCTCTTTCCGACTCGCTGTTGATAGCAGTAAAAGTTGTCAAGTCTAGAACAATAATGTCTCCCTGGATTTGAGAAAAATCAGTAATTGTATCTATACCTATATCCTCAGTCTGAAATTCTTGATTAGTATTAAAAATAAAGTAGTCAATACTCCCACCTCCCGTGAGTTCATCGTTTCCAGAACCACAATTAAGTCTATCGCGACCAATACCTCCACTCAGAGTATCGTTACCTTCACCTCCTAACAAAGTATCATTACCGCTATGACCAATTAACAAATCATTACCAGGTTTACCAAATAGTCTATCATTACCTCTACCACCTTGAAGAGTGTCTTCACCTTTACCACCCTTAAGGGTATCTTCACCTTTACCACCAATCAATATATCGTCTCCACCATTACCAATGAGGCGATCATTACCTCTTCTACCAATAAGTTGATCGTTACCTTCCCCACTCTGCAAATTATCATTTTCATTAGTACCTTCTATCGTTTCATTTTCCGGAAATTGAATCCGATAAATTCGATTATTTACTTCTTCAGTAAATAACAAACTCCCATCTGGTAATACCTGTAAACCTGTCGGACGACCCCAAGTTGTTTCCTCTGAAACATTTAAAAATCCTGTTAAAAAATCTTGATATTCTCCTGTAGGATTTCCATTTTCATCAAAGGGTACAAATACTAATTTATAACCTGTAGGTTCCTGACGATTCCAACTGCCTCGAAATGCGACAAAAGCTCCATTTTGATATTCTGCTGGAAAAGTTTCTTCATCATAAAATTGGAGTCCTAAAGGTGCCGAATGAGATTGAAATAAAACATCTGGAGTATCAGTTTGAGCAACTAAATCTGGATTTTCTCCAGCTCTTCTGGGGTCTTCCAAATCAGGTGATAAATAAGCATAAGGCCAACCATAAAATTCCCCTGATTCTAATCCTGTTAAATAATCAGGAACTAGGTCATCTCCTAATCCATCTCGTTCATTTACAGTAGTAAAAAGTTGATTTGTAATTGGATGAAAATCTAAACCTACAGGATTTCTTAAACCTGAAGCAAAAGTTTGTTGATTAGAACCATCTAAATTCATTACTAAAACTGATGCTCTAGGTAATGGTTCTACAGATACATTAGAGGCAGAACCAATAGAAACAAAAAGTTGATTATTGTCAGAAATTGCTAAGTTCCGAGTCCAATGACCTCCTGCTGGTAAATCGGCAATTTTTTCACCAGTTCCATTAATTGCTATATCGCCAATATTATAAGGATATCTGACTACAGAATTTGTATTTCCGACATAGAAATAATCTTCAGTAAAAGCCATTCCAAAAGGTCGATCTAATCCATTTTCTGCACTTGCAAAAACTTGAGAAAAATCTACTGTTCCATCCCCATCTGTATCTCGTAATAAACGGATTTGATTCAGGGGAGTTTCTGTTACTAATACATCTCCAGTGGGAGTAACTTCTAACCAACGAGGACTTTGTAAATCTTCAGCAAAAATATTAACAGTAAATCCATCTGGAACTTGCAAAATTGGATTGTCTGGAATTGGAATAATAGTAGCAGGATTACCAACACTATCAGTAGTAAAAGGTTCTGGTAATGAATCTAGAGAAATAGAGATATTTTCTGATTCTAAAGGTTGGGTTTCTATTAGTTTGTTAGTTATCATTATTTTTAGAGATGTTTGGGTTTTTGAATATTATAAATAAATATGTAAGTATTTTATTCTGGATGTTACACACACAGCTATTGCAAAGTTAGGAAAACCCTGTAAATTAAACTAAAGGGTCTAAAAATATAAATAAACTCCAAAATTTGATACAATATACTTTTAATTTTTATAGTTAGTATATTTTTTGAAGTTCATCTAAATCTTTACATCTTGAATCTAAACTTATATAAATTAAGTATATTATTAGAGCTAAATAATTTCTATCGAGGTTATTAATTTTTAGAATAATTTTATCTTTAGATATCTGGTTTCTGGCCTCCACCTAAAAATTGGGATAAACTCCTACAGATTTTCTCATTTGGATAAACCATATTAAGAAGGTTGTATGAAAGTTCTCTACAAGGTTTTAGTTACGACAATAGGAAAATTATAAATTAGTTCAGCTAAGTTTAATATGATAGGCTAAAAATTAAAATTAGATAATCTAACATTTTCAATGAATTATGTATGCAAAAAAAACTCACAGATAATTTCAGTTATCAGTACCTGTTCCCAGAAGCTTGAAGTAATGAACTATTATCTTTTCATCTTCTTGGGGGAGGATTTGGATATCTTTTGTTGGTAAGGAAATTCACCAAAAATTTCTGCCCAAAGATGTATCCGTACCAATGATATTCCATCGCTAAACTTTAGTTATCAATTATCAATTATCAATTATCCAGTATGAATCAATCACAACTTCTGGCGGTGCATTGATTTTGTCCGAAAATCAACGTCAACGATTAACAGGTATCGAACACAGCGACTCCATTACATTTAATCCGCAAAAATGGTTATATGTGGCAAAAACTTGTGCCATGGTTTTGTTTAGAGATATGGCAAGTCTGACAAAAGCTTTTCAAATTCCCGCACCCTATATGCGTGACTCTGAAGACTTTATTAACTTAGGTGAAATAAGCGTTCAAGGTACTCGCCATGCCGAAATTTTGAAATTATGGCTATCACTTCAGCATATTGGTAAGAGTGGTTACGAACAACTTATTGACGAGAGTTATGTATTGACGGAGTATTTTATACAGCAAGTCAGAAAACGCCCTTTTTTGGAAACAAGTGGTGAATCAGAAACAAATCTGGTTTGCTTTCGTAGTATACCTGCTTGGATTCCCGATAACCATTGGGATAAATGGAACTCAGATTTACAAGTTTATCTGCTGGAAAAGGGTGAGACTTTCTTATCACTGCCAAGATATCGTGGGCATTATTGGCTGCGGGCAGTTTTGCTCAATCCATATACAGATACAGAAATCATCGATCGCTTATTTGAGCATATAGATACATTTGTTCAACAGAAATAGTGAGGAGAGCATAGTATAGCAAAAAGAGGGAGGCGTTTAGTTATCTAGAAGAGTATTTTTAATATTGTTCCTGCTTTTTCTTTGATCTGAAAAAGATTTAGCAATCCGTCATAACGTATCGCTTCTTCCATTATGTTCAGTGCATTACACTCCGTTAACGCACCCTAATGAGCTAATATTGTTCTTCTTCTCTGTGGTATTTGATATTTTCAGCGATTGGAAATTCTACTGGTGAGTCGGCCACTATTCGCAGGTTGATGTCAACTACAATTTGATTTTTATTTAGTGCCACATTAGCTTTTTTAATTAAAAGTTTAGCTGATAAATAATCATCTGATTCTGGTTCCAGGGGCAACTGAGATTTATAACCTGCTTCTTCCAACCATTCACAAACATTTCTCCAGTTTTGGATTTTGTCTTCTTGTTTGCCTACCAAAATTCTGACGTATTGGTATAAAGTATTACACAAAGCCACCTCAACTCCGTTAGCATTTTTATGGAGTTTTTCGGCAATTTCTCCCGGACTATAACCAGATATAAGACCCCGCAGATGTAGCTTTTCAGTAGGTGTTAGATGGCGGCCTTTAGCAGAGGCCATGTCAGCATAGAGGGTTTTTAAGTCCCAATATTCGGCTGCTGTGGAGAAGAGTTGGTCTTGAGCTGGCACAGTTAGATGTCCTCCTGTTGGAAATTTACTAATTGGATTATAACAGGATTGCTAACGTTTATTAGTTGTTTGAGGTAGATTGCTGAGTTAAAGTTACTAACATTATTGGTAAAAATAACTTTGTTCATCATTAGCTATCAGGGAGTAAATATGGCATTTGTAGATACAGTTTTTGATTTTTTCGATAGCGGTGCCGGACCTATTGACGGACCTTATGGTGCCATAGGAAATAATTTTCCAATACCCGTCAGCACAGATGTCGTATTGTTCGGCAACGAAAGCGACTCTCTATCTCTGCCAACAGGCTCATTTGTAACTGTTGGTTTTGCTAATCAAACAATCATTGACAGTCCAGGAAACGACATTTTTATTGATGAAGTAGGCCGTAATAGTAATACTGAATTTGCAGATATTTTCGTCAGTTCTGACTTCGAGAATTTTACCTTTCTGGGAAGAGCTGGAGAAGGTTCTAACGC
>NZ_JAYKGW010000152.1:0-8270 GCF_035285525.1 Okeania sp. | reverse complement strand
TTTGCTACACAATTAAATATTCCGGTTGCTAATACTTTTATGGGTAAAGGTGTGATACCTTATACTCATCCTTTGTCTTTATGGACGACTGGTTTACAACAACGCGATTATATTAGTTGTGCTTTTGATGAAACAGATTTGGTGATTGCAATTGGTTACGATATGATTGAATATTCACCGAAAAAATGGAATCCTCAAGGGGAAATTCCGATTATTCATGTGGGGGAAAAATATGCGGAGATTGATAGCAGTTATATTCCAATTGCAGAAATAATTGGAGATATTTCTGATTCTTTGAATGAAATTTTACGACGTTCGGAGCGCATAAATAAATTAAGTCCGAGTATATCAGAAATTAGAAAAAATATGCGCTCTGAATATGAGGAATATGGTAAGGATGATGGGTTTCCGATTAAACCTCAAAAACTAATTTATGATTTACGCCAGGTTATGGGTGCGGAGGATATTGTGATTTCTGATGTTGGTGCCCATAAAATGTGGATTGCTAGACATTATCATTGCGATCGCCCTAATACTTGTTTGATTTCTAATGGTTTTGCGGCGATGGGTATTGCGATTCCGGGAGCGATCGCTGCCAAGTTGGTTTATCCTGACCGCAAGGTTGTCGCAGTAACAGGAGATGGTGGGTTTATGATGAACTGTCAAGAGTTGGAAACTGCTTTGCGGGTGGGTACTGCTTTTGTGACTTTGATTTTTAATGATGGCGGTTATGGTTTGATTGAGTGGAAGCAGGAAAATCATTTTGGTACGTCTTCTTTTATTAAGTTTGGCAATCCTGATTTTGTGAAATTTGCAGAGAGTTTCGGTTTGAAGGGTTATCGAGTAGAGTCTGCTGCGGATTTAGTTCCTATTTTGAAGGAGGCGCTTGCTCAAGATGTTCCTGCGGTGATAGATTGTCGGGTTGATTATCGGGAGAATGCTCGTTTTACTAAAAAGTCAGGTGGTTTGAGTTGTGCGATTTAGTAATGAGTGGTGACACAGCCTTGAAGGCTGTAACAACCTGGAAGGTTGTGTTACAAAGATAGAGGTTAATTTTTAAGTGTACCTCACCATCCTGTAGGGACGTTCCATGGAACGTCCCTACTTTGGTTTACGGATTTGATAGCGGTCGCACTTGACAAGCAGAAAAAGTTGTTATATTATCTAATTAAATAAGTATTGTGGGAAAATAGTGGCTCTTTTTTTAGGGAAATAATTTATTCAAGTCTGGTGTTGCAGGGAAGAACATAGGTTAAGACCTCTCCCCCAACCCCTCTCCTACTTTTGAGAGGGGAGTTATTCTCCCCCAAGGCGCTTCTGGGAAGGGGGCTGGGGGGTTAGCTTTTATAGCGGCTCTAGCTTCAGAACATAGGTTAAGACCTCTCCCCCAAAGCGCTTCTGGGAAGGGGGGGGCTGAGAGATTAGGTTTCATTTAACCAACCATCAGGAATAGGCATTTGATGAAGTAGCTGTAGATTGGGTTAAGGAACGAAACCGAACACCAATAATAGTATGGCTTTGTTGAGTTTCACTATCGTACCGCTACGGGTTAGCAAGCAACAACCCAACCTACATTTTTAGGCGTGTCAGTAACGCACTATAAATCGTCTACCAATCCCAAAAAAAGGTGCGTGAGGAAAAATTTCTGGAGTTTCCCCAAAATTGAAAAAAGGATGCCGTCACACACCTACAAATTTCGAACTTTTGAATTTTGAATTTAAGAAAGCGATCGCAGTTATTAGCAGTTATCATTAAGATGATACATAATTGAGCTAGAAAGTCCTGACCATAGAGGAGTTGTTATTCCTGCTAATCTCAGAGCTTCTGCTGTCCAATCATTACAAGCTCTTAAAATTGAATAGGTATCTTTTCCTGCATAAAAACCAACTTTATAATTAGGGTCTATTTTGATAATTTTTCTATTATTTTGGGCATCAAATTGAAAAGAATTATTGATAAATTTGGTTAGAATTAGATAATTAGATTGACTAATCATAACACATTTAATTTCATATTTTTGAGGAATATTTTGATAAGCTAATACTCTGATTGCAGAAGGTGTTGGTAGGAATAGAGCTTTCAAAGCTGTCACGATTGGTAATGATGTCTGATTATAAGTTTCTAGAAAATAAGCTCTATCGCCTAAACCAAAAGCTAGATAATTTATGGAAATTGATGGATTAGCTATTAATTTTAAGTTTAAATGTTGTTGCCAATCCCAAATTTTGGTTTGAACTGGAAGTAGAATATCTGTATGAATACCCATATTATAAACATATATGGGTATGGTCTTATTTGAGAAGTTCAAATCATCAGAATTATTACTCAAATTTCTCGGAGTAAAGTAACCAATATTCAAGCAAATAACTACAAATATTATAAAAAATAATGAAGTTTTAGCAATTCTATTTTTTGACATAAAAAAATAGGTTAAATCAATAATTAATAATTAATAATTAACAATTAGTAATTAGGGTTTCCGTATGGAAATATCAAAGCATTGATACATAAAGGTACTTACCTTTTTTGGGTCAAAAAAAGTGTACTTATTTCAGCAAAAAACACTTCAATTAGTTAGCATTTCAGGCTAGCTATGGCAGAAAAATTAAGGAACAATTATTCCTCCTAATTATTTTTATTCCCACCCGGACTACAGTTCCCACACTCTGCTTTTTCAGCAAACTATAATTAGGGATTGCTGATGAAATATAAAAGGATTTATATCTAAAGGTTTTAGTCATTTTAGGCAGTAAAAAAGTACCAGATTTTAGGTCGGGAAAGCTAAAAAGTCAGCGTTGGTAAATCAAGGGATAAAGTTTGAAAAGTAATCTGTTTTTAATACCTCTAAATATTTAACTAGAGTAAGTAATGGGAATCACCCCTATTCAAAAATTATCCCACCAATTAAATTACCAACGCTAATTAGTATTTTTGGCTAATTGTGACAGAAAATCAAGAGATAATTCTTATTCCTACCTCTTTTGTAATGACTATTCCTTCTGGATTGCAGAATTGCTAGATTCTGACTCCTCCCTCGGACTAAAAGACTTTTTCAGCAAACTATAATTAGGGATTGCTGATGAAATATAAAAGGATTTATATCTAAAGGTTTTAGTCATTTTAGGCAGTAAAAAAGTACCAGATGTTTGCCTAAGTCAAAAAGTTAGTATTTGGGCAAGAGTTGGGCAGAAAAATTAGAGGTGATATAGCAATCTTAAATAGGTTGTGACAAATCAAAAAGTAAATAAAAAAATAGAAATTCGCACCTGTTCCCTATTCCCGATTCAAGTAGTTCTATATTACCAGAAATAACCTTTTTTGATATTAGTTTGATTTTTTTGAGAATCATATTTGAGCAAATATTCGTATTGGATCGCTTCTAAATTACGCAAATTTTCTACTTCTAATTTACCAACTTCAGTATCAGTAGATAAGAGAATTACTTGATGACTAGCAGCAGGGAAATAACGTTCAACTAAATTTTGCCGATGCTCTGAATCTAACCTACCTAAAGGTGTATCAATAACCACAGGTAAACGTCTACCAGAAACTCTTGCTAAACCCCATAAAAAAGAAATTGCTAAAAGTTGTTTTTCTCCAGCAGATATTCGATGTTTAGGAACAAGTTTGCCTTGATTATCATAGAGAGAAAGAGCAAAATTATGAGTATCAATAGCGATGCGATGAACTAAGTCAGACTTATGCAAAAGGTAACGTAAACATTCAGTAATTTCTATTTCTAATTTATTGAGTTTTTTGACAGTTAATTTATCTTTAAATAGCTGTAAAGTTTGCTTGACTTTGGCAGAAGAATTAATTATATGTTGAATATTTTGACGCTCCATAGTTTCGTCGGTAAAATTAAACAATTCTTTCTTAGTTTTATTAATCGCATCCTCCAAATTTTTGCGATCGCGTTGACTATTTTCACAAGCAACTTGTACTCTTGCTAACTCAGTTTGCGCTTCTTCCAAAGCAGTTGCTAAAAGTTCATAAGCTTCGGGAGATGCTGCGGTTGCTAATTGTTTTTCCAGAACATTTATTTCTACTTCCAAATCTTGCAAACTACTTAAACTTTCTTGAGCATTTTTCCGAGAATTTTCAATGTCATTGCGCAACAAATTTTCTAATAAAGTTAAAGCTTCTTCATCAGCCAATAACCAAGGTTCATCAACTTGATTAATCTCTTCTTTCAGGGTCAAATTTTCTTGATTGAGAAACTCTTCAATTTTACTAACTTTATCAATAGGAATAGATAAATTATTCAGATAATCAAGTAGACGTTTATCTCTTTCCTGAAAAGCATCCAAAGCAATTTCAGCTTCCTGACGTAAAATTTCTAAATCGCCTTGAGAACTTGCTTGTTCCAAAAGGGGAGAAATTAAAGCTAGAGGTAAAGCACCCCCAGCAAGTTCAACCATTTTTTGACGAGCATTATCCATTTCCAATTCTACATCTTTAAACTCTTGTTCTAACTGACTTTTTTCCGCAGCAATTTTTCCTCCTTCTGAGACAAATTTTCTCATGGCTTTTTTTTGCTTTTCTTGAGATTTATCTAATTGCTTTTCTAAATCTTTCAATTTTTTTGTAGCAACTTCCAAATCTGTTTTTTGCTGATGAAGTTTTTGTTCAATTTCTTCTAAATTTGCTATTTCTTTAGTCTTAGTAAGTTGTTTCTTTTTCCGAGTCACTAAAATATCTAAATCTGCTGCCAAACGTTCGGCTAATTCTAATCCTAATAATGATTGAATTGCATCTACGACTGAAGGTGGTGGTATTTCTAGTTCAGCTAACTCTTTTACTTGTTCTCCATCAAAAAGAAATAGATTAGAAATTCCCAAAGGTAAGAGATTTTCTATATATTCATCCCAGGTATTTGCTAAGTAAGAATCAGGCCATTCCCCATCAAGGATTCCTAGATTATCTTTACCATCTTTCGGATTTTTTTCCCAAGTACGAACGATACGATATTCTACAACTTGGTCGTCTTGAATATGTTCAAAAGCTAATTCAATTCGAGTTTTTTCTGTAGGAGGAGTATTGCGATTTACGCATTGAGAAAGAAAGTCACCATAAGTTAAATTTCCTCTAGTTGAACATTGGGCACGATGACCATAAAGTGCCAGACGAATAGCATCTAAAAGAGTAGTTTTTCCGCCTCCATTCATACCTCCAAATAAGATGATCGGACGGGGATGGTTAGTGTTAGTAGGGCGAAGGTTTATTGTTTGTTTACCGAAGTATGGTCCGAAGTTTTGTAAGACGAGTTCTAGAAAAATCATTTTAGTTTTTTTAGGGAATACGGAGTAGAGAATAGGGAGAAAATTAGCGAGATAATTAACTTGATTTTTTGGTAGTTCTGTATATGTAGTGATATGTTAATATAAGCCATTAAGTGATGACATTAATTTCTGAAATCAGAAAATGTTTAAGTACCAGTAGTCTGAATATATCGCCATCAAAAAGATTCTTTTTTGAAAATATAATCGGCGATATTGGTAATAGATTTGCGAAGGGCTATTTCGCTATAATCTCCATCATCTATTACAGTAATAATATAAATTTCCCCTGATACTTTTATAGCCAAAGTAGTACCAAGAACTCCAGCATTTTGACCTGTTTTTTCTCCCATCCATTGAACTTTAGTATTTTCTAATGCAGTAAATCCTAAATCATGATCGTGCTGTTGAGCAAGTAAAGTAGCTAATAATTTATAGTGTGTTAAATGAAGATTGCTATAAATACGGACCATCATTATAGTAAGTTCATCACTATTTGCAGTATTAGGAATGAATCCCATATCATATGGAATAATATAATCACCTATGAATTTAGAATTGACTCTTAATATTTTATAATCCTGTTCCTCTAATACTTGGTTGATATAACTACGACTCAAATAATCTATTAATTGATTAGGAGCAATATTACTACTATTAATAATCATTTCAGATAACAGTTCTTTTAAAGTATAATTGTTTCCTGCATCTAAGGTTGAATTATCTTCAGTAAAATTTTCTGGTTCTAGATAAATTTGAGTGTTAATATCTATATTGTTTGTAGTTATTTTTTCGATAAGTGCTACAGCAATAGGTAGCTTCATTAAGCTAGCAACACTAAGGAGTTGTTCATTCCCGTTGAGATGTTCGCATAGTCCTTTGAGGTTGCAAACTGTAATATTAGCTTCTTCAGATAAACCGCTGTTCATTGCTATATCTTTCAAAGATTCTGAAGGTACAAATGTATAAGATTCTGAGGGTACAGATTTATAAGATTCTGAGGGTACAGATTTATAAGATTCTGAAGGTACAGATTTATAAGATTCTGAAGGTAGAGATTTATAAGATTCTGAAGGTAGAGATGTATAAGATTTTGAAGGTACAAATTTATAAGATTTTGAAGGTACAAATTTATAAGATTCTGTTTTAGCTGCGTTATTCTTGTAAATAAAAATCGTACTTGTAAACATAGATATAGATATAACAAGAAAAATTAGGGAAGTTCTTTTTAACATAATTATACTGATAATTTTATAGCTGATTATATACAGCGTTAGCGGAGCTTTGCGGAAGGCGATCGCCTACACAATAATTTTTTAATTTTTAAGCAGGAAAGAATTCAGCAATTAATAATGAACAATTAATAATTAATAATTACCCCTTCTTGAAAAAAGGGGATTGACTCAAAGGAAAATTTTTCATTTTTCTCCCTAATAAAGGGAGGCTTTCAACCTGAATTGTTGAATGAATAATTAGGGCTTGCGTATAGAAATATGAAAGAATTTAAAAATAAAGATTTTAGCAACTTGTTTGTTGGAAAAAAGTATCAGCTTTTAGGTCAAAAAGATTAAAAAAGTTAGAACAAAAAGCTCGCGCTTTAGAGAAAAATCAAGAGACAATTCTGCTAACTAATTCCTTTATAACTCTTATTTTTCCTGACTCCTAACTACTCCCTACCTCTACCATCAGACTTTTTCAGCAAACCCTAATTATTAATTATTAGGAATGAGAATTTATTAACTTCCAGATTTCCTGTACAGGAGCATTTTAGTGCGGTACTTCTAGCCAATTTTTGTGGATATTATTTAATTCTCATTCCTTAATTATTCGGTAAGATTTTCAACATTAATGTTAAGAACTAATCATTTACATTAACTTATAACTACATATATAGAACTACCACTGGGAAAATAGAGGTTTTCCAGATATAAGTTTTTCAGATAAATTTTCATCATCTGAAAAATCAAATTTTCTTGCTAAAAAAACAGATAATTTTTGCCTCTGACTCAGACTGGAAAAAATAGAGATTTATCAAAAGAGAAAAGTAATTATTCATTATTCATTATCTATTGAGCTTTGACGAGAAAACTTCATATTTGCCCAACTTAATTGTTTAATTTTCTCTGACACTTTTCCTGTCTCGACAGCTTCTTTTAAATCTCTTTTATTATGAGCATTTTGAATAGCTTCTTCCTTAGAACGAGAACTTGTTTCAAAACATTTTTCGAGACTTTCATAAATCCTATATCGGTGAGACTTAATATAATATTGCCGTTCTGTATCTAATAGTTTTGCCATAAGTTCAAGGTGCATTTCATCCTCATTACATATTTCTTCTAAAACAGACCATTCATCACTACCTAAAAGACTTATTCCTGCACCAGGACGACAATCTTGAAATTCTTCTCCTGTTACCTCTTCATATATGCGAGGTAAACTATCATCAAACTCGTGTTTTTCTTCCAACCAAATACGTCTAATTTCACTCAATTCTTCCAAAGAAATAAGAGTAATATCTCGCAGATTTTCTGGAGCAGTTTCCCGAATTTTTGTTTGAGCTTCTAATAGTTTTCTCAGTAAAGTATCCCGCCATTCTTTTTTGTAAGGACCTGGTATTGGTTCCACAGAAACTTCACCATCTACTTTCCGTTCAAACAGTTGAACTGTACCCCAAATCCTCCGAAAATCTCTTTTATTTCTGTCAGAAATATCTAGTTCTTTACGCAAGTCTACTAATGGTTGTAACCATTCTTTTTCTTCATCATTTTGAATCATTACTGACATAAACTTCTCAGTATCTACTAAAGTGCAAACCCAGCATCCAAACCGAGAACTTCCACAACTAGGAGTAGAAGTATCAACTACTAACGGACATTCATTATCTTCCGTTGCACCTCGATACATTGCTAGTAAATCTTGATTACTATTTCCCCAAGGATTTTCCCACTGCATTAAATATAGCCAAACTTCATCAGTTCGCCAGTCTTCAAT